>JAEKLF010000315.1 GCA_019509985.1 Burkholderiales bacterium | reverse complement strand
CTCGATCTTCTCCATGCGCTGGCCGGTGATGAGGCTGCGCGGGCGTGCCGTCGGCGCATGCTTCATCTCGGGGGCCGACTGCAGGTGGTCGTAGTCGAAGGTGAAGGGCTCGTAGTAGTCGTCGATCTCCGGCAGGTTGGGGTTGGCGAAGATCTTCATCAGCAGCTTCCACTTGCCCCCCTGGCGCGGCTCCAGCTTGCCGTCGGGCTTGCGGATCCAGCCGCCGTTCCACTTGTCCTGGTTCTCCCATTCCTTGGGGTAGCCGATGCCAGGCTTGGTCTCCACGTTGTTGAACCAGGCGTACTCGACGCCGGGGCGGCTGGTCCAGACGTTCTTGCAGGTCACCGAGCAGGTGTGGCAGCCGATGCACTTGTCCAGGTTCAGGACCATGCCGATCTGTGCGCGAATCTTCATTTGCTTGCTCCTCGCGTGGTCAGGGGTTTTCGCCTTGGGCCTGGTAGGCCTCGGCGAGGTGGTCGTCACGCGGGGTGTCGAGCCAGTCCACCTTGTTCATCCTGCGCACCACGACGAACTCGTCGCGGTTGGTGCCGATGGTTCCGTAGTAGTTGAAGCCGTAGCTGTACTGGGCGTAGCCGCCGATCATGTGGGTAGGCTTGGTGACGATGCGCGTCACCGAGTTGTGGATGCCCCCACGCACGCCGGTGATCTCGCTGCCGGGCGTGTTGATGATCTTTTCCTGCGCGTGGTACATCAGCGTCATGCCGGGGTTCACGCGCTGGCTCACCACCGCGCGGGCCGCGATGGCGCCGTTGATGTTGAACAGCTCCACCCAGTCGTTGTCCTCGATGCCGGCGCTCTTGGCGTCGTCCTCGCTGAGCCAGATGACGGGACCGCCGCGGTTGAGCGTCAGCATCATCAGGTTGTCGCTGTAGGTGCTGTGGATGCCCCACTTCTGGTGCGGCGTGATGAAGTTCAGCACGATCTCGCGGTTGCCGTTGGGCTTGATGTTCTGGATCTCGCCCGTCGTCTTCAGGTCCACCGGCGGGCGGTAGCTGCTGAAGCCCTCGCCGAAGGCGCGCATCCAGGCGTGATCCTGGTAGAACTGCTGGCGGCCGGTCAGCGTGCGCCATGGGATCAGTTCGTGCACGTTGGTGTAGCCGGCGTTGTAGGAGACCTTCTCGCTCTCCAGTGAGCTGCAGGATGACCTCGCAGGCATCGATGTCGCTGACGATGCGGGCGCGGCCCTCCGCGTTCACGCCATTGAGCTCGGCGAGCTGCGCCACCTCCGTCTTGGTGTCCCAGCCAATGCCCTTGCCGCCGTTGCCCAGCCTCTCCATCAGCGGGCCCAGCGCCGTGAAGCGCTCAAACGTGGCCGGGTAGTCGCGCTCGACGACGGCGATGGTCGGCGTCGTCTTGCCAGGGATGAGGTCGCACTCGCCCTTCTTCCAGTCCTTCACGCCGAAGGGCTGGGCGAGCTCGGCCGGCGTGTCGTGCATCAGCGGTGACAGCACGACTTCCTTCTCCACGCCCAGATGGCCGATGCAGACCTTGCTGAAGGCCTTGGCGAAGCCCTTGTAGATCTCCCAGTCACTGCGCGACTGCCACACCGGGTCCACCGCGGCGGACAGCGGGTGGATGAAGGGGTGCATGTCGCTGGTGTTGAGGTCGTTCTTCTCGTACCAGCTGGCCGTGGGCAGCACGATGTCGCTGTACAGGCAGGTCGTGCTCATGCGGAAGTCCAGCGTCACGAGCAGGTCCAGCTTGCCCTGCGGCGCCTGGGCATGCCAGCGCACCTCGCCCGGCTTGGCGTCGTCCACGCCCAGGTCCTTGCCCTGCACACCGTTCTCGGTGCCCAGCAGGTGTTTGCAGAAATACTCGTGGCCCTTGCCGCTGGAGCCGAGCAGGTTGGAGCGCCAGACGAACATGTTGCGCGGCCAGTTCTGCGGTGCGTCGGGGTCTTCGCAGCTCATCTGCAGCGAGCCGTCACGCAGGCCGCGCACGACGTAGTCCTTGGGCTCAATGCCGGCGGCGGCGGCGTCCTTCACCACCTGCATCGGGTTGGTCTTCAACTGCGGCGCGCTGGGCAGCCAACCCATGCGCTCGGCGCGCACATTGCAGTCGATCAGGCTGCCGGCGAACTCGGCGCGCTCGGCCTCGGTCGCCAGCGGCGACAGTACCTCGTCCACGTTCAGCTTCTCGTAGCGCCACTGGTCGGTGTGGGCGTAGAAGAAGCTGGTGCTGTTCATCTGGCGCGGTGGTCGGATCCAGTCCAGCGCGAAGGCCAGCGCCGTCCAGCCGGTCTGCGGGCGCAGCTTCTCCTGGCCCACGTAATGCGCCCAGCCACCACCGCTTTGGCCGATGCAGCCGCACATCATCAAGAGGTTGATGACACCGCGGTAGTTCATGTCGCAGTGGTACCAGTGGTTCATCGCGGCGCCGATGATGATCATCGACTTGCCCTTGGTCTTGTGCGCGTTCTCGGCGAACTCGCGCCCCACGCGGATGACCTGCGCACGCGGCACCCCGGTGATGGCTTCCTGCCAGGCGGGCGTGTAGGGGGCGTTGTCGTCGTAGCTCTTGGCGCCGCTGCCGAAGCCGCGGTCGATGCCGTACTGGGCGGCCTGCAGGTCGAAGAC
>JAEKLF010000049.1 GCA_019509985.1 Burkholderiales bacterium | reverse complement strand
GCAGGCCGCGCTGAAGGACGGCGTGCTGCAGAGCCTCGTCGTGAACTTCGCCCTCGTCGGCACCATCGGCGCGGTGGACGGCACGGCCGGCACGCTGAGCGTCTTCGGCCAGACCATCAAGACGACGACGACCGGCCAGCTGCCGACCGTCTTCGAAGGCTTCTCCAGCCTCACCCAGCTCGCCGTGGGCGACCTCGTCAAGGTCAGCGGCACGGTGGCCAGCGACGGCAGCATCACGGCCACGCGCATCGAGCGCAAGGTCAAGGACGGCAGCGAGCTGTTCCGCATCAGCGGCGCCGTTCAGGGCCTGGACACGACGGCCAAGACCTTCGCCTTGGTCGGCAACAGCAGCGTGACGGTGAGCTATGCCGACGCCAAGCTGCTGCCCGCCGGCGTCGTCATCGAGAACGGCAAGCTGGTCAGTGTGGTCTCGGCCAATGCGCCGGCCACGAGCGGCGGCAAGACGGTGCTGAACGCCAGCGTCGTCGAGGTCAAGGCGCGCAAGCTGCCGGATTCGTCGGACACGACGGTGGGCGGCCCGATCAGCGACTTCCAGAGCCTCTCGTCGCTGCGCATCGGCGACGTGCTCGTCGACGCCAGCACGGCGACGCTGAAGGAAGGCACGACCGCGGCCGACGTGGCCAACGGTGCCCAGGCCCAGGCGCACGGCAGCATCAAGGACGGCGCGATGAAGGCCGACTGGCTGCGCGTGTTCAAGAACGACACGGCGCTGAAGGCACTGCTGATCGGCCAGATCACGGACTACGTCTCGCTCGCCAACTTCACGCTGCGCGGCACGGTCGTCGACGCCAGCGCCGCCAAGTTCACCAAGGGCAGCGCGGCCGACGTGGCTGCGGGCGCCTGGGTGCAGGTCACCGGCCAGTTGACACCGGCCGGCGTGAAGGCCACCGAGATCGCCGTGCAGCCGCCCCCGGCCGACAAGCCGGAGCATCTGGCCGGCGCGATCAGCGCCGTGGATGCCACGGGCAAGAGCTTCACGCTGCTGGGCACCACGGTGAAGTGGGGTGACACGACCAAGGTCAGCCCGGACGGCAAGTCGCTGGCCAACCTCGCCGTCGGCGTGGCGGTCACCGTCGAAGGCAGCTACTCGGCCACGAGCGGCGTCTTCACGGCGACCAGCGTCACCGTCGTCAACACGACCGGTGTGGCCAGGACCATCGGCTTCTCCGGCGTCGCCTTCAACGTGACGGACACCAGTGTGCAGGTCGGCAGCTACACGGTGCAGATCACGCCGAACACGCTGCTGCAGCCAGTGGGCACCAAGCTGGCCGACCTGGTGAACGGCTCGCGCCTGAGCATCAAGGCCACCGTCAGCGGCAGCGACGGCAGCGTCAAGCTCACGGCTATCAGCATCGAGCTGCAGAAGCCCGAGAAGGACGATGCCGGCAACGACTACGTCTACCTCGGCGGCCTGATCGGCGACTTCGTGAGCAGCGCCGACTTCAAGGTCGGCAGCCAGAAGGTCGACGCCTCGGCCAGCACCGTGAAGTTCATCGATGGCGACGCGGCCAAACTCGCCAACGGCGCCAAGGTCGAGATCAAGGGCTCGGTGAAGGACGGTGCGCTGGTGGCCAGGCAGGTCCATTTCATGCCGGGCTGATGCCGGGGCTTTGATGCCCGCGGCTTGATCCCAGGCCCCGCTTCGGCGGGGCTTTTTTACGCCTGTTCGTCGCCAGTGGATTACTCCTCGACGCTCCTCAACGCTTGCGGGGAAGTACGGATCACACCCCTTCGGGCGCAAGGTAGGATAGCGCTATCCAACCAGCCCGATCCTGGGCGCCTCTCCGCCTGCCTCACCCCTTGCCATGACTCAACTCGCGCCCGGTTCCCTCGTCGTCATGGGGGTGGCCGGCAGTGGCAAATCCTCGCTGGCAGCGGCCGTTGCGCAGCGCATGGGGCGAGTCTTGCTGGAAGGCGATCTCTTTCACAGCGAGGCCAACCGCCGCAAGATGGCGCAGGGCCAGCCGCTGAACGACGACGACCGCGCCGGCTGGCTGGCCAGCCTGTGCGAGCAGTTGCGGGGGCAGCCGGCGGGCCTCGTCCTCACCTGCTCGGCGCTCAAGCGCCGCTACCGCGACCAACTCCGCCAGGCCTCGCCCGGACTGCGCTTCGCCTTCCTGGCCATTGACAAGGCCGAGGCCCGTCGGCGGGTGTCCACACGCGGCTCGCACTTCTTTGCGGCCAGCCTCGTCGACAGCCAGTTCGAGACGCTGGAGCCGCCGGCCGGCGAGCCGGGCGTGCTGTGCGTGGACGCGCTCAAGCCGCTGGAGGAACTCGAAGCCGAGGTGTGCGACTGGTTGAGGTCATGACCCAGGCGCCGCTGACCAAGCGCGAAATCGTCGGCTACGGCCTGGGCGACATGGGGTTCAACTTCTACTGGACCAATATCTCGACCTTCCTGCTGATCTTCTACACCGACGTGTTCGGCATCACGGCTGGCGCGGCGGCGACGATGCTCTTCGTCGTCAAGATCTTCAACGCCTTCACCGACCCCATGATCGGCGCCTTCGCCGACCGCACGCAGACGCGCTGGGGCAAGTTCCGCCCCTACCTGCTCTTCATGCCGGTGCCGCTGGCCGTCATCGGTGTGCTGACGTATTCCACGCCCGCTCTCGGCCCCACCGGCAAGCTGGTGTGGGCCTACGTGACCTACCTGCTGCTGATGACGGTCTACACCAGCGTCAACCTGCCCTACAGTGCCTTGTCCGGCGTGATCTCGGGCAACGCCAGGGAGCGCAATGCCGTCAACTCCGCCCGCTTCTTCGCCGGCTTTGCAGGCGGCACCCTGGTGACGGCCGCGTCGCCCCGACTGGTCGCCTGGTTCGGCGGCGGCGATCCCGCCCTGGGCTGGACGCTGACCATGGCGTTCTGGGGCCTGGCCGCGGCGCTGATCTTCGCCTTCACCTTCAGTGCAACGACCGAGCGCGTCCAGCCCGTGCAGGCGCGGCCCTCCAGCGTGCGCCAGGACCTGGCCGACCTGCGCAGCAACCTGCCCTGGATCCTGCTGTTCTTCCTCTCGCTGATCATCATGCTCAGCATCACACTGCGCATGACCAGCGCGGCCTACTACTTCAAGTACGTGGTCAACCGGCCCGAGCTGCTCGCCACCTTCATGCCGGCCTATCTGCTGGCCGCCGCCGCGGGCACGGCCTGCACGCCGCTGCTCACGCGCTTCATCGACAAGCGCAAGCTGCTGATCGGCCTGATGCTCGTCTCCACCGTGCTGTCGACGGCCTTCCTGTTCGTGCCCAGCGACCAGATCGCGTGGATGTATGCGCTACAGATCGCCCTCGGCCTGGCCTTGGGCCCGAAGTCGCCGCTGTCTTTCGCCATGCTGGCCGACTCGGCCGACTACAACGAATGGCGCAACGGCCGCCGGGCCACGGGCATGACCTTCGCAGCCAGTTCCTTCGCGCAGAAGGTCGGCACCGCCGGTGCGGTCGGCGTCATCGGCATGCTGTTCTCCGTCCTCGGCTACGCGCCCAACGTCGCGCAGTCGGCCGAGTCCCAGGCCGGCATCGTCTGGCTGATGTCCGTCATCCCAGCGGCGTTCACGCTGCTGGCCGCGGTCATCATGATGTTCTACAGCCTGGACAACCCGACCATGGCGCGCATCCAGGCCGATCTGGCTGCGCGCAAGTCCTCCACTCCTTCGACCTGAATCCATGCTGCGTCACCTTGATGACGGCGAGCGCTGCGAGCTCACCAGTCCCACCGCCCTGCCCCAGGCCGGCGGCTTCCTGTGGAACCGCCGCATGATGATCCAGGTCACCTGCCGCGGCTATGCCACCGCACAGTTCATGCAGCCCGAACCGGCCAAGTACGCGCATGCGCCCAACCTGGAGGCCAAGACCTTCATGCAGCCGGAGCAGGCCTACTACGCCCACCACCCGGGCCGCTTCGTCTACGTGAAAGACGAGGACAGCGGCGAGCTGTTCTCCGCACCCTACGAGCCGGTGCGGGCGCCGGTCGAGCGCTTCAGCTTCGTCGTTGGCAGCCATGACCTGAGCTGGACCGTGGAGCACCTGGGCTTGCGGGTGGAGATGCGCCTGGGCCTGCCGACCGACGATGTCGCCGAACTCTGGGAGTTGCGCGTCACCAACCTGTCAAACCGGCCGCGGCGCCTTAGCGTCGTGCCCTATTTCCCCATCGGCTATATGTCGTGGATGAACCAGTCGGCCGAGTGGCGCGCCGACCTCGGCGGCGTCGTGGCCAACAGCGTCACGCCCTACCAGAAGGTGGCAGACCACTTCAAGAACCTGAACCTCAAGGACAAGACCTATTTCCTCTGCGAGCGCGCGCCCGATGCCTGGGAGGCAAGCCAGGCCGCGTTTGAAGGCGAAGGCGGCCTGCACGCCCCAAGCGCCCTGCAGGCCGAGCGGCTGGCCGGTGGCGACGCCCGCTACGAGACGCCTGCCGCCTGCGTGCAATACCGGCTGACGCTTGAGCCCGAAGAAAGCCAGACCTGGCGCTTCCTCTTTGGTCCGGCGCTGGACGACGCCGAGATCGCACAAGTGCGAGCGACCTATCTCAGCGAAGCCGGCTTCGCCCGCACCCGCGCCGCCTACGCCGACTACATCGAAAGCGGCCGGGGCTGCCTGCGCATCCAGACGCCCGACGCCGACTTCGACCGCTTCGTCAACCACTGGCTGCCGCGCCAGGTCTTCTATCACGGTGACGTGAACCGCCTCAGCACGGACCCGCAGACCCGCAACTATCTCCAGGACAACCTGGGCATGGCTTACATCGCGCCGGGCGTCACGCGCGGGGCGTTGCTGCACGCGCTGAGCCAGCAGGCCGCCAACGGCAGCATGCCCGACGGCATCCTGCTGATCGAGGGCGCCGAGCTGAAGTACATCAACCAGGTGCCGCACACCGACCACTGCGTCTGGCTGCCCGTCTGCCTGCAGGCCTACCTGGACGAGACGGGCGACTTCGCGCTGCTGAAGGTGGCCGTGGGCGAGTTCAGCCTGGCCGAGCGCATGGACCGCGCCATGGCCTGGCTGCTGCAGGACCGCGACGCGCGCGGCCTGAGCTACATCGCCCAGGGTGACTGGTGCGACCCGATGAACATGGTCGGCTACAAGGGCCGCGGCGTCTCGGGCTGGCTGACGGTGGCCGCTGCCCATGCGATGAAGCTGTGGGCCGGCATCAGTGCTGACGCCGGTCTTCAGGAGGCCGCGGAGCGCTGGCGCGGCGCGGCCCGGGAACTCAACGACGCGGCCAACCGCCATCTCTGGGACGGCGACTGGTTCGCCCGCGGCATCACGGATGACGATGTGGTGTTCGGCGTCAGCGCCGACACCGAAGGTCGCATCTACTTGAACCCGCAGTCCTGGGCCATGCTCAGCGGCGCCGCGAACGAGGCCCAGCGCGCCCGGATGATGGCGGCCATCGAGGCCCAGCTCGAAACGCCCCACGGCGTGGCGATGTTCAACCCGCCCTACTCCCGCATGCGCGACGACGTCGGCCGCGTCACGCAGAAGCACCCGGGCTCGGCCGAGAACGGCGCCGTCTACAACCACGCCGCCAGCTTCTACATCCACGCCCTCTACGAGGCCGGCCAAGGTGACCGCGCCTACCGGCTGCTGCGCCAGATGATCCCGGGGCCCAACCCCACGGATGTGCTGCAGCGCGGCCAACTGCCGGTCTTCATCCCCAATTACTACCGCGGCGCCCACCAGCAGTACCCCCGCACCGCGGGCCGCTCCAGCCAGCTCTTCAACACGGGCACCGCCGCCTGGGCCTACCGCTGCGTCATCGAGGGCTTGTGCGGCCTGCGGGGCCACGCCCAGGGGCTGCTGGTGAAGCCGCAGTTGCCGCACGGCTGGAACCACCTCAGCGCGGAGCGCGAATTCCGGGGCGCGCACTTTCACCTGCAAGTGAAGCGCACCGGCCGGTCATGCGTCCTGCTTGACGGACACCCAGTGCCGGACGGGCTCGTGCGCAGCATCGAACCAGGCCGGCACTACCGGCTGGACGTCGGACTAGGCTGACGCCCGGCGCACCACCTGGAAGCCGAGGTCCAGGTTGGGCGTCTCCACCGGCTGGCCGCGCATCAGCTTCATCAGCATTTGCGCCGCCTGCACCCCGATTTCGCGGCGCGGCGTGGCCACGGTGGTGAGCGTGGGCACCATCTGGTCGCTGCCCGGCAGGTCGTTGAAGCCCACCACCGCCACGCGGCCCGGCACCGCCACGCCCAGGCGCAGCGCCGCCAGCAGCGCGCCCTGGGCCAGGTCGTCGTTGCAGAAGAAGATGGCGTCGGTCTCAGGTGCCTCGCGCAGCACACGCTCCAGCAGCGCGCCTCCCAGCGCCATGGACGAGGGCTCGGCGATCAGCACCTTGGTCACGCGGTCCGCCAGGCCCGCCTGCACCAGCGCGTCGACATATCCCTCGCCGCGCTCCAGCGTGCGCGGGTCCAGCTGGGCGGCCACGTAGGCGACATGGCGGCGGCCGCTGTCCAGCAGATGCTGGGTGATGGCCCGCCCGGCCGCGCGTTGCGAGAAACCGACGCTGTAGCTGCCCGGCTCCGCCTCGATCTCCATGACGTGGACGCAGGGCACGCCGCTGCCCTCGATCAGCGCCGCCGCCGCCGGGCTGCGGTCGTGGCCGGTGACGATCAGCCCGGCTGGCCGGTGGGCCAGGAAGCTGCGCAGCACCGCCTCCTCCTCAGCCGCGTCGTAGTGGGTCACACCGATCAGCGTTTGGTAGCCGGCGGGCACCAGGCTGATCTGCACCGCGTCCAGCAACTCGACGAACAGCGTGTTGCTCAGTTTGGGGATCAGCACCGCCACATGGGAGCTGCGGCTGGACGCCAGCGCGCGGGCGGCCGGGTCGGGCACATAGCCCAGGGCAGTGGCAGCGGCCTGGACGCGTTCGCACAGCTCAGGCGCCACCGCCCGCTCGCCGCGCAGGGCCCGCGACACGGTGATGGGGCTGACGCCGGCGGCCTGCGCCACGTCGGCCAGCGTCACCCGGCCGGTGGCCCTGGCGCGTCTAGGGGAGGCGACTGATGTCGTCTTGCTGCTCGGCATGTCTACATGGTATCCCCCATATCGGAGGGGGAATTCGATGCCTAGGATAGCGCAATCCCGAAGCGCGATTGCCCTCGGAGCCGCTGTTCAAGCCTTGCGGATCGCATGTTCGGGCGAGGTTCAACCTAAGCCATTCGGTTTTTTTAAGCTCATTGGACAGCGCTATCCAATAAGCAAAGTTGTTTAGCGAATACCGGCTCAACGACCACAAGGCAGCGGCCCACCCTGCCACCTTCAGGAGACCTTCCATGCGAAATCCCGGTTCCAAGAACCTGATCCATCTGGCGGCCCTCACGGCTTGCGCCGTGCTGGCGCTTCCCGCCCTGGCCCAAAGCGTTGAGACACCGGCGACAACGCCCGACGCCGCACCAGAGGTCAATCCCCGCCCCAGCGTGCTGGAAGCGGTGATCATTTCGGGCTCGCGCATCTCGGCGCGCGGCTTCACGCAGCCGACGCCGACCACGCGCCTCACCGCCTCCGACCTCGAGAAGGCGGCTCATCCGAACATTTTCCAGAGCCTCGCTGAGTTGCCTGCGCTCCAGGGCAGCACGGGTCGCACCACCTTTACCAACAGCACCAGCAGTGGCTTGCAGGGCCTCAGCTCGCTGAGCCTGCGCGGCCTGGCCCCGATCCGCACCTTGACCCTGCTCGATGGCCAACGCGTGGTGCCGGCCAACGTGACCGGCGTGGCCGACATCAGCCAGTTCCCACAGCTCCTCGTCACGCAAGTCGACGTGGTGAACGGCGGTGCCGGCGCTTCTTACGGCTCCGACGCCGTGGGCGGCGTGGTGAACTTCATTACCGACAAGCGCTTCAAGGGCTTCAAGGCCAACATCGAAGCTGGCCAGACCAACTACGGCGACGACAAGAACGGCGCACTGCAAGCCGCCTGGGGCAGCAGCTTCCTTGACGACCGCGCGCACATTGCCGTGAGCGTGGAAGTCGTCCGTGAAAAGGGCGTGCCCTCACCCCGCTTTGGTGGCCAGGGCGCCAACGGCCGCACCTGGTTCAACAACCCGGCCTGGCAACAGCGCCCGACCAGCCAAACCACCGACGGCAAGCCGCAGCTGTTCGACATCCGCAACGCCCAACAGTTCCAGTACTCCAAGTACGGCTTGATCACGCAAGGTCCGCTGCAGGGCACCGCCTTCGGCAAGGACGGCGTGCCCTACAAGTTCGAGTACGGCTCGAACGGCGTGCCTACCGGCACGGGTGCGGTGACCGGCTGTATCACCCCCTTCTGCGTGGGTGGTGACCTCTCCGGCACCATCGGCGGCGGCACCACCATGGGCATGAACCTGCTGCGTGAAGTCTTCTACACGCGTGGCAGCTATGACGTGAACGATGACACCGAGGTCTACTTCACGGTCAACCTGGCCAGGACCAACGCCCGCAACACGCCCAACCCCGGTTCGCCCAAGCTGGACAACCTGACCATCCAGTGCGAGAACCCCTACTTGCCGGCCTCCATCAAGCAGGCCTGCGTGGACAAGGGCATCACCAGCTTCAAGTTCGGCACGGCCTACGGCAACCAGCCCAAGGACATCGAGGTCAATCCGATCCGCGAACAGAAGCGGTTTGTGGTGGGTGCGAACGGCAAGGCCAACGTGCTAGGCCAGACCTGGTCGTATGACGGCTACGTCGAGCACGGCGAAAACAGCATCGACCTGAAGGTCAGCAACATCATGCTGAACCCGCGCTTCAACGCCGCCATCGACGCCGTGCGCAATTCGTCCGGCCAGATCGTCTGCCGCAACGCCACCGCCGTGGCCGCAGGCTGCGTGCCGCTGAACATCATCGGCGACGTGCAGCAGGATCCGGCCGCGCTGGCCTATGTGTTCCCGGCCGTCGGTCCGCATCAGTTGTCGGTGCAGCGTCAGTCGGTGGTGAGCTTCAACGTCAACGGCCAGCCGTTCTCGAACTGGGCAGGACCAGTGGCCGTCGCCTTCGGGGCGGAAGGTCGCAAGGAAAGTTACTGGGTGACGGGCGACCCCTATGGCAATGGCGTCTACCCCGCAACGCCCAATACGGCCGAATACCCGGCTGACCCGCTCCTCAACACCACCGTGGGCAACAACTGGTTCGCCGGCAATTACCACGCTGCGGTGGGCGCCTACAACGTGAAAGAAGGCTTCGTCGAAGTGAACGCTCCGATGTTCAAGTCCGACAGCCTGGGCGAGGCCAACCTCAACGCGGCCGTGCGTCGCACGAACTACAGCACCGCCGGCGGCATCAACAGCTGGAAGATCGGCTCGACCTGGAAGACCGGTATCGATGGCCTGCGCGTCCGCTACGTCGCCTCGCGCGATGTGCGCGCGCCGAATCTCTCCGAACTGTTTGCCGCGCCGGTGGTCGTCAACCAGGCCGTCAACTTCCAGGGCAACACCTACAACGTGCAGCAGCGCACCATCGGCAACGTCAACCTTCGCCCCGAGCTGGCCAACAACCGCATCCTCGGCCTGGTGTTGTCGCAGCCCAAGTGGGCGCCAGGCTTCAGTGCATCGATCGACTACTTCGACATCAAGTTGAAGGACGTGATCGCCACCCTCGGAGCGCAGCAGGAGGTGGACCTCTGCGCTGCAGGCAACCAAGAGATCTGCGCCGCGATGGATCTTGTCAGCCCCGTGAAGTACGTGACGCTGCAGGCCTTCAATCTGTCCAAGATGCGCAACAAGGGCTTCGACATGGAAGCTCTGTACCGATTCAACCTGGCCAGCGTCAATCTGCCCGGCAAGGTCACGCTGCGCGCCCTGGCCACCCACACGAAGAGCTTCCTGCAGGAATCTGGCATCGTCGGCACCATCCCGGCCGAGCGTGCAGGCGTCAACCTCGGCGACACGCCGAAGTGGAAGGCCCAGTTCTCGCAATCCTGGGAAGGCGAAAAGGTCAGCTTCACGGTGGGCCAGCGCTGGGTCAGCGATGGCGTCTACAGCAACGAGTTCATCGAGTGCCGGACCAACTGCCCAGTCTCCACCGCCCAGCACCAGACCATCGACAACAACCAGATGAAGGGCGCTTTCTATTGGGATCTCGCCGGCAACTACAAGATCAACAAAAACATCACCGCCTACTTCAAGATCGACAACGTCACCGACGTCGCACCGCCCAACGCCCCGGGCACCAACACCGGCTATGGCGTGAACCCCTCGCTGTTCGACGTGCTGGGCCGCCAGTACCGCGTGGGCGCCCGGATGTCGTTCTGACGTCTGTGGTCAGCCGGCTTTCATCCGGTTGACCACGTCGCGCACCTCGGCCAGCAACGCCGGCACATCGATGGTCGTCGGTTGCCGCTCCTTGAGCACCTGCCGACCGCCGATCCACACATTGCTGACCTGCTCGCGGCCGGCCACGTAGACGAGCTGGGCCGCGGCGTTGTAGACCGGCTGGCACTCGATGCTGTCCAGCGACACGGCCACGCAGTCGGCCAGCTTGCCGACTTCCAGCGAGCCGAGGTCATCGGCGCGGCCCATGGCCTTGGCGGCGCGGATGGTGGCCATCTCCAGCGCCGTGCGCGCCGAGGCCACCGTCGGGTCGCCGGTGATGCCCTTGGCCAGCAGCGCCGCCGAACGGATCTCGCCGAACATGTCCAGGCGGTTGTTGGACGCCGCGCCGTCAGTGCCGAGGATGGTGTTGACGCCAGCGGCTTCGAGTGCCTTCAGCGGCATGACGCCCGAGGCCAGCTTCAGGTTGGAGTTGGGGTTGTGCACCAGGTGCACGCCCTTCTTCGCCATCAACTCGATCTCGGCTTCGTTCAGGTGAACCATGTGCACGGCGATCATGCGTTCACTGAACAGGCCCAGCTTGTCCAGCCGCGCGATGGGGCGGATGCCATGCGCCTTGATGCCGTCCTCGACCTCGCCCGCCGTCTCGTGGATGTGGCAGTGCATCTGGATGTCCAGCTTCTCGGCCAGGTCACGCAGCTTGATGAAGGTCTCGTCCGACACCGTGTACGGCGCGTGCGGCGCGCTGGTCCAGTCCAGCAGCGTCTCGCCCTTGTACTGCTCATAGGCGGCGATGCCCTTGGCGATGTAGTCGTCCGGGCCAGATGCATAGCCGGTCGGGAAGTCGATGACGTTCATTGACACGGCGGCACGCACACCCGAATCCACGGCGGCGCGGGCCATCGCGGTCGGGAAGAAGTACATGTCGTTGATGTAGGTCGTGCCGCTGCGCAGGCCTTCGGCGGCTGCGAGTTTGGAGCCGAGGTAGGTCCATTCCTCGCTGACCCAGCGCTTCTCCAGCGGCCAGATGTGGTTCTGCAGCCAGTCCATCAGCGGCACGTCGTCGGCGACGCCGCGCAGCAGCGTCATGGCCGAGTGCGCATGGCCGTTGATGAGGCCGGGAATCAAGATCTGCTCGGGTAGCTCGACGCGCTCGGCCTGCGGATGTTGCGCCAGCAGCTCAGCGCGCGGGCCGACGGCGGCGATGCGCGCGCCATCGATCAGCACGGCATGGTCGTCGAGCACGGGTTCGCCGGGCTTCATCGTCAGCAGCCAGCGGGGCAGCAGCAGGGTCTGGGACATCTTGTTCTCCTTGTGGATCAATGGTTCTGCGCGAGCAATAACTCGACTTCTTGACGGCGCGGCATCGCATCCTGCACGCCGGCGCGCGACACCGCCAGTGCCGCGGCGGCCTGGGCGAAGGCGAGCGCGTTCGCGACCGACTGGCCCTCGGCCAGCGCGGTGACGAGGGCGCCGACCAGGGTATCGCCGGCGCCGACGGTGTCGACGGCCTTCACGGCACGGGCCGGTACGCGGCGCGGGCCGTCAGCGTCGACCCAGCACAGTCCTTCCGCGCCGAGGGACACCAGCACGGCCGCCGGGCCCTGGCGACGCAGCGACTCGGCCAGAGTTTCGGGCGCTGCCGCGGCGCCGCCCAGGGTCGTCACCAGGGCCTGGGCTTCGAGGGCGTTGACGACGAGCAGGTCAACCAGCGGCAGCAGGCTTTCGCTGCCGGGGCGAAAAGGCGCGGCATTCAGGACGGTTCTGATGCCGGCGGCGCGGGCGCGCTCGAAGGCGCGGGCGATGCTGGCGAGTGGCAGCTCCTGCTGGGCGACCATCCAGCGCAGGCCAGTCAGCTCCAGCGCTTCGACCTGCTCCATCGGCAGCATGCCGTTGGAGCCAGCCACGGTGACGATCTGGTTCTCGGCATCTTCGGCACCGACGACGATCAGCGCCACGCCGGGCACTTCGTCGGCGGGCTGGACGATGGCGCGCGTGTCGACGCCCTCACCGCTCAGTTGCGCCACCATGGCCGCCCCGTTCTCCAGCAGGCCCACGCGGGCGGCAAGTGCCACACGGCCGCCGAGTCGCGCCGCGGCGACAGCCTGGTTGGCGCCCTTGCCGCCCAGGCAGGAGCCGAACCGCTGGCCGCGCAGCGTTTCGCCCGGCAACGGCAGGCGCGGCGCGTGCACGATGAGGTCGCGGTTGACGCTGCCAAGGACGAGGATCTCTGGGGCGGTGGTCATGGGCTGTTACAGGCTCCAAAACGACAGAACCCCTCGGGGGACCGAGGGGTTCGGGGAAGAACGTCCGGATGTCGTTCTTGGCTCAGCGCTGGGCGAGGGGCTTGACGTCGCGCGGCGTGGCGCCGACGAAGAGCTGACGCGGGCGGCCGATCTTGTACTCGGGGTCGCCGATCATCTCATTGAGCTGGGCGATCCAGCCGACGGTGCGGGCCAGCGCGAAGATGGCAGTGAACAGCGGCACCGGGATGCCGATGGCGCGCTGCACGATGCCCGAGTAGAAGTCGACGTTCGGGTAGAGCTTGCGGGCGACGAAGTACTCGTCTTCCAGCGCGATCTTTTCCAGCTTCATGGCCAGCTCGAACAGCGGGTCGTTTTCCAGGCCCAGTTCGGTCAGCACCTCATAGCAGGTCTCGCGCATCAGCTTGGCGCGCGGGTCGTAGTTCTTGTACACGCGGTGACCGAAGCCCATCAGCTTGACGCCGGAGTTCTTGTCCTTGACCTTGTTGACGAACTCGCCGATGCGGGCCACGCCGCCAGACTTCTGGATGTCGCCCAGCATGTTGAGCGCCGCCTCGTTGGCACCGCCGTGCGCAGGGCCCCACAGGCAGGCCACGCCGGCCGCGATGGCCGCGAAGGGGTTGGTGCCCGACGAACCGCACAGGCGCACGGTGGACGTGGACGCGTTCTGCTCGTGGTCGGCATGCAGCGTGAAGATGCGGTCCATCGCACGCACCAGCACTGGGTTCGGGTTGTACTCCTCGCACGGCGTGGCGAACATCATGCGCATGAAGTTGCCGGCGTAGCTGAGGTCGTTCTTCGGGTAGATGTACGGCTGGCCGATGGTGTACTTGTAGGCCATGGACACCAGCGTGGGCATCTTGGCGATCAGGCGGATCGCCGCGATCTCGCGGTGCTCCGGGTTATTGATGTCGGTGCTGTCGTGATAGAAGGCCGACAGCGCGCTGACCAGGCCCGTCATGACCGCCATCGGATGCGCATCCCGGCGGAAGCCGCGCAGGAAGAACTGCATCTGCTCATTCACCATCGTGTGGTGCATGACCTTGTATTCGAAGTCGGACTTTTGCGTTTCGTTCGGCAGCTCTCCGTACAGCAGCAGATAGCAGGTCTCGAGATAGTCGCAGTTCACCGCGAGCTGCTCGATGGGATAGCCGCGGTACAGCAGCTCGCCCTTGTCGCCATCGATGTAGGTGATCGTGGAGTTGCACGACGCGGTCGACAGGAAGCCGGGGTCGTAGGTGAACTTGCCGGTCTGGGCGTAGAGCTTGCGGATGTCGATGACATCCGGGCCGATGCTGCCTTTGTACAGGGGCAGGTCCATCGAGGGGCTGCCGTCGGAGAACGACAGGGTGGCTTTCACGTCGGACGGGGTCATGGTGCAGTCCTTTGAGGCTTTAAAAAACGGTTCAGGTGCGCAGCTCGGCGAGAACCTCGCGCACCGCAGCGGTGTCGATTTCACCACTGGGTTCCTTGCGGCGCAGTAACAGGTCGAGAAGGTCGTTGTCGGCCAGGTCCATCAGTGCAGTCAGGCCGTCAGCCTGGGTCACGCTGATGCGATCGCCCTTGCGCGCGAAATAGCGGTCGATGAACAGATCGTTCTCCAGCAGGCCCCGACGACAACGCCAGCGCAGCTTGGAAAGTTCGCGTTCACCGATCAACTCAGGCATGGCGTCTGTTCAACCGCCAAACCTTGGGAGGAGGCGCAACCGCTTCTTCATGATCAGACGGCCCTGCGGACCATCAACTCCTTGATCTTGCCAATGGCCTTCGTGGGGTTCAGCCCCTTCGGGCAGACATCCACGCAGTTCATGATCGTGTGGCAGCGGAACAGGCGGTACGGGTCTTCGAGGTTGTCCAGGCGCTCGGCGGTCGCTTCGTCGCGGCTGTCGGCGATGAAGCGGTAGGCCTGCAGCAGGCCGGCGGGGCCGACGAACTTGTCGGGGTTCCACCAGAAGCTCGGGCAGCTCGTCGAGCAGCTCGCGCACAGGATGCACTCGTACAGGCCGTCCAGCTCCTCGCGCTCGACGGGCGACTGCAGCCGCTCCTTCTCGGGCGGCGGGTTGTCGTTGACGAGGTAGGGCTTGATCGAGTTGTACTGCTTGAAGAACTGCGTCATGTCGACGATGAGGTCGCGCACGACGGGCAGGCCCGGCAGCGGCTTGAGCGTGATGACACCCGGGAGCGTCAGCATGTTGGTCAGGCAGGCCAGACCGTTCTTGCCGTTGATGTTCATCGCGTCCGAACCGCAGACCCCTTCGCGGCAGGAGCGCCGGAAGGACAGCGACGGGTCGACGGCCTTGAGCTTGACCAGGGCGTCGAGCAGCATGCGCTCATGGCCGTCCAGCTCGACCTCGAGGGTCTGCATGTAGGGCTTGGCGTCCTTGTCCGGGTCGTAGCGGTAGATCTTGAAAGTGCGCTTCATGATGTCTTGATCCTTGCTCGGCGCGGCGTCAGAAGGTACGGACCTTCGGGGGCACCGACTCGACGGTCAGCGGCGTGAGATTGACAGGCTTGTAGTCCAGGCGATTGCCTTCGGAGTACCACAGCGTGTGCTTCATCCAGTTCGCGTCGTCGCGGTTCGGGTAGTCGTTGTGCGCGTGGGCGCCACGGCTCTCGGGGCGGGCCGCCGCCGAGATCATCGTGGCCTGGGCGGCTTCGATGAGGTTCTCGACTTCCAGCGCCTCAACGCGAGCGGTGTTGAAGACCTTGGACTTGTCCTTCAGCCCGATGCTGCCCACGCGCTTGGCGATTTCCTTGATCTTGGCCACGCCTTCGTCCATGGACGCTTGCGTGCGGAACACGCCGGCGTGCTGCTGCATGGCGGCGCGGATGTCGTTGGCGACGTCCTGGGAGTACTCGCCCTCGGTGGCCGAGTCCAGGCGGGCCAAGCGGGCCAACGTCCTGTCGGCGGCATCCTTGGGCAGGTCCTTGTGGGACTTGGTCTTCAGGTTGAAGTCGACGATGTGGTTGCCGGCGGCGCGGCCGAACACGATCAGGTCCAGCAGCGAGTTGGTACCCAGGCGGTTGGCGCCGTGCACCGACACGCAGGAGCACTCGCCCACGGCGTAGAGGCCGTTGACGATGTCGTTGGGCTTGCCGTTCTTCGGGATGACGACCTGGCCGTGCACGTTGGTCGGAATGCCACCCATCTGGTAGTGGATGGTGGGCACCACGGGAATCGGCTCCTTCGTGATGTCGACGTTGGCGAAGTTGTGGCCGATCTCCAGCACCGAGGGCAGGCGCTTGGCAATCGTCTCGGCGCCCAGGTGGGTCATGTCCAGCAGCACGTAGTCCTTGTTGGGACCGCAGCCGCGACCTTCCTTGATCTCCTGGTCCATCGAGCGGGACACGAAGTCGCGCGGGGCCAGGTCCTTCAGCGTCGGGGCGTAGCGCTCCATGAAGCGCTCGCCGTCGCTGTTGCGCAGGATCGCGCCTTCGCCACGGCAGCCTTCGGTCAGCAGCACGCCCGCGCCAGCCACGCCGGTAGGGTGGAACTGCCAGAACTCCATGTCTTCCAGCGGGATGCCGGCGCGCGCCGCCATGCCCAGGCCGTCGCCGGTATTGATGAAGGCGTTGGTGCTGGCCGCAAAGATGCGGCCCGCGCCGCCGGTGGCCAGCAGCACGGTCTTGGCGTGCAGGATGTGGACCTCGCCGGTCTCCATCTCCAGCGCGGTCACGCCGACGGCATCGCCTTCAGCGTCGCGGATGATGTCCAGCGCCATCCACTCGACGAAGAAGTTCGTGCGGGCCTTGACGTTCTGCTGATACAGCGTGTGCAGCAGCGCGTGGCCGGTGCGGTCGGCCGCGGCGCAGGCGCGCTGCACGGGCTTCTCGCCATAGTTGGCGGTGTGGCCGCCGAACGGGCGCTGGTAGATGGTGCCGTCGGCATTGCGGTCGAACGGCATGCCGAAGTGCTCGAGCTCGTAGACGACCTTGGGCGCCTCGCGGCACATGAACTCGATGGCGTCCTGGTCACCCAGCCAGTCCGAGCCCTTGATGGTGTCGTAGAAGTGGTAGTGCCAGTTGTCCTCGCTCATGTTGCCCAGCGAGGCGCCGATGCCGCCTTGCGCGGCGACGGTGTGCGAGCGGGTCGGGAAGACCTTGGACAGCACGGCCACGTTCAGGCCGGCCAGTGCCAGCTGCAGCGAGGCGCGCATGCCGGAGCCACCGGCCCCGACGATCACCACATCAAACTTGCGGGTTGAAAGCGCCGCCATCAGAGTCTCCACAAAACCTGGATCGCCCAGCCGGCGCAACCCACAAGCCAAACGAGGGTGAACACCTGCAGCGTCAGACGCACGCCAACGGGCTTCACATAGTCCATCCAGATGTCACGCATGCCGACCCAGGCGTGATACGCAAAGGCCAGGATGGTCACGAAGGTGATGACCTTCATCCATTGCTGGGAAAAGATCGCCGCCCAGCGGTCGTAGCCGAGCGCGCCAGGCATCAGCACCTGGGCCAGCAGCACGATGGTGAACAAGGCCATCAGCACGGCCGTGACGCGCTGCGCGAGCCAGTCGCGCAGGCCGTAATGCGCACCGACGACGATGCGCTTGGAGCCGAAAGTACTCATTGTTGTTGTCCTCAGTACAGACCGAACAGCTTGGCGCCCAGCAGCAGCGTCAGCAGCGTGCTCAGTACCAGCGTGACGATGGCTGAGCTGTGGCCCTGGGCCTTGCTGACGCTGTGCGTCGCGTCCATCCACAGATGGCGCACGCCAGCGATGAAATGGAACAGGTAACCCCAGATCAAGCCCAGCGCCAACAGCTTGACGAACCAGCCGGGAATGCCGCCTGCGCCGGCCACGAAGACGTTCGTGAAGGCGTCGAAGGAGATTTCCGAGCTGAGGCTGTTGTCCAGCATCCAGACCACGAAGGGCAGCAGCAGGAACATCAGCAGGCCGCTGATGCGATGCAGGATGGAGACGATGCCGGCAGGCGGTAGGCGGTAACTGACGATCTGCGTGACGTGAATATTGGTATAGACCGGTCTGGTCTTGGCGCTGTCCGTCATGGTCGGGCCCTGCGTAATCAATGTGAAACCGAAAGATTCTAGGGCCAAGATCCTTGCCGGGCTTCGCACTTGCTGCACTGCGGCATTGTCAGATTCAGTTCAAGTCATTGAGGTAATGATCGGCTTGCGTGTGGTAAAGGCCGCGGCGCAATTCGACCGGGCGGTCGCCGTAGGTATAGGCCACGCGCTCGACGCTGAGCAGCGGTGCGCCGGCCGCCACACCCAGCAGCGCAGCCGCGTCCGCGCCAGCGGCGACGGCACGCAGCTTCTCCTCGGCACGCACCATGTGCACGCCGAAGCGCTCCTCGAAGAGCGCGTAAAGCGTGCCCGGATAGGCGTTGATCAGCCGGCTGTCCAGGCCCTCGAAATGGCGCTCCGGCAGCCAGAGGTCATCCAGCACCACCGCCCGCTCGCGCCGCAACAGCAAGCGCCTGACCTCGATGACCGGCTCGGCCGTGCGCAGTTGCAGCGCCCGCGCCGTCTCGGCCGTGGCGCGGACACGCCGGCAATGCAGCAGCTCGCGCGTGAAGCCGGTTGCGCCGTCATCGGCGACGAGGCGCAGGAAGCGATAGGAGTTGCGCGGCGCCGTGTGGGTCGCGACGAAGGTGCCGCGCCCCTGGCGGCGCTCGACGAGGTGCTCCGCCGCCATCTCGTCCAGCGCGCGCCGCACGGTGCCAGGGCTGGCGCCGAAACGCTGTGCCAGCGCGGCCTCGCTCGGCAGCGCATCGCCCGGCTTCCACTCGCCCGACGCCAGCGCGCTGACGATGAGCTGACGGATCTGTTCGTAAAGCGGCGCCGCGGCGCGCGCAAATGTCTTGGGCATGCCGAGATTCGAGCACGACGAGGCCTTCGGGTAAGCCCGTACACTCCCGCGATCATCGGTTTATCAACTGCCCCTCGGAGACTCCCATGAGCAAGAAACCCGTTCGCGTCGCCGTCACCGGCGCTGCCGGCCAGATCGGCTACGCCCTGCTGTTCCGCATCGCCTCCGGCGAAATGCTGGGCAAGGACCAGCCCGTCATCCTGCAGCTGCTGGAGATTCCGGACGAAAAGGCCCAGAACGCGCTGAAGGGCGTGATCATGGAGCTCGAAGACTGCGCCTTCCCGCTGCTGGCCGGCATCGAAGCCCACAGCGACCCGATGACCGCCTTCAAGGACACCGACTACGCGCTGCTGGTCGGCTCGCGTCCGCGCGGCCCCGGCATGGAGCGTGCCGAGCTGCTGTCGATCAACGGCGCCATCTTCACGACGCAAGGCAAGGCGCTCAACGCCGTCGCCTCGCGCAACGTCAAGGTGCTGGTGGTGGGCAACCCCGCCAATACCAACGCCTACATCGCGATGAAGTCGGCCCCGGACCTGCCGGCCAAGAACTTCACCGCCATGCTGCGCCTGGACCACAACCGAGCCGCGTCGCAACTGGCGGCCAAGACCGGCAAGGCCGTCGCTTCCATCGAGAAGCTGGCCGTGTGGGGCAACCACTCGCCCACGATGTACGCCGACTACCGCAACGCCACCGTCGACGGCCAGTCCGTGAAGGAACTGATCAACGACGAGCAATGGAACCGCGAGGTCTTCCTGCCCACCGTCGGCAAGCGCGGCGCGGCCATCATCGCGGCCCGCGGCCTGTCGTCGGCGGCCTCCGCAGCCAACGCCGCCATCGACCACATGCGCGACTGGGCGCTGGGCACCAACGGCAAGTGGGTCACGATGGGCATCCCGTCCGGCGGCGAATATGGCATCCCGAAGGAAGTCATGTTCGGCTACCCGGTCACCTGCGAGGGCGGCGAGTACAAGATCGTGCAAGGCATCGAGATCGACGCCTTCTCGCAGGAGTGCATCAACAAGACGCTGAAGGAACTGACGGACGAGCAGGACGGCGTGAAGCATCTGCTGTAAGTCTCTCGGCTTCGGAAGCGACAAGGCCTCCCTCGGGAGGCCTTTTCCATGGCGCCGCGAGGCTCAGCGCACGGTCGGCAGCCGGAAGGTCGCGACCGTCTGCACCAGCTGCTGGGCCTGCACCTTCAGGCCATCGGCCGCGGCGGCCATCTCCTCCACCATCGCGGCGTTTTGCTGCGTGGCCTGGTCCATCTGCGTGACGGCGGCACCGACCTGCGAGACGCCCGAACTCTGTTCGGCACTGGACGAGCTGATTTCGCCCATGATGTCGGCCACGCGGCGGATGCTGGTGACGACCTTCTCCATCGTCTCGCCGGCCTGGTCGACCAGCGTGTTGCCGCGGTCCACGCGTTCCACGCTCTGCGTGATCAGCTGCTTGATTTCGCGCGCCGCCTCGGCGCTGCGCCCGGCCAGCAGCCGCACCTCACCGGCGACGACTGCGAAGCCACGGCCCTGCTCGCCGGCACGGGCCGCCTCCACCGCGGCGTTCAGCGCCAGGATGTTGGTCTGGAAGGCGATGCCGTCGATGACCGAAATGATGTCGCCGATGCGGCGCGAGCTGTCGTTGATGCCCTTCATCGTGTCGACGACCTGCTTCACGACCTGCCCACCCTCGGCCGCCACGTGCGAGGCGTTCTGCGCCAACTGATTGGCCTGCTGCGCGTTGTCGACGTTGTTGCGCACCGTCGCGCCCAGCTCGTCCATGGACGCCGCCGTCTGCTGCAAGGCGCTGGCCTGGCTTTCGGTGCGGGCGCTCAGGTCCTGGTTGCCGGAAGCGATCTCGGAGCTGGCGTTGGCGACCGACTCCGAGCCGTCGCGCACCTGCTGGACGATGCTGGCCATGCTGTCGCGCATGGCCTTGACGCCCTGCATGACGCTCTCGTGGCTGCTGCCCTTCAGGTCGATGTCGACGCTGAGGTCGCCCTCGGCCAACCGTCGCGTGATCTCGTTGACGCGGGCGGGCTCGCCACCCAGCTGGCGCGTGATGCTGCGCGTGATGGCCAGGCCCAACGCCAGCAGCATGCCCGCCAGCACCAGCACGCCCAGTCCCACCTTCCAGACGCGCTGCCAGATGGCCGCGTCGACGGTATCCACGTAGACGCCCGAGCCGATGATCCAGCCCCAGGGGGTGAAGCCCTTCACATAGGACACCTTGGGCACCGGCTGCTCGCTGCCCGGCTTGGGCCACAGATAAGGCAGGAAGCCGGCGCCGTCCGCCTTGACGATGTCGACCATCGCGACGAAGAGCGGCTTGCCGGTCGGGTCCTTGCTGTTGCTCAGTGTCTTGCCTTCCAGCTCGGGCTTCATGGGATGCATGACCATGACCGGGCTCATGTCGTTGACCCAGAAGTACTCGTTGCCGCTGTAGCGCAGGCCTCTCACAGCGGCCAGGGCGGCCTTCTTGGCGTCGTCATCGGACAGCTTGCCGGCAGCCACCTGGGCATGGAAATGCGCGACGACGCCGTGCGCCGCCTCGACCGCCTGGCGCACGGCCTGCTGGCGCTCATTCAGGATCAGCTCCCGCTCCGAGACCAGCAGGATGGCTGCCACCAGCAGCACGCCGAGGACGGCACCAAAGGTCTGCAGGGCCAGGCGGCGGGAAACTCTGAGCGACTCGAGCTTGAGCATGGCTTTGTCTCCTGAGGTCTTGTGCGGCAATGCTGTCACGCCTGGGTCAGATATGACAGCCCATGTGCCCCTTTTTGGCGCTGCGAAACTCGCGATTCCGCGACCGGCGTCACATCTGCCGTCCACTCACAGCCTGGGTACAGTGGCGCGATGAGCGCTCTCCTGCATCCCCGCCAGGCCTTGTTTGGCCATGAAACCGCCCGTGCCCTGCTGCCCGTCGTCGACCACTATTGCGGTGTCGAGGCGCGCATGCGCAAGAGCCTTGCGCTGCAGGCCGAGCTCGGCCCCATCTTCGACATCACGCTGGACGCCGAGGATGGCGCGCCCATCGGCGGCGAGATCGAGCATGCGCTGTTGATCGCCGAGCTGGCGACAAGCGCCGCCAACGCCTTCGGCCGCGTCGGTGCCCGCGTGCACCCCTTGGGCCATGCGGCCTTCGAGGCCGATGTCGACACGCTGATCGCCAAGGCCGGAGGCCGCCTGGCCTACCTGATGATTCCCAAGCCGGAGAGCGGTGACGACGTCGACCGTGCCTGCGCCGCCATCGACACCGCCTGCGAACGCCATGCCCAGCCCAAGCTGCCGCTGCAGGTGCTCATCGAGACCCATGGCGCGCTGCGCGAGGTCTTCCGCATCGCGGCCCATCCGCGTATCGAGTCGCTGTCCTTCGGTCTGATGGACTTTGTCTCCGCCCACGGCGGCGCCATCCCGAAGACGGCGATGGAGCTGCCGGGCCAGTTCGAGCACCCGCTCGTCGTGCGCGCCAAGCTGGAGATCGCCGCCGCCGCGCACGCCTTCGGCAAGACGCCCTCGCACTGCGTCGTCACCGAGTTCCGCGACAGCTCTGCCCTGGCCGTCGCTGCCCGCCGCGCTGCCCGCGCGTTCGGCTATACCCGCATGTGGAGCATCCATCCGGACCAGATCCGGCCCATCGTCGAGGCTTTCGCACCAGCCGCCGAGGAGATCGCCGAAGCCGCCGAGCTGCTACTCGCCGCGCAGGCCCAGCAATGGGCGCCCATCTCCTTTCATGACCGCTTGCATGACCGCGCCAGCTACCGCTATTTCTGGACCGTGCTGGAGCGCGCCGAGCGCACCGGCCGCAGCCTGCCGGCCGAAGCCCGGCGCGCCTTTTTCCCAGCAGCCATCGGGTAAAGCACGCAGCCGCGTGCACTTCGTCACGTCGGACAATGCCTACATCTGCTCACCCACGCGCGGCCATATTGCGGCCATGATGCGGGGCCATTTCTCCACCCTTTTTCCACCCTCTCACCTCCCTGCCCACTCCCGATGCAGCTCCCCTCGCTCCGCGGCAGCGCCGCCGCCTTGATCCTCTGCGCCGCCCTGCCCGTCCTGGCCCACACGCCGCCTCCCAAGCCAGCGGCCAAGCCCGCCGTCAAGGCCGCCACGCCGACCAAGACCGCCAAAACCGCCAAGGCCGCACCCGCCAAGAAGACGCCCGCGCCGCCGCCCGAGCCCGTGCTGGCCGACGCCAATGAAGCTCAGCTCGCCGCCGCCGAACGCGCCTATCTGGGCGAGTACGCCTGCGAGTTCAAGCAGACCGTCCACATCGAAAAGCATCCCAAGGTCGCGGGTTACATCAATGTCGGCTGGCAGAAGCAGACCTTCACGATGAAGCCCGTGCTGTCGTCCACCGGCGCGCTGCGCCTGGAAGACGTGACCGGCCGCACGCTGATGATCCAGATCGCCAACAAGTCCATGCTGCTGGACACCAAGATCGGCCAGCGCCTGCTGGACGACTGCATCCACCCCGAGCAGGCCCGCCTGATGGCCGAAGCCAAGGCGGCCCAGATCAACGATCCGGAGGCCGAAGCCGCTGCCGCAGCCCGCAGCAGCCTGGGCATCACACCGTCCAAGTGATCTTCTTGGCTTGAAATCCAGCGGTCCAGGTATGTAGAATGAATGCATACTTTCTGATGCATACCTGAGCCAACGCCTCCCGCGACGGCTCAGCCGCTGGAGGCGCCATGGAAGCCACCGTAGCCGAACGCGGGCAGATCACACTGCCCAAAGCCGTCCGAGACGCCCTCGGCCTGACCAAGGGCAGCGTGCTCAAGGTCGAGCTGGACGGCGGACGCATCATCCTGCGCAAGAACGTCGATGACGCGCTGGCCAAGCTGCGCGGCCGCTTCAAGCTGGCCGAGGGCTTCACCAGCACCGACGAAGCCATGCGCGCCCTGCGCGGCCGCGCCCCGGGCGACCCCTATCCCGCGCCCAGCGACGACGCCGAATGATCGCCGTCGACGCCTCCGTCCTCGTCGACGTGCTGACCGGCGACGCCGCCTATGGCGAAGCCTCGGCCCAGGCGCTCGCGCTGGCGCTGAGCGAGGGTGAGGTCGTCATCAGCGAGGCGGTCGCCGCCGAGGTCCAGACCCTGCTCGACACGCGCGAGACGGTCATGGACGCGCTGAATGAATTCGGCATCCGCTTCGATGCCATCCAGGAGGCCGCCGCGGTCCGCGCCGGTCACATGCAGCGCCGCTACCGCGACCGCGGTGGCCGGCGCGAACGCGTCGTGGCCGATTTCCTGATCGGCGCCCACGCCTTGCTGCAGTGCAAGGCGCTGATCACCCGCGACGACGGCTTCTTTCGCGACTACTTCAAGGGCCTGAGGCTGATCGTGCCCCAGGCTGAACACTGACCTGCACCTACGGAGAACCCCCATGCTCACCGCCTACCGCCAACACGTCGCCGAGCGCGCCGCCCTCGGCATTCCGCCCCTCGCCCTGGACGCCAAGCAGGTCGCCGAACTGATCGAGCTGATCAAGGCCCCGCCGGCCGGTGAAGATGCCTTCCTGCTGGACCTGCTGACGCACCGCGTGCCCCCGGGCGTAGACGATGCAGCCAAGGTCAAGGCGTCGTTCCTGGCTGCCGTCGCCCACGGCGACATCAAGGTCGGCCTGATCTCCAAGGCCAAGGCCACCGAGCTGCTGGGCACCATGGTCGGCGGCTACAACGTGCATCCGCTGATCGAGCTGCTTGACGACGCCGAAGTCGCCGGCGTTGCCGCTGCGGGTCTGAAGAAGACGTTGCTGATGTTCGACTTCTTCAACGACGTCGCCGACAAGGCCAAGGCGGGCAACGCCCACGCCAAGGCCGTCATGCAGAGCTGGGCCGATGCCGAGTGGTTCACATCGCGCCCCGAGGTCGACAAGAAGATCACCGTCACCGTCTTCAAGGTGCCCGGCGAGACCAACACCGACGACCTGTCGCCCGCCCCCGACGCCTGGAGCCGCCCGGACATCCCGCTGCATTACCTGGCGATGCTGAAGAACACGCGCCCCGACGCGGCCTTCAAACCCGAGGAAGACGGCAAGCGCGGTCCGATGCAGTTCATCGAGGACCTGAAGAAGAAGGGGCACCTGGTCGCCTACGTGGGCGACGTGGTCGGTACCGGTTCCAGCCGCAAGTCCGCCACCAACTCCGTCATCTGGGCCACGGGCCAGGACATCCCCTTTGTGCCGAACAAGCGCTTCGGCGGCGTCACGCTGGGCGGCAAGATCGCCCCCATCTTCTTCAACACGCAGGAAGACTCGGGCTCGCTGCCGATCGAGGTGGACGTCAGCAAGCTGGAAATGGGCGACGTCATCGACGTGCTGCCCTACGAAGGCAAGCTGGTGAAAGGCACCCAGACCGTTGCCGAGTTCAAGCTCAAGAGCGACGTGCTGTTCGACGAAGTACGCGCCGGCGGCCGCATCAACCTCATCATCGGCCGCTCGCTGACGGCCAAGGCGCGCGAGTTCCTGGGCCTGCCCGCTTCCACGCTGTTCCGCCTGCCGTCGCCCCCCGCCGAGACCAAGGCCGGCTTCACGCTGGCGCAGAAGATGGTCGGCCGCGCCGTCGGCCTGCCGGAAGGCCAGGGCGTTCGCCCGGGCACGTATTGCGAACCCAAGATGACGACCGTCGGTTCGCAGGACACCACCGGCCCGATGACCCGCGACGAGCTGAAGGACCTGGCCTGCCTGGGCTTCTCGGCCGACCTGGTCATGCAGTCCTTCTGCCACACGGCCGCCTACCCCAAGCCCGTGGACGTGAAGACGCACCGCGAGCTGCCCGCCTTCATCAGCAACCGCGGCGGCGTATCGCTGCGCCCGGGTGACGGCGTCATCCACAGCTGGCTGAACCGCCTGCTGCTGCCCGACACGGTGGGCACCGGCGGGGATTCCCACACCCGCTTCCCCATCGGCATCAGCTTCCCCGCAGGCTCCGGCCTCGTGGCCTTCGGCGCGGCTACCGGCGTGATGCCGCTGGACATGCCTGAATCGGTGCTGGTTCGCTTCAAGGGCGAGATGCAGCCGGGCGTGACGCTGCGCGACCTCGTGCACGCCATCCCGCTGTACGCCATCAAGGCCGGCCTGCTGACCGTGGCCAAGGCCGGCAAGAAGAACGCCTTCTCCGGCCGCATCCTCGAGATCGAAGGCCTGCCGAACCTGAAGGTCGAGCAAGCCTTCGAGCTGTCCGATGCCTCCGCCGAGCGCTCCGCCGCCGGCTGCACGATCAAGCTCAATCCCGAGCCAATCAAGGAATACCTCACCAGCAACGTCGTGCTGATGAAGAACATGATTGCCGACGGCTATGCCGACGCGAAGACGCTGCAACGCCGCATCGAGAAGGTCGAGGCCTGGCTGGCCAACCCCGAGCTGCTGGAAGCCGACAAGGACGCCGAGTACGCCCACGTCATTGAGATCGACCTGGCCGACATCAAGGAGCCCATCCTCTGCTGCCCCAACGACCCGGACGATGCCAAGTTCCTGTCCGAAGTCGCCGGCACCAAGATTGATGAGGCCTTCATCGGCTCGTGCATGACCAACATCGGGCACTTCCGCGCCGCGGCCAAGCTGCTGGGCGGCCAGCGCGACATCCCGGTCAAGCTGTGGGTGGCCCCGCCCACCAAGATGGACCAGAGCGAGCTGATCAAGGAAGGCCACTACGCCGCCTTCGGCACGGCCGGTGCACGCACCGAGATGCCGGGCTGCAGCCTGTGCATGGGCAACCAGGCCCAGGTGCGTGAAGGCGCGACCGTCGTGTCCACGTCGACCCGCAACTTCCCGAACCGCCTGGGCAAGAACACCAACGTGTTCCTGGCCTCGGCCGAACTGGCCGCCATCGCGTCCAAGCTGGGCCACATCCCGACCGTGCAGGAGTATCACGAGGCGATGGGCGTGGTGAACAAGGACGGCGCCTCGATTTACAAGTATCTGAACTTCGACCAGATCGAGGAATATGCGGACACGGCCAACGCCGCCGCCTGATCCACGGCACTCCGCGCAGCCCCAAAGCCCGCCATCCGGCGGGCTTTTTTGTTTGCGCCCAGCATGGGTGCACCAAAGAAAAAGCGGCCCGAGGCCGCTTTCTGCAGGATGTGAGGCCGGCTCAGGCCTTGATGTCCAGCAGCGCGCCGGTCGTGTTCAGCTGCGTCTGCAGCACCTTCAGGTTGGCGACGAAGGCATAGGCCGCCGACTGCTGCTCGACGATCTCGTTGGCCGGATTGATTTCGCGCTCGGGCACCTTGTCGACGTTCGTCGGCTCGGCGCTGGGACGGCCCTGGTTGCTGGACGCCAGGTTGGCGATGTTGGACGCCGACGCGCGCAGCCGCTCGTTGGCAGCCGAGATGCCGGACAGGGCGGTGGACAGGGCGACGTTCATGGGATTCAGTTTCAGAGCGCTCTGGCCGCTACATCGGCCGCGCTGCCGTGAACTTTAGAACATTCGGTGAAAAACCCCGCATTTCCGGGGATCGACTCTTCGCGCAAACGTGAAATCAGCCCGCGAGTTCCTCGTAGCCACCGGCCGAGACGAACACGCGCACGCTGTCGCCGCCCGCCGCCTTGGCCTCGGTGCAGGCCAGCGCCGCGCCGCCGAGCACGGCGTCCACCGTCGTCAGCGTCGGCTGGATCTGCACGACGCCCAGGGACGCTTTCACGCGCGTGCGGTGCAGGCCCCAGCGCAGCCGGTAGCTGGCAACGGCAGAGCGCACTTTCTCGGCAATGATCTGCGCGTAGTGCTGGTCGCAGTCGGGCAGCAGGATGGCGAAATGGTCTTCCTCCAGCCGCGCGACGAGGTCGGAGGCGCGCACCTTGCTGATCAGCATCTGGCCCAGGCCGTAGAGGTAATGGTCGCCTACCTCGGCGCCCATGCCTTTCACGACATCGCCGAACTTGTCCACGTCCAGCCACAGCACCGAGACCGGCTCGCTGCGGCGGCTGCCGACATGCTCGCCCAGGCGGCGTTCGAACTCGCGGCGGTTGGCCAGCTCGGTGACGGCGTCGTGCTTGGCCGTCCAGGTCGGCTGCAGGCGCAGCGCGCGGGCCGCGCTGACGTCCTCGACGATCCACAGCGCCTCGCCGTTCGGGGCTTCCCAATGCACCGGCGTGGCTTGCAGGCGGCCCCAGAAGCGGTGGCCGTCGCGCTTCACGTATTCGATCTCCTCGTCCAGCGGCCGGCCGGCGGTGAAGGCGGCGGCAGCGCGCTCGTGCAGCGCCGTGTGCGCCATGTCGGTCGTGTGCACGACCCGCGTGCCCTGGCTGGTCAGGTCGCTGTCGTCGCCAAAACCGAACAGGTGGTTGAACTCCTCGCTGACGACCTCGAAACGCTGGCCTGAGATGAAGGCGACCGCGGTGGGCGCGCGAACCAGCAGGGTTCGCAGCCGGGCGGCGGTGGGGTCCTCGGTGGTGGCGGGGGCGGCGCTGCTCATGGGAGTCTCCGGGTCGGTCTTCTAGTCCCGACTATCGCAGGACTCGCCCCTTTCGGCCATGCGGCAGATCATGGGGCGCGGGACTACGGCGCGATCTGTTCGGCGTAGTCGTAAAGGGCGGACAGGATGGCCTCGCCACGCTCGTCGGCCCTTTCCTCGAAGGTCTGGCCGAGCTGGTCGATGCGCTCCATGAAGGCCGCCAGCGTCTGCGCGCCACCCTCGCCTTCGTGCAGGCGTGCGGCCAGATGGGCCTGCCAGCGCTCGGCCTCGTCGGCCGACAGGCTGGCCGGGAAATTGCGCGCGCGCCAGCGGAAGACGAGCTCGTCCAGGCGCGCATCCTGGAAGGCCAGCTTGCCCTGGGCCGCGCGCTCGGCGAGCTGCTCGGGCGACGTCGTGCGCACGCGGTTCAGCGCACGGCGGTCCTCGTTGCCGATAAAGCCGCCGTAGAGGTCTTCATCCACGTCCGCCGGCGCGAAGGGCTCGCGCTGGAAGACATCGCCCCACAGGCCGTCAAGCAGCCGGCCCTTCTCGCCCAGCAGCTTGGCGTGGACGAGCTGGGCGTCGATGTCGTGCCCCCAGCGCTCGGCCATGGCCGGCTGCAATGTCTTCAGGTTGCCGATGACGATCGGGCTCTTGTTGACGTGGATGGTCTTGATCGGCAGCCGCGTGACGCCCTCGGGCAATTCATCCTGCTTGGTGAACATGCGCGCCCGGATGTCGGCCGCATTCAGGCCCAGCAGCTCCTCGGGCGAGGTGGCGCAGTCCCAGACGATGAGCTCGTTCTTGTTGGTCGGATGCGGCGCCAGCGGCCAGACCAGCGCGATGCAGCCACGCTCGGGGCCATACATGCCGGAGATGTGCAGGAAGGGTTTGCCGATGCCGATCTCGTCCCACACCGCCTGCTTGGTGCGCAGCTTCAGGCAGAAATCCCACAGCTTGGGCTGGGCATTACGCAGCTTGCGGGCCAGCGCAACGGTAGCGCGCACGTCGGACAACGCATCGTGGGCCGCTTCGTGGGCCACGCCGTTGGCGAGCGTCAGGTGCTCGAGCTTGAAGCTCGGCCGGCCATCTTCGTGCTTGGGCCACTCCAGCCCCTCGGGCCGCAGCGCGTAGGCACAGCGCACGACGTCCAGCAGGTCCCAGCGGCCGCAGCCGTTCTGCCATTCGCGGCCATAGGGGTCGATGAGGTTGCGCCAGAACAGGTGGCGGGTCACCTCGTCGTCGAAGCGGATGCTGTTGTAGCCCACGCCCACCGTGCCCGGCAGCGCCAGCACGGTCTCGATGGCGGCGGCGAACTCGTGTTCGGGCACGCCCTTGGCCAGGCAGTGCTGGGGCAGGATGCCCGTCAGCAGGCAGGACTCCGGGTCGGGCAGGTAGTCCGGCGCCGGCTGGCAATAGAGCATCAGCGGCTCGCCGACTTCGTTGAGTTCGGCATCGGTGCGCAGGCCGGCGAACTGGGCCGGGCGGTCACGGCGCGGCACGCGGCCGAAGGTTTCGTAGTCGTGCCAGAAAAGTGAAAGGGAAGACATGCGCGCACGATAGCGCAGCCGCTAGAGTGGCCCGCCATGAAAGCCGCCGCCCTGCTCCTGTTGTTCGCCGCCTGCACCGCCGAGGCCGACGACGCGATTTCGCCCGATCGGCCCGACTTCACCAACGGCCCCGACGCGATGGCGGTCGGCCGCTTCCAGATCGAGACCAGCGGCGCCTGGCAACGCGACAGGGCCGATGGCATGACGACGCGATTGCGCTCGACGCCAACGCTGCTGCGCCTGGGTGTCGGCCATGACCTGGAGCTGCGGCTGGACACCGCAGGCGCACTGCGCCAGAACAATCCCGGCGCCAGCGGCCGAGGCGATCTCGGCATCGGCTTCAAGTGGCAGACGCAGGCCGGCGACGACACGAAGCCCGGCCTGGGCTGGCTGTTCGACATGCTGACGCCGACGGGCAGCGGGGCGTTCAAGGGCCATGGCCTCAGGCCGTCGCTGAGCTTTCTCGCGCAGTGGCAGCTGCCGGCGGACTGGTCGTTGGGCACGATGGCCGGCGTCATCACCGACCGCAACGACGCCGACCAGCGCTACACCGCAGGCCTGCTGTCGGCGAGCCTGGGGTTTCCGCTGGGCGACAAGCTGCACGGCTTTGCCGAGGTCGCCGGCCAACAGCTGGCGTCGTCGCGCAACGGCGGCAATGTCATCACGGCCGGCACGGGCGTGGCCTGGCAGGTGAGTCCCGACGTTCAGCTGGACACCGCCGTCTTTCGAGGCCTGACCCGCGACACGCCGGACTGGGCCTGGACGGTGGGGCTGTCGCTGCGCTTCTGAGCGCTCAGCGCTTCTTCACGACGACGCTGCCGATGGAGTAGCCGGCGCCGAAGGAGCAGATGACACCCGCCTCGCCCGGGTTCAGGTCAGCGCGGTGATGGTGGAAGGCAATGATGGAACCGGCCGATGCGGTGTTGGCGTATTCGTTCAGGATCAGCGGCGCGATGTCGCTGCCCGCCTCGCCACCCACCAGCTTCTTGATGACCAGCTGGTTCATGCCCAGGTTGGCCTGGTGCAGCCAGAAGCGGCGCATCTGCGTCGGCTCCAGGCCCAGCTTGGCCAGGTGGGCCTCGATGTGGGCGGCGGCCATCGGCACCACTTCCTTGAAGACCTTGCGGCCCTCCTGGTAGAAGGTCAGGTCGCGGTCGCTGGGGTCGCGGTCCTCGGCGCGGTTCATGAAGCCGAAGTTGTTGCGGATGTTGCTGCTGAACTGCGTCGCCAGCTGGGTGCCGAGGATCTCCCACTGGTCGGCGCCGGTGGCGTCTTCCGCACGCTCGATGATCAGCGCCGTGCAGACGTCGCCGAAGATGAAATGGCAGTCGCGGTCGCGCCACTCCAGGTGGGCCGACGTGATCTCGGGGTTGACGACCAGCACGCACTTGGACGCGCCCGAGCGCACCGCGTTGAAGGCCTGCTCCACCGCGAAGGTGGCCGAGGAGCAGGCGACGTTCATGTCGAAACCGTAGCCGCCAGCACCCAGGGCCTGCTGGATCTCGACGGCCATGGCCGGGTAGGCGCGCTGCATGTTGGCGCTGGAGCACAACACGGCGTCGATGTCGGCACCGGTCTTGCCAGCTGCGCTGAGGGCCTGCTTCGCGGCGTCGACGGCGATCTCGGCCATCAGCGAGAGCTCGTCGTCGCCGCGCGGCGTGAAGCGCGGGTACATGCGGGCGGGATCCAGCACACCGTCCTTGTCGATGACGTAGCGCTGCTTGATGCCTGAGGCCTTCTCGATGAACTCGACGCTGGAGTGTGTCAACGCGGTACGTTCGCCGGCCGCGATGGCTTGCGCATGCTCGGCGTTCTGCAGGTCGGCGTAGCGGTTGAAGGCCTCGACCAGCTCGGCGTTGGTGATGACGTGCGGCGGGCGGTACAGGCCGGTGCCACTGATGACGACGGCCGGGAATGATGTTTGCATGGTGAAGACGGAAGCCGCCGCTGCTGATGTACGAAGGCTGAAATTTTATCGAGCCATGCTGGTGCACCGTCTAGGCACTAGCCTGGGGCCCATGCACGAAGACCACATCCTGCCCGCCGACGACCCGCTGCGCCTGGCGCTGCACAACGAGGTGCACGCCCGGCCGCCGGCGCGCATCCGGCTGCCCGCCGTCATCGTCCACGTGGCCGTGCTGAACGACGGCATCGGCCGCGCCGACGAGCACGCCCACCTGGCGCGGCTGCCCGGCCAGCACGCGCTGCCGGCCGACGCGCTGAACGCCAACTTCCTGCGCCTGCGCTGCGGCGAGTTCTCGCTGAAATGGGAGCGACACGCCGAGTTCACGCGCTACGCCGTGGTGCAGCCACTGCCGGCCGACGCCGAGCCCAGCGCGCAGACGCTGGACGCATTGGCGCTGCGCGTGCCCGGAGACTGGCTGGGCCGCATCCCGGGCCGCACCTTCGCGGCGATCAAGCTGGTCATGATCGAGCGGCCATTGACCTTCGCGCCCAGCGCGCTCGCCGAAGGCCGGGCCTGGTTCGGCGCCCATGCCGTCGTCGCGTCGACGATGGGCGGGCATTCGCTGGTCGTGACCGACTTCTGCCTGCGCGCCACCGGCTTCGAGCACGTCGTCGTACTGCTGGAGCCCGGCACGCCCGAAACCCGCGCCGGTCGCATCTGCCAGCGCCTGCTGGAGCTGGAGACCTACCGGCTGATGGCCCTGCGTGGCCTGCCCGCGGCCAAGGCGCTGGCGCCGACGCTGGCCGACGTGGAGGCCACGCTGGCCGACATCACCGCGCGGCTGGAGCGGCGCGGCGCGTCCGAGGCCGAGCTGTTGGACGACCTGATCTCGACGGCCGCGCGCGTCGAGCACGCGACGGCCGAGCACCAGTACCGCTTCGCCGCGACCCAGGCCTACGAGGCCATCGTCGAGCAGCGTATCGCCGAGCTGCACGAGGGCAAGGTGGCCGGCGTGCAGACGCTGGGCGAATTCATGCAGCGCCGGCTGTCGCCGGCCATTGCCACCGTCACCGCGACGGCGCAAAGGCTCTCGGCGCTGTCGCAGCGCATCGAGCGAGCCAGCGCCCTGCTGCGCACCCGCGTGGACATCGCGACCGAGTCACAGAACCAGCAGCTGCTGGCCCAGCTCGGCGAAGGCCAGCGTACCCAGCTGCGCATGCAGGCTACCGTGGAAGGCTTGTCGCTGGCCGCCATCACCTACTACGTCGTCAGCCTGCTGCTGTATTTCTTCAAGGCGCTGAAGGCCGAGGGCTGGCTGGGCTTCAGCCCCGAGCTGGCAGCGGGCGCCGCCATCCCGGTCGTGCTGCTCGCCGTCTGGCAGACGACGCGGCGCATCCATCGCAAGATCTTCAACCACCACTGACGACGATCTCCAGACCGGGCACGCGTAGGGCCTGCAGCGCGGTCGGGTCGGCCTGGGGCGTGACGATGAGTGTGGACAGGGCAGACAGCGGCGCGACGCGGTAGGGCGAGACCTTGCCGAGTTTGTCGCTGCTGGCCATCAGCACCGTCTCGGCCGCACTGGCCATCAGCAGTGCCTTGACCTGAGCCTCCTCGGCGTCACCCGTGGACAGGCCGAACTCGGCGTCGACGCCCGTCACGCCGAGGAAATAGCAGTCCGCCCGCAACGACTGGATGGCCTGCGCCACGCCGGCGCCGACGGCCACGCCGGAATGCTTGAAGAGCCGGCCGCCCAGCATCAGCACCTCCACGCCCGGATGCTCGATCAATGCCGCGGCAATGACGGGGCTGTGCGTGGCGACCGTCGCGCGCAGCGTGGGCGGCAGTTGCTGGACCATGGCCAGCGTGCTGGTGCCACCATCGACGAAAACCAACTGGCCGTCGGCGAGCAGCGACGCCGCCTGGCGGCCCAGCGCGCGCTTCTCGTCCATGGCGATGTCGCTGCGCCGCGCCAGGTTGGCCAGCGCCGGCGACACCGGCAAGGCGCCGCCATGCACACGCTGCAAGGCGCCGCGGGTGGACAGCTCGCGCAGGTCGCGGCGGACGGTGTCCTCCGACACCTGCAGGCGTTCGGCCAGCTCGCGGGCCAACACGCGGCCCTTGAGCTGCAGTTCATCCAGGATGGCCAGGTGTCGTTGTTCGGTCAGCATCTGTGGGATTGCATGGGTTTGCGTTATTTTGCATGATTCGTTTTCAATTATGGGATTTTCATGCATTCACCGACCGAAACCCGCATCGCCAATTTGCCACTGTCCGAGCGCGTTCGCGTCCAGCAGGTGAGACTGCTCTCCGACAACTGGTACACGCTGAAGACCACGCGCTTCGACTTCCTGCGCAGCGACGGGCAGTGGCAGACGCAGGACCGCGAGACCTATGACCGCGGCAACGGCGCCACCATCCTGCTCTACCAGCGCGCTCGCCGTCGGGTGCTGCTGACGCGGCAGTTCCGCTACCCGGTCTTCGTGAACGGCTGGCAGCAGCTGATGGTCGAGGCGGTGGCCGGCTTGCTGGACGAGGCCGACCCCGTCAGCTGCATACGCGCCGAGGCGGAGCAGGAAGCCGGCGTGCGCCTGCGTGAACCGCGCGCGCTGTTCGAGGCCTACATGAGCCCGGGCTCGGTGACCGAGAAGCTCCATTTCTTCGCGGCCGAGTACGAGGACAGCGACCTCGTCTCCGACGGTGGCGGCCTCGTCGACGAAGGCGAGGACATCGCCCGTTTCGAGCTGGGCTTCGACGAGGCCATGCGCCAGGTCGAGGCCGGCGAGATCGTCGACGCGAAGACCATCATGCTGCTGCGCTGGGCGGAACGCCATGTCTTCGGCCCAAGGCTTCGCCAGGGGCCGCTGCTGGTCTTCATCGCTGGTCCCTACCGCAGCGGCACCGCCGACCGGGAGGACGCCATCGCGGCGAACGTCAAAGCGATGCAGGACACCGCCGTGCAGGTCGCCGCACTTGGCCATGTGCCGCTGCTGGGCGAGTGGGTCACGCTGCCGCTGATCGAGGCCGCAGGCGGACGGCGCGGCGATGCCGTCTGGGACCGCTTCTTCCATCCGCACGCGCAGGCCGTGCTCGAACGCTGCGACCTGCTGCTGCGCATCGGCGGCGAGTCGGCGGGTGCCGATGTGATGGTCAGGGCGGCCCTGGCCCGCGGCCTGACGGTGCACTACGACCTTGCAGGCCTGGCGGCGCCCACGGCCACGCCGCCCGCCGGTGCGCGCTGAACCACGTCCCCAAGATTGCAGTTGCCGTCCAGGGAGGAACGCGCCAACACTCGCACCACCAACGAAGGAGGGCCTGTCATGAGCGACGAAGCTCTCAAGCCAGCAGTTCGAAAACCGCGCCGGCCGCGCGACGGCGGCCGGCTGGCGGCAGTGACCCTCGCACTGGGCACGCTGGCGACGGTGCTCGGCAAGATGGCCGAGATCAAGAAGGCCTTGTTCGAGCTGCTCGGGCCGGATCGCCTGCAATCCCTGCACCTGGGCATGTCGGTGCTGGTCGTGGGCCTCTTCGTCGTGGGCTATTCGGCGCTGGGCTGGTGGCTGTGGCGCCGCTTCGTGAGCGCGCGGCCCGGCCGGTGGCGCCTGGGCGGGGCCACGGCGCTGGTGCTGGGCGGCCTGGTTACCACCGGCTGCAGCCTGTACGTGGCCTTGCCGCCGCAGCCCGACATCGACGCGTTGCTGAATGACGAACTGGACGCCTGGTCCCATGAGCTGATCGGGCTGCGCAAGGCCGAAGGCACGCTGCGCTCCGACCGCCGCGACCCCGGTGCGCCCGACCAGGTCTGGGGCACCGCGCAGACGCTGAACGCGCTGCTGCTGCCGCCCGCCACGCCCGCCGGCAACCCGCGCGAGCTGCGCACGTTGCTGGATGCCATCGAGGCCGCACGGCTGCCGGTCGACTCCGAAGGTTGGGGTTATTACAACGAGTTCGACTGGGGCGTGACCGAGGTCGCCGGCTGGGTGCTGCTGGCCGAGGTGCGCTCGCTGCGCCCGGACTGGGCCGCCTTGCTGTGGAAGACCGACCGCGACATCGGACTGCAGCGCCTGCACCGCGACCTGGAGCTGGTGCTCCAGCGCCAGCTCCACTCCGGCGCCTTCGCACCGGTCTCGCAGGCCCAGGAAACCCACGCCCGCACCTACTCCAGCCTGGTGGCCGTGTGGGCCCTGGTTGAGCTGCGCCGGGCTGACCTCTGCGCCCAGCGCTGCGGCGAGGTGGACAGTGCCATCCGCGCCGGCGTCACCTGGCTGCTCAGCAGCTACGAAGACGGCCTCGGCAGCTGGGTGCCCCGACCCGGGCGCAGCGGCAACCTGGACAGCTTCCCCGGCCTGTCCGGCCAGGCCATCTACGTGCTGGAGCGGGCGCGACCGCTGGCCGGCGACCTGCTGCATGCCGAATACACCGACTACCGCCGCAACTTCTTCAAGTCCTTCGACACCGCGCCAGACCCCATCCACCCCGCGCTGCGCAACCGCGACGCCCGCGCCAACGACCGCACGCCCGACGGCGACCTGAACCTGCCGGGCAAACGCGTCATGCTGGAGGGCAGTACCTTCCTGTGGTTCCCATGGGCACTGGCCGCCTGCTCGGCCCAGTCCGACATGAAGGCCTCGGCTGACGATGCCGTGCTGATCGCGCGCGCCTGCTCCCAACTCGGCGGGCGGCTCAACGACCTGGTCCGCTACGTCAAGTCCGAGGTCTTCGTCTACATCATGGCCGAGAGCCTGTTGGCGCTGCGGCTGAACGAGGTCGCGCGCACGCCGCCGCGGCCTGCGTAGAATCAATCACCGGGCCCAAATATTGTCTTCGGCCCGGCGCGTCGCGCCTTGACTTCGCAAGCGAAGTTAGCCGGCGACGCGACGGCCTCCCGGCCGTCGAGGGCGCCAGCCCTCATGCCGAAGCAAGTCAAGCGCTCGCAGTCCGGGCACGCACTGCAATAACGCGCGCCGCAACTTGCGAACTTGAACGATGGAAATCTTCGACTACGACAATATCCTGCTGCTGCCCCGCCGCTGCCGCGTGGAAAGCCGCTCCGACTGCGACACCTCGGTGCAGTTCGGCCCGCACCGCTTCCGCCTGCCGGTGGTGCCCGCCAACATGAAGACCGTGGTGGACGAACCCATCACCGAGATGCTGGCCCGCGAGGGCTACTTCTACGTGATGCACCGCTTCGACCTCGACAGCCTGGCCTATGCCAGGAGCATGCGCGACAAGGGCCTGCTGGTGTCCCTGAGCGTTGGCGTGAAGCCGGCCGACCACGAACTCGTCGACCAGCTCGCGGCCGAGGGCGTGGGCGCCGACTACCTGACCATCGACATCGCCCACGGCCATGCCGAGAGCGTGCAGCGCATGATCGCCCACATCAAGCGCAAGCTGCCCGAGGCCTTCGTCATCGCCGGCAACGTCGGCACACCCGAAGGCGTCATCGACCTGGAGAACTGGGGCGCGGACGCGACCAAGGTCGGCGTTGGCCCGGGCAAGGTCTGCATCACGCGCCTCAAGACGGGCTTCGGCACCGGCGGCTGGCAGCTCTCGGCGCTGAAGTGGTGCTCGCGCGTGGCCACCAAGCCCATCGTGGCCGACGGCGGCATCCGCCACCACGGCGACATCGCCAAGAGCGTACGCTTCGGCGCGGCCATGGTCATGATCGGCTCCCTCTTCGCCGGCCACGAGGAATCGCCCGGCACGACGGTCGAGGTCGACGGCAAGCGCTTCAAGGAGTACTACGGCTCGGCCTCGGACTTCAACAAGGGCGAGTACCGCCACGTGGAGGGCAAGCGCATCCTCGAGCCCGTCAAGGGCCAGCTGGGCGACACGCTGCGCGAGATGCAGGAAGACCTGCAGAGCTCGATCTCGTATTCGGGGGGCACGCAGCTGGCGGATCTGAAGAAGGTGAACTACGTGATCCTCGGCGGAGAGAACGCGGGCGAACACTTGTTCATGTGATCGGTCGCGGGCGGCGGGCGAGTACCGCCGCAACGAGGCCTGCAATCCGACGAAGCCAGCACGCGGGCGAGCACGTGTTCCTGTAGCCTGCGCCGATGGACTTCACCACCTATCGCCGCCATGACGCCACCTCCCTTGCCGCCGAGGTGGCGGCGGGTCGGGTGGCACCTCGAACCCTGCTCGACCTCGCCCTTACGCGGCTGGCCGACGTCCAGCCCCGGCTCAACCCCGTCTGCCGGCTGATGGAGGCCGAGGCCCGCGCGCAGCTGGCGCGCGACGCCGGCAAGGGCCCACTGGCCGGTGTGCCCTTCCTGATCAAGGACGCCGCCCAGGACTACGCCGGTCTGCCGACCAGCCTGGGCAGCCACGCCCTCGCCGGCTTGCCGCCCGCGCGCGAGCATGCCCACGTCGTGCGGCGCCTCCTGGACGCCGGCCTCGTCGTCTTCGGCAAGACCAACACGCCCGAGCTCGCCCTCAAGGGCGTCACCGACCCGCTGCATTTCGGCCGCAGCAGCAACCCCTGGGACCCGCGCCGCACGCCCGGCGGCAGCAGTGGCGGCGCTGCGGCAGCCATCGCCGCTGGCGTTATCCCGATGGCAGCCGGCAACGACGGCGGCGGCTCCATCCGCATTCCGGCCGCCTGTTGCGGCCTGGTCGGCCTCAAGCCTTCGCGCGGCCGCGTGTCGGTCGGGCCGGGTCAGGGTGAGGTCTGGTTCGGCGCCAGCAGCGAGGGCGTGTTGTCGCGCAGCGTGCGCGACACGGCATTGGCCCTGGACATCCTCAGCGGCCCCGAGGCCGGCGACCCGGTCGCGCTGCCCGCCCCCGCCACGCCCTTCGTCGATCAGATGCGTGCGCCGTTGCGCCGGCTGCGCATCGCCTGGTGCACGGACTCACCGATCGGCGAGCCGGTCCACGACGAAGCGCGCCTCGCCGTCGAGCGCACGGTCGCGCTGTTGAAGGGTCTCGGCCATGTCGTCGAGCCGGCTCGCCCGGACATCGACGGCCGTGCGCTGGCCAGCAGCTTTCTGCACATCTATTTCGGCCAGGTGCCGGCCGCACTGAGCCGCGCCATTGCGCTGGGCGGCCGCGAGGCGGACTTCGAGCCTCTGACCCGCGTCATCGCCGCGCTTGGCCGCGCCACCAGCGCCGAGCGATTGACGCAGGAGCTGCAGCGCTGGAACGACTACGCCCGCGGCCTGGCGGCCCTGCATTCGCGCTACGACCTCTACTTGACGCCCACGCTGGCTTCGCCGCCCGTGCTGCACGGCACCGGCGACCCGCCACCGCTGCAGATCGCCGCACTGAGCGCGCTGCGCGCTTCGGGGCTGCTCGGTCTGCTCAAACGCGCCGGCCTGCTCGACGGCGTCGTCCACCAGATGGCCACGGACAGCCTGCGCCATGTGCCCTTCACACAGCTCGCCAACCTCACCGGAACGCCGGCAATCTCGCTGCCGCTGCACTGGACGGCTGACGGGCTGCCGCTGGGCGTGCAGTTCGTGGGCGCGCCCGCCGAAGAAGGGTTGCTGCTGCAGCTGGCCGCTGAGTTGGATGCCGCCCAGCCCTGGTTTGACCGATTGCCGCCAGCGTTCAGCTGAAGTTCACGGCCGCCTCAAAGCCCGGCTCGGCATTGCGCAGTTCCAGCCGGCTGCCATGCGCCTCGGCGACGAGCCGGCACAGGCACAAGCCCAGCCCTACGCCACCCTCGTGGCGCGTGCGGGCGGCGTCTGGCCGATAGAAGGGTTGCCCCAGATGCGGCAGGGCGTCGATGGGCACGCCGGGTCCGAAGTCGCGCACGGCCAAGCGCACGCCGGCGCCCGCGCTGCTCAGCGTCAGCTGCACCGCACCCCGTGACGCGTCGTTGTGGCGCAGCGCGTTCTGGACGAGGTTTCGCAAGCACAGCTGCACACGCAGCCGGTCCAGCCTGAGCTTCGGCAACTCCGGATCGACGTGCAGTTCGATGCCAGGCTGTACCTGCTCCCGCGCCAGCTCCGCGAGATCGCAATCCGACAGCTGCAACGCGCTATGTCCGGAACCCAGCCGCTCGCTCTCCAGCAGCGCGGTGATCAGGTCGCGCATCTGCGCCAGCTCCTGCAGCAGCGCGTCGCGTGACTCGCCCTCGCCCACCAGTTCGGCGTGCAGCCGTGCTCGCGTCAACGGGCTGCGCAGTTCGTGGCTCATGGCCAGCAGCAAGGCCCGCTTGCCGTCCAGCATGGCCTGGATGTCGGCCGCCATCTGGTTGAAGCGCAGCGCGAGGTCGCCGATCTCGTCTTCATGAATGACTGGCACGCGGTGCGCGAAGTCGCCACGGCCGAAGGCCTCGGCGCCCTCGCCCAACGCCTGCAGCGGCAGCACCATGTGGCGGATCGTGCCGAAGGCCAGGCCCATGACGAGCAGCAGCGCCGGCGCCGCCCAGAGCAGGCCGTAAGGGCTGCTGCCGGAGTTCCACAGGATCGCGCTGCTGGCGCAGGCCAGAACGACGAAGATGGCGATCAGCCGCGCGCCGAGCGACCGCTTGAAATGCACGCGTTGGCGGTGCCATCGCTGGTGCCAACGCTGCCGCTCGCGCCAGCGCTGATGCCAGTCCCGCTGGAGGGCCTGCTCCATCTTGCGCAGCTTGCGGCGTTTGCGTTCGCGCCAGTGGTGGTCGTAGGGGTGGTGCGGCCTCATGGCGCAGAAGCCGTGAATGGACCCAGTGCGCCCGAGCAGGCCGTCGCGGCGCCGCCAATCAAGGCGCAAAGCGGAGCCGCAGTCCGACTACGGCGAGCATTTGAAACGCGGAGTGGCGGCGTTGCGGCGGGATGAGCGGGTGTGCGGGGTTCGTTCATGGCTTCTCGGGCAACGCGAAGCAGTAGCCCGCGTTGCGCAGCGTCTTCAGCGCCGCGACGGGTTCCAGCTTGCGCCGCAGCCGGCTGACGAGGATGTCCACGGCGCGCGTGAACAGCTCGGCCTCCTGGCCGCGCAGCCGGTTCAGGATGTCGTCGCGGGAGAACATACGGCCGGGCTCGCGGGCCAGCAGCACCAGCAGTTCGTACTCGGTGCCGGTCAGCTCGACGAGGCCGCGCTCGCACTTCACCTCGCGGCGCACGGTATCGATCTCCAGGCCCTCGAAGCAGAGCCGGGTGGTTGGCTGCGGCACAGCGGGCGCAGCAACGGGCGCGAGCCGCGTGCGGCGCAGGATTGTCTGCAGCCGCGCGGCCAGCTCGCGCGGCTCGAAGGGCTTGGGCAGGTAGTCGTCGGCCCCAAGTTCCAGTCCGACAACGCGGTCGGTCAGGTCGCCGCGGGCCGTCAGCATCAGCACGGGGACGTCGCGCCAGGCGTCGCTACTCGCACGCAGCCGCTTGCAGAACTCGAAGCCGTCCATCTCGGGCAGCATGCCGTCGAGGATCAGCGCGTCGAAGCGTTCGGCGCCCAGGCGGGCCAGCGCGGCACTGGGCCGCGTGACGGCCTCGAGCTGGAAATCGAAGCGCGTCAGGTACTGGGCCAGTGGGCCAGCCAGTGCCTCGTCATCGTCGATCAACAGCAGTCGGTGCATGTGGCGAAGAATTGTGCACGGGCGCTCGGACCAGCGTGATGGCGCGTTCCGGGCAGGCGCTGACGCAATGACCGCAGGCTTCGCAAGCCGCGGCATTGGGCGTGAAGGCCTGCTCCCAGCCATGCGCCATGCCCCGGAGCTTGCCGAAGAGCGTCAGGCCCTGGCGCTCGTCGGGCGGCAACTTGCCGAGGCTGAAAACGTTGAAGGGGCAGACGGCAATGCACTCGCCCTTGCCCTCACACCGATTGCGATCGATGTGCGGCATGAAGCGCCCTCGCGGTTGCGTGCCGCAGTGCACGTCCATCATGCGTCGCGGTGCGGATGCCGGCCGCCGCCGAAGCGGCGCGTCATGAAGCGCAGCACCTGGCGCTGCTCGTCGTCGAGCGAGTCGAAGAACTCGGCGAAGGCCGTGATGACACCGGGGCCGGCGGCGCGCAGCGAGTCCAGCTTGGCGTCGAGCAACTGCTGAGCCTCGGTACGCGCGAACTGCTCGCCGGCAATCAGGCCGCTCAGTTCGGGGCCGCGGGCCAGGCCTTTCAGCGCATCGCGCTGGCGCTGGATCTGCTCGAACCAGGCGGCGAGGCGGCGCTGCTGCTCGTCGTCGAGGTCCAGCTTGGCGCCCACTCCTGCAAGAAGGTGATGGGCGAAGCCGTGGTCAGCGTGACGGCCGAAAGGATGGCCATGACGGCCGTGCCCATGGTGGTGGCGAGATTCATGGTGGGCGTGCCAGTGACGAAAAAAGTTCATGAGGTGCTCCGGGGGCGCTCGAGGCCCGTGGGTTGGGACGGCGTTCATGATTCCCGTCGACCCCGCGCAGAGCATCTCGGCGCCGTATCGCCGGGTTTCGTTTTGTATCGGGGGCGCCCCCTAAAATCGCTGGTCCCTCCCATGACGACAAGCCCCGTGCGCACGGGGCGCCAGCCGAGATCGCCCCGTGACCGAACCTGCCAAGTCCTTCGAACCCGCCGCCCTGGAAGCCCACTGGGGCCCGAAGTGGGAAGCCGCCGGCCTGTACGAGCCGACGCTGGACCCGGCCAAGTCGTCGTTCTCCATCCAGCTGCCGCCGCCCAATGTGACGGGCACGCTGCACATGGGCCACGCCTTCAACCAGACGGTGATGGACTCGCTGACGCGTTACCACCGCATGAAGGGCGACAACACGCTGTGGGTGCCGGGCACGGACCACGCCGGCATCGCCACGCAGATCGTCGTCGAGCGCCAGCTGCAGGCCGCCGGCCAGAATCGCCACGACCTGGGCCGCAAGAACTTCGTCGCCCGCGTCTGGGACTGGAAGCAGGAGAGCGGCAACACCATCACCGGCCAGATGCGCCGCCTGGGCGATTCGGTGAGCTGGGGCCACGAGTACTTCACGATGGACGAGAAGCTCTCGACCGTCGTCGTCGAGACCTTCGTGCGGCTGTACGAGGAGGGTCTGATCTACCGCGGCAAGCGACTCGTGTCGTGGGACCCGGTGCTGCAGTCCGCCGTGTCCGACCTGGAGGTGTCGTCCGAAGAAGAGGACGGCTCGCTGTGGCACATCCGCTATCCGCTCGCCGATGGCTCGGGCTCGGTCGTCGTCGCCACCACGCGGCCGGAGACCATGCTGGGCGACGTGGCCGTCATGGTCCACCCCGAGGATGAGCGCTACGCGGCGCTGATCGGCAAGCTCGTCGAGCTGCCGCTGACCGGCCGCCAAATCCCGGTGATCGCCGACGACTACGTCGACCGCGAGTTCGGCACCGGCGTCGTCAAGGTCACGCCGGCCCACGACACCAACGACTACGCCGTCGGCCAGCGCCACGGTCTGCCGATGATCGCGGTGCTGGACCTGCAGGCCAAGATCAACGACAACGCGCCCGAGGCCTACCGCGGGCTGGACCGCTTCGTCGCGCGCAAGAAGGTCGTCGCCGACCTGGACGCCCAGGGTCTGCTCGTCGAGGTCAAGAAGCACAAGCTGCAGGTGCCGCGCTGCGAGCGTACCGGCCAGGTCATCGAGCCGATGCTGACGGACCAGTGGTTCGTCGCCGTCACCAAGCCCAGCAGCGACGGCAAGAGCATTGCCACCAAGGCCATCGAAGCCGTGGAGACCGGCGCCGTCAAATTCCATCCCGAGCAGTGGGTCAACACCTACAACCACTGGATGGGCAACCTGCAGGATTGGTGCATCTCGCGCCAGCTGTGGTGGGGCCACCAGATTCCGGCCTGGTACGGCACCGGCGGCGAGCTGTTCGTCGCGCGCAGCGAGGACGAGGCCCAGGCTCGCGCCAAGGCCGCTGGCTACCTCGGCGAGCTGACCCGCGACCCCGACGTGCTGGATACCTGGTACTCGTCGGCGCTGGTGCCGTTCTCGACGCTGGGCTGGCCACAGAAGACGCTGGAGCAGGAGCTCTTCCTGCCCTCCTCCGTGCTGGTGACCGGCTACGACATCATCTTCTTCTGGGTCGCCCGGATGATCATGATGACAACCCATTTCACGGGCCAGGTGCCGTTCAAGGACGTCTACATCCACGGCCTGGTGCGCGACTCGCAGGGCCAGAAGATGAGCAAGAGCGAGGGCAACGTGCTGGACCCGGTGGACCTGATTCAGGGCGTCGATCTCGACACGCTGATCCAGAAGTCCACCCAGGGCCTGCGCAAGCCCGAGACGGCGCCCAAGGTCGCGGCACGCGTGAAGAAGGAATTCCCCGAAGGCATGCCGGCCTACGGCGCCGACGCGCTGCGCTTCACGATGGCCAGCTACGCGAGCCTGGGCCGCAACATCAACTTCGACACCAAGCGCTGCGAGGGTTACCGCAACTTCTGCAACAAGCTCTGGAACGCAACGCGCTTCGTGCTGATGAATACCGAGGGCCAGGACTGCGGCCTGGCGCACGAGCAGGGCAGCTGCCCGCCGGGCTACATGAAGTTCAGCCCCGCCGACCGCTGGATCAGCAGCGAGCTGCAACGCGTGGAAGCCGCCGCGGCGCAAGGCTTTGCTGAGTACCGCCTCGACAACGTCGCCAATGGCATCTACAGCTTCGTGTGGGATGAGTATTGCGACTGGTACCTGGAAATCGCCAAGGTGCAGATCCAGACCGGCGATGAAGCCCAGCAGCGTGCCACCCGCCGCACGCTGATCCGCGTGCTGGAAACGACGCTGCGCTTGCTGCACCCCATCGCCCCCTTCATCACCGAAGAGCTGTGGCAGACCGTCGCCCCGGTGGCCGGCCGCAAGGCGACCGACTTCATCGGCCAGGCGCCCTACCCCGTCAGCCAGCCCGAGCGCATCGACCCGCAGGCGGACGCGTGGATGGCCCAGCTCAAGGCTGTCGTCGGCACGACGCGCAGCCTGCGCAGCGAGATGAACCTGAGCCCGAGCGACCGCGTGCCGTTGCTGGTGGGTGGTGACTTGAGCTTCCTCGCCGAGGCCGCCGCCGTGTTGAAGGTGCTCGCCAAGCTCAGCGCCGTCGAGCTCATCTCCGACGAAGCCGAGTTCACCAAGCAGAGTGCCACATCCCCCGTGCTGGTGCATGGCGCCGCCAAGTTGGCGCTGAAGGTCGAGATCGACGTCGAAGCCGAGCGTGCCCGCCTGACCAAGGAAAAGACACGTCAGGAAGGCGAGATCGTCAAGATCGATGCCAAGCTCTCGAACGAAGGCTTTGTCGCCCGCGCCCCAGCTGCCGTCGTGGAGCAGGAGCGCGCTCGCCTGGCAACCTTCAAGGAAACGGTAGCCCGATTGACTGAGCAGTTGGCGCGACTGCCGCCCGCTCAGTAATAGTCGACGGTCTTCTTCGAGGCCGACTTCTTCTTGCCCTTGGGCGGCGCGCCCAGCAACTCGTCGAGGCCGCGGGCCACGGCCCAGGCCGCGCGCACGCGCGACTCCCGTGTCGTGCCGGCCAGCCGCGGCGTCACCTGCAGCGTGGCAATGCCGTGCAGCGGTCGGCCCGTTTCCAGCCAGCCTGGCTCCAGGCTGTCGAACCAGGCCGCGCGCAGCTTGCCGCTGCGCAGCCCGCGCGCCAGCGCCGCTTCATTCAGCAGCCCCGACTGGCTGAGGCCGACCAGGATCTGGCCCGGTCGTGCGCTTTCCAGCTGGCGCTCGCCGATGAGGCCGCGAAAGCGCTCGAAAAAGGGCAGCAGCAGCACCAGGCCGTCGCTGTGTTCGACGACCTCGGTCAGGCTCACCGCCTCAATGCCCCAGCGCGCCCAGGTGCCGTCGCTCGGATGCAGGGCCGGGTCGTAGCCGATGACGCGCGAGCCGAAGGCATGCAGCAGTTGCGTCAGTACCTGAGCAGCCGGCGTCAGGCCCAGCAGCCCTATCGTCGAGCAGCCCAGTTCGCGGCCGACCTTGAGGCCATCGCTGCCCTCGACGGGCACGCGCCGCAGCAGGCTGAGCAGCGCGCCGATGGCGAACTCGGCCTCGGCGCTGGCGGTGGAGGCCTGCGAACGCACGACTTCCACGCCGGCCTTGCGGCAGGCTTCCATGTCGATGTTCTCGGCACCGCCACTGGCGCGGCCGATGGCGCGCAGCGTGCGCGCACCACGCAGCAACTCGGCGTCGATGCGGACCTCGGGCGGTGCGATGAGGGCGCGCGAATCCTGCAGCGCGTCAAGCAAGCCGTCGGCATCGCCGACGAGTTCTGGCGCGAAACGTGCATCATGGCGTTCGGCAAGCCACTGCACGACATCGGCTTCCAACGGCTCCAGTATCAGGACGGTCATGCTTTCTTGTGCCCAACTCAAGGGTCATAACCGTCACAACCCGCGTGACACAATTGCCGCGCCCTTGTCCAACCAGTGTACCCATGGCCTCTTCGTCCAGATCTCCGATCACCAAAGCCATCTTCCCGGTTGCCGGCCTCGGCACACGCTTCCTGCCGGCCACCAAGGCCCAGCCCAAGGAAATGCTGCCCGTCGTCGACAAGCCGCTGATCCAGTACGCGGTGGAGGAAGCCTACGAGGCCGGCGTGCGCGAGATGATCTTCGTGACGGGTCGCCACAAGCGCCCCATCGAGGACCACTTCGACATGACTTTCGAGCTGGAGGTCGCTCTCGAGAACTCCGGCAAGCAGGATTTGCTGGACGTCGTGCGCAGCGTCAAGCCCGACGACATGGAGTGCATCTACGTTCGCCAGGCCCAGGCGCTGGGTCTCGGCCACGCGGTGCTGTGCGGCCAACGCCTGGTCGGCGGCGAGCCGTTCGCCGTACTGCTGGCCGATGACCTGATGGTCGGCCCCCGGCCCGGACGCGGCATCCTTAAGCAGATGGTCGAGCAGTTCGCGGACTGGCGCGCCTCTATCCTGGCGGTGCAGGAAGTGCCGCCCGAGCACACCAAGCGCTACGGCATCGTGGCGGGCACGCAGGTCAACGAAAACCTGATGGACGTGACCCGCATCGTCGAGAAGCCCGCCCCCGAGGACGCGCCATCACGCCTGGGCGTGGCCGGCCGCTACATCCTGACGCCGGGTGTCTTCCACGAAATTGCCAACCAGCCGCGCGGCGTCGGCGGCGAGATTCAGCTGACCGACGGCATCGCCGGCCTGCTGCGCCGTGAAAAGGTGTTTGCCTACCGCTATGAAGGCAAGCGCTACGACTGCGGCAGCAAGGAGGGCTTCCTGCAAGCCAACGTCGAACTGGCACTGACCCACCCACAGCTGGGCCCGGGCTTCAAGGAATTCCTGCAGGGGCTGAATCTCTGAGGCTTTGCGGGACAGACCGATCGAGCGAAGCGATCAGCTCTGCCCCCAGCTGACCAAGGCCTGATCAGCGCCGCCGCAGCACGTGGATGAATTCCGCGCCTGCGGCTTCCTGCCCGACCAATTCATTGCCGGTCTGGCGCGCGAAGGCCTGGAAGTCGCGCATCGAGCCCGGGTCGGTCGACACGACTCGCAGCAATTCGCCGCTGAGCATCTCGGCCAGCGCCTTCTTGGCCTTGAGGATGGGCAGGGGGCAGTTGAGCCCCCGGGTGTCGAGTTCGCGCTGTACGTCGATCTTTGCGTCCATGGCGTCATTCTCGCTTCAGGTCCAGCCATTGCGGCTCGATGCCCTTCGAGCGCAGCCACGTCGCCAGCGCCTGGCCCGTGCCCTGCGGCCAGCAGCGCGCATCCTCGGGCGCAATCAGCTTGTATTCGGCCAGCTCGGGCGACAGCCGGATCTCGCCGCGCGCCGCCGCATGGTAGGCAATGATGATCTGGTTCATGCGCTGGAAATCCCAGACACCGAGCAGGTCCAGCGAGTCGACCTGCAGTGAGGTCTCCTCGGCGATCTCGCGCCGGATACCGTCCTCCGGCGTCTCACCGGCCTCCAGGAAACCGGTGATCAGGCCGAAGAAGCGCCCCGGCCAGGCGGCATTGCGGGCCAGCAGCACCTGACCGTCGCGGTCCGTGCATTCGATGACTGCGGCCAGCACCGGCGTCGGGTTGTTCCAGTGCGTGAAGCCGCAGGCCGGGCAGCGCAGCCTCTCCTTGTCGCCGCCATCTTCGGCCGCCGTGATCAGCGCCAACCCGGTCGCGCAGTCGGGGCAGAAGCGATAAGGCTTCATTGACGCCCCCTTCGCGCTTCGCGCCGTCTCCCCGGGGTGGAGCAAGCCCCTTCGGGCGGCCGGGCCGGGCTCATGCCGGAAACACGCCCGTGGACAGGTAGCGGTCGCCGCGGTCGCAGACGATGAAGGCGATGGTCGCGTTTTCGACGCTGCGCGCGATCTGCAGCGCCACCCAGCAGGCGCCGGCCGCCGAGATGCCGGCGAACAGGCCTTCTTCCCGCGCCAGGCGCCGTGCCATGTCTTCGGCATCGCTCTGGCCCACCAACACCAGTTCGTCGACGCCGCTCGGGTCGTAGATCTTGGGCATGTAGGCCTCGGGCCATTTACGGATGCCGGGGATGCGCGAGCCCTCGGCCGGCTGGGCGCCGACGATGCGCACGGCCGGATTCTTCTCCTTCAGGAAGCGCGACACGCCGGTGATGGTGCCCGTCGTGCCCATGGCGCTGACGAAATGGGTGATGCGCCCGCCGGTGTCCTTCCAGAGCTCCGGGCCCGTGGTCTCGTAGTGGGCGCGTGGGTTGTCCGCGTTGGCGAACTGGTCCAGCACGCGACCCTTGCCCTCGCCGGCCATCTGCTCGGCCAGGTCGCGGGCGTATTCCATGCCGCCGGTCTTGGGGGTCAGGATCAGTTCGGCGCCGAAGGCCTTCATCGTCTGCGCGCGCTCGATGGACAGGTCCTCCGGCATGATCAGCACCATGCGGTAGCCGCGGATGGCCGCGGCCATCGCCAGCGCGATGCCGGTGTTGCCCGAGGTCGCCTCGATCAGCGTGTCGCCCGGCTTGATCTCGCCGCGCTCCTCGGCGCGCTTGATCATGCTGATCGCCGGCCTGTCCTTCACGGAACCGGCCGGGTTGTTGCCCTCCAGTTTGGCCAGGATCACATTGCCGCGCGTGTCGGCACCGAGCAGGCGCTGCAGGCGCACGAGCGGCGTCGCGCCGATGACATCTTCGAGGGTCGGGTAGCTCATGGCGGGCGATTGTGGCAGCGGGCCGATGGCCCGACGCTTGGCGAGTGCATAATCCGCCCCTCTCGTGAAGAGAGAGAAGCTGTTTCCGACGGGCCCGGGTGGCGAAATCGGTAGACGCAGGGGACTCAAAATCCCCCGCCGCAAGGTGTGCCGGTTCGAGTCCGGCCCCGGGCACCAGGCGAAACGGCGGCCAGTTCCCTGGCATACACTCAAATCGTAAGCATCGGCCCTCCCGGTGCAGGCGCCCCCTGGGGTGCACCGCCGCGACCTCATGCCCCCGCTGCCTCCGGTCACCCGAGCCTTCCTGCTGGCTTGCGTTGGCTTTTTCTGCTTCTTCGAGCTCTTTCCCCATCTGGCCCTCTGGTTCGAGCTGTGGCCGCTGGCCTCCGGGCTCTTCATGCCCTGGCAGGTGGTCAGCTACGCCTTTCTGCATGGCAGCTTCACCCACCTGCTGTTCAACATGCTGGGGCTGTGGATGTTCGGCGGCGAACTGGAGCGCGTCTGGGGGCCGAAGCGCTACACGCAGATCCTGGTGGCCAGCACGCTGAGCGCGGCGGCCGTGCAACTGCTCTTCACCTGGGCCATTGACTCCAGCTCGCCGACCGTGGGTGCCTCGGGCGCGATCTTCGGCTTGCTGCTGTCGTTCGGCATGCTGTTTCCCAACCGCATCATCGTGCCGCTGATCCCACCCATCCCGATGAAGGCCAAGTACTTCGTGGCCATCTTCGGCGGCCTGGAGCTCATCCTGGGCTTCAACGGTGCCAGCGGCATCGCTCACTTTGCCCACCTCGGCGGCATGCTGGGCGCCTGGTTGCTGATCCGCTATTGGCGCCGGCCGCGGCGCCGCGGCTAGAGACCTTCCTTCGGCGTCGGATAGCGCAGCTTCAGACGCAACTCTCGCTTGAGCCGGCCATTGCCAAGCCGGCGCGATTCGCTCCAGAAACTCAGCTGCATCGCGCCCATGCGCTCGGCCGCCTCGGCGCGCGAGATGCGCTCGGGTCGCGGCAGGCCCGCCAAGTCAGCGGCGAGGTCGAAGTAGTCGCCCATCAGCAACTGGCTGTCGTCGCAGACGTTCACGGCGCGCTGCGGCAGGCCACGCAGCAGCGTGAGCAGGCAGGCACGAGCCAAGTCGTCGGCCTGAATGTGGTTGGTGAACACGTCGTCCTCGCGCTTCAGCACCGGCGTGCCGCGCTCAAGCCGCTCACGCGGATGGCCGCCCTCGCGGTCGCGGGCGTAGATGCCAGGGATGCGCAACAAGCTCACTCGGGTGCCGTGGCGGCGACCGAAAGCGCGCAGCTGAGCCTCGGCATCGACACGTCGGCGCGCGCGGTCGGTGGCGGGGTTCGGGGCGCGCGTCTCGTTGATGAGTGCGCCGCCGCAGTCGCCGTAAATGCCGGTCGTGCTGGCGTACACCAGCGCCATGGGCGGTTTGCGTGCCAGTGCGGCGAGCAGTTGGCGCGTGCGCGTGTCCGCGTCGCCGTCACGCGCCGGCGGCGCCAGGTGCAGCACGAGGTCGGCCATGCCGGCCAGCCGAGCCAGCGTTGCCGGTTCGTCGAGGTTTCCCACCAGCGGCACGGCGCCGGCGGCGCGCAGCATGGGAGCCCGCGCCGGGCTGGAGGTCAACGCGAACACGCGCCAGCGGCCGGCCAGTAGCTTCAGCACGCGCAGGCCGACGTCGCCGCAGCCAATGATCAACAGTCGTGGGGTCATGCCAGGGGTCGGGCAAAATGGCGGGCAGTCTACGGCCCCGGGATTGACCTGCGGGGCCGCTGCTTTTTGGAAGCCATGTCCCACCAGATCACCATCCAGCCCGCCGGCCGCGTCTACACGACCGAGGGCGACGACACCCTGCTTGCCGCGGCCATCCGCAACGGCGTGGGCCTGCCCTACGGCTGCAAGGACGGCGCCTGCGGCTCCTGCAAGAGCAAGCTGCTCGAAGGCGCCGTCATCCACGGCAACCACCAGCCCAAGGCACTGTCCGCCGAGGACGAGGCAGCCGGCTTCATCCTGACCTGCTGCGCCCGACCGCAGACGGACTGCACCGTCGAGGCGCGCACGGTGCCCGGCGCCGGCGAGTTCCCCGTGCTGAAGCTGCCGACCCGCGTCGTCGCCATCGCCCGCCCCGCCGCCGACGTGGCCGTGCTGACGATGCAGCTCGCCGCCAACCAGAACTTCCAGTTCCGCGCCGGCCAGTACGTCGAGTTCATCCTGCGCGACGGTTCGCGCCGCAGCTACTCGATGGCCAACGCGCCGCACAGCCTGCCCGGCCAGATCGAGCTGCACATCCGCCACATGCCCGGCGGCAAGTTCACCGACCACGTCTTCGGCGCACTGAAGGAGAAGGACATCCTGCGCATGGAAGGCCCCTTCGGCAGCTTCTTCCTGCGCGAGGACAGCGACAAGCCCATCGTGCTGCTGGCCAGCGGCACGGGCTTTGCGCCCATCAAGGCCATCATCGAACGAGCCCGCCACATCGGCTCGCAGCGGCCCATGGTCCTGTACTGGGGCGCCCGCAAGCAGGCCGACCTCTACCTGAGCGACTGGGTCGCCCAGGTCGCCGCCGAGTGGCCACAGCTGAGCTATGTGCCTGTGCTGTCCGAGCCCGAGCCGGGCTGGACGGGCCGCAGCGGCTTCGTCCACCAGGCTGTCATGGCCGACCTGCCGGACCTGTCGGGCCATCAGGTCTATGCCTGCGGCGCGCCCATCATGGTGGACTCGGCGCACAAGGATTTCGTCGCGCAGTGCAAGCTGCCCGAGGATGAGTTCTACGCCGACGCATTCACCTCCGAAGCAGACAAGCACTGATGTTCCAGCCGCCGTGGACCCCCGTTGCCGAACTGGTCGACGCGCTCAAGCGCGACGGCGAGGCCGTGCTGGCGCCGAGCTCACTGAAGGTGCTGGGCGTTTCCGCCGACGAGCTGGACGCGCTCAAGCCCTGCTGGGATGACCTGCCGCCCGACGGCTATCTGCGCGACGGTGGCCGCTACCGCTTCCGCCGCCATGGCTGCTTCGTCGCCGAGGGCGGCACGCTGACGCTCAGCCCCCATCGGGCCCACTGGCAGCCGCTGGACTACAACGCGCTGCATGGCGGCATCCAGCGCTGGTTCGTGCCCCTGGCGCAGGAGATGGTCAATTCGCCCGCCTGGACCGCGCTGCTGCTCGGCCTGGCCCGCACGGCGTCGGCGCTGAAGGGCGAGCAGCCCTGGTTCATCGAGGCCCACCCGTTTCGCATCGACACCAGCGACGGCATCGGCCGGCCGACGCCCGAGGGCGCGCACCGTGACGGCGTGGACCTGGTGGCCGTGCTCTTCGTCGGCCGGCACGGCATCAAGGGCGGTGAGTCTCGCGTCTTCGACGCCGCCGGCCCGGCCGGTCAGCGCTTCACGATGACCGAGCCCTGGACCACGCTGCTGCTGGACGACGCCCGCGTCATCCATGAGACCACGCCCATCCAGCCGCTGGCGGCCGGCGAGCGCGGCTGGCGCGACACGCTGGTCATCACCCTGCGCAGCGGTGGTTTCCAGGGTCCCTGAAGCCCCGGCCCGATAAACTCCCGGACGGCCGCGCCAAAAGCGTGGCCGTTCTTCTTTCACTGCCGCGCCAAAAGCGCCTGACCGTCATGAATCCCTCTTCCCTCTTCGGCCTGCCCGAGCAAACCGCCCATGAGCGCGTATTGCTCGCCACTGACCCGGCCACCGGCCTCAAGGCCATCCTGGCCGTGCACAGCACCGCGCGTGGTCCGGCCTTCGGCGGCTGCCGCCTGTGGCACTACGAATCCGAGGCCGCCGCGCTGAACGACGCGCTGCGCCTGTCGCAGGGCATGAGCCTGAAGAACGCGCTGGCCGACCTGCCCTTCGGCGGCGGCAAGGCCGTCATCCTGAAGCCCGAGGGCGCCTTCGACCGCCCCGCCCTGTTCGCCGCTTTCGGCCGCGCGGTGCAGTCGCTGAACGGCGCCTACATCACGGCCGAAGACGTCGGCACGACGACCGCCGACATGCGCGGCATGCAGTCGCAAACCTCCTACGTCAGCGGCATCCCGCGCGAAGGTGCCTTCGGCGGCGATCCCAGCCCCAAGACGGCCTGGGGCGTGTTCGTCTCCATCCAGGCCGGCGCCCGCCTCGTGCTGGGCCGCCAATCGCTGGAAGGCGTGCGTGTCGCATTGCAGGGCCTGGGCGCCGTTGGTTGGCATCTGGCCGAGTTCCTGCACAAGGCCGGCGCCAGGCTGATCGTCGCCGACGTGGACGCGGCCAAGGTCGAGCGCGCGGTGGCCCAGTTCGGCGCGGTGCGGGCCAGCGTGGCCGAGATCCTGGCCGCCGATGTCGACGTGCTGGCGCCCTGCGCGCTGGGCGCTTCGCTGAACGAGCAGACGGTGCCGACGCTGCGCGCCAAGCTCGTGGCCGGCGCCGCCAACAACCAGCTCGCCACGCCCGACGACGGCGACGCGCTGCAGCGCCGCGGCATCTGCTACCTGCCCGACTACCTGGTGAACGCCGGCGGCATCATCAGCGTCGCGCGTGAGTACCGCGGCGAAGGCGAGGAAGCCAAGGTCATGGCCGAAGTCAGCAAGATTGCCGAGCGCGTGCAAGAGCTGCTGCAGCGCGTGCAAACGGCCGACTCGACGCCGGCCCGCGTGGCCGATGACTGGGCGCGTTCCAAGCTCGTACGCGCCGATTGAGCAATCCCCTGGAGGGCCGGCCGCCACAGTGGCCGGCTTCTAGAGAGGCCCACCCAATCCAGGGTTTCCCTGGAGGGGTTTGTCCTGCGGGTGACACCGAGGCTGCGCACAATTCGCGCCGGTTACGCACGATTACCGGAGACAAGACCATCATGAAGAATCCCCGTTCCGCGGGCGCGTTGCGCCCATTGCTCGCCGCCCTCGCGCTGCTGCCGCTGGCCCTGACGGCTCAGGCCGCCGGCTACCGCTTCGGCACCCAGAGCGCCGCCGCCGAAGGCACGGCCAATGCCAACGGCGCCGAGGCCGCCGACGCGAGCACGCTGTTCGCCAACCCGGCCGGCATCACGCGGCTCAAGGGCTGGAATTTCTCCGGCGTGCTGGACTACGTGGACCCCAAGACCCGCTTCACGGACGAGGGCTCCTACATCTCGCTGCCTGGCTCGGGCCTGCAGCCGCGCCAGATCGGCACGGTCGGCGACTCCATGAGCTTCGCCAAGGGCCAGGCGGTGCCGCATGCCTACCTGAGCTATCAAGGTGAGAACGGGCTGGCGTACGGGCTGGGCGTCTTCGTGCCCTGGGGCACCAAGCTCAATTACCCGGCCAGCTGGGGTGGTCGCTACAACCTGCAAAAGGTCGAGCTGAAATCGATCTCGCTCAACCCCAACATCGCCTTCAAGGCCAACGAGCAGCTGTCGATGGCGGCCGGCCTGAACGTGCAGTACATGGAAGGCAAGCTGCGCCGCGCAGTGCCTTACGCCTCGGTGTACGCCGCCGGCCTTCTGAACGCCGCCCACCAGGCGGCCGCGGGCGGTGCGCCGGGCCTCGCGTTGCAATTGCAGCAGCAGGCCGGCCAGATCTTCGGCAACTCGGCCTACGACGGCTCCATCGCCGTCGACGGCAAGGACTGGGGACTGGGCTTCAACGTCGCGCTGATGTGGGACCCCACGGCCGACACACGCGTCGGCATCAGCTACCGCAGCAGCGTCGCCCATAAGCTCAAGGGGCACGCCGACTGGACGCAGCCGAGCAACCTGCCGGCCACTGTGCTGGCCGCCATCACGGCCGCGCCCTACAACGGCGTGTCCGCGCTGGACCATAACGACTCCGACGCCAACCTGTCCGTACGCACACCTGAGTCGTTCTCCATCCACGGCTTCCACCAGCTGACGCCGACGGTCGCCGTCATGGCCGACTTCACGTGGACGGGCGATTCGCGCCTGCAACAGCTGCGCATCGACTTCGCCAACTCGACGGCCGACTCCATCACCGCCGAGCACTGGAAGGACAGCACCAAGGTCTCCCTCGGCGCGCAATGGAAGGTCTTCCCCTCGCTGCTGCTGCGCACCGGCTACAGCCGCGACCTGTCGCCCGTGCCCTCGAGCACACGCAGCCCGGCCCTGCCCGACTCGCACCGCACCTGGCTCGCCCTGGGTGCCAACTGGGCCTTCATGGACAACGCCAGCGTCGACTTCTCCTACGGCCACGTGAAGCTCAAGGACGCCGCGATGAACGCCACCGACGACGGCGACGGCGAAACGCCTTGCAACTGCGCCTACTCGACCGCGCGCGGCAACTACTACTCCAAGGCCACCATCTTCGGTGTCCAGTTCAACTACAAGTTCTGAGGAGACGGACATCATGGATCGTCGTAGTTTTCTCCGCCGCAGTGCCGCCCAGGCCGGCGCCCTGATCACCGCCTCCACGGCCCTGTCCAGCCTCGTCGGCTGCGGTGGCGGTGGCGATGCCGGCACCCCCATCCAGCCGCTGCCGGACACCTTCCCCGGTTCCAGCACGCCGCTGCCCGCGACCGCCGCTGCCAGCGGCGCCTACAAGTTCCCGCAGTCGGTCGCCTCGGGCGACCCCAAGCCCGACGGCGCCGTGCTGTGGGCCCGCGTGGTGCCCACCAGCGCCGATGACGTGACGACGGCCACCGGCGCCGGCAGCTACACCGTCACGCTGAAGATCACCAACGCCGACAACAGCGCCAACCTCGGCACGACCACGGCACTGAGCGGCACCGTCACGGCCACGGCCGACGTGCCAGTCTACGAGTTCTACGACCACACGCTGCGCCACCGCATCAGTGGCCTGCAGCCCGCCACGGTCTACTACTACCAGTTCACCGCCGGCAGCGGCGTGTCCAAGGTGGGCCGCTTCAAGACCGCGCCCGCCAACGACGCCGACATCGGGGCGCTGAACTTCGCCTTCGTCTCCTGCCAGGACTGGAGCGTGAACCACTGGGCCGGCATGGATGCCCTCGCCCAGGAGAACGTGGACTTCATCGTCCACCTCGGCGACTACATCTACGAGGCCGTCGGCGCCGACTACCAGGCCGGTGGCGTCGAGAGCGGCCACGCGGCGCTGGCCCTGCCCAACGGCACGGCCCTGCCGGCCGGCGGCGGCAAGTACGCGACGACCCTGACCGACTACCGCTACCTCTACAAGCGCTATCGCACCGACGCCCGCCTGCAGAAGCTGCACGAGCGCTTCGCCTTCGTCGCGATCTGGGACGACCATGAGTTCAGCGACGACTGCTGGCAGGACCGCGAGACCTACGACAACGGCACGTTCAACGCGACCACGCAGGTCGGCGACAACACCGCCCAGACCTCGCGCCGCCTGGCCGCCAACCAGGCCTGGTTCGAGAACATGCCGGCCGACATCAGCTTCACACTGGACCCCGGCCAGGGCATCACCGGCATCCGCATCTACCGCGACCTGAAGTTCGGCAAGCTAATGCACCTGGTCATGACCGACCAGCGCCTGTACCGCGCCGACCACCTGATTCCCGAGGCGGCACCGAGCCCGCTGACCGGCCAGGCCGTCGGCAGCATCGGCGCGCGCTACATGGTGCCGCAGGCGACGCTGGCCGGCGTCGAGGCCGCCAAGATCAACGCCGGTGCAACGCTGCCCGATCCGCTGGCCCTCGTCAGCATCCTCGGTGGCGCGCAGCGCACCTGGTGGGCGCAGACGATGACCGCGTCGACGGCGCTGTGGAAGGTCTGGGGCAACGAGGTCTCGCTGCTGCGCATGGGCATCGACGGCAACAAGATCCCCGCCGCACCGGCCGCCTTCAAGGCTAAGTTCCTGCTTGATGCCGACCAGTGGGACGGCTACAACGCCGAGCGCAAATACCTGATGGGCCAGCTGCTGGCCAAGGGCGTGAAGAACGTCGTCGCCGTCACGGGCGACATCCACGCCTTCTACGCTGGCGTCGTCATGGCCGACTTCGATGCCGCCACGCCCGTGCCGGCAATGGTCGACCTCGTCACTGCCGGCGTGTCCAGCAACTCCAACTTCAGCTACTTCTACGGCGCGGCCACCCAGCCGTCGTTCGCGGCGCTGAAGCCGCTGGTGGCGACGAGCGAGGCCGAGGCCGAGGGCATCGCCATCCAGATGCTGAGTGCGGCCATTGCGATCGCAGCCGGCGTGACGGACCTGACCAACACGGCCGCCATCCAGGCTGCCGTGGGTGCGGCCATCGCGGCCCACCTGGTGCCGGCCGCGGCCTTCGCGCCGACACCGGGCCTTTCAACGGCCATCATCAACACCTTCGACGAGACGCAGGCCGGCACGATGGGCACCATCGTCGCGAACACCAACGCGATGCTGGCGGCGACAGCCAAGTCGGTCGCCGCGATGACGCTCTACGGCCTGATCCAGCAGAAGC
>JAEKLF010000179.1 GCA_019509985.1 Burkholderiales bacterium | reverse complement strand
CCAGATAAAGCGAGCGCCGTCGCTGTCGTCCGGCATGGGGCCAGGACTGTCGGCGTGGATATCCCTCGTCTTCGGATCGATGCGCAGGAAGCGGTTCGTGGCCAATGACATCAGCACCAGTTCGCCCGTCGGCGTTTCTATCCATTGGAAGCTTTGCGCCGTGCCGGGCTGGCCGCTCACAAGCGTCACCTCGCCGTCTTCACCGACTGTGACATAGCGTCCGCCCGAGCGCAGGGCGACGCGGCCCAAGCGGCGGTCGACGACCTCGAACCGCGTTGGGACACCCGAAGCCAGGCGGCCGCCGCTCGCCGCCAGTCCGGTCGTCGTGTGGAACGACGCCAGCCTGATCGATCGGCCATAAGGAATGGGCCGCATCAGGCCGCGGGTATGCGGCTGGTAGACGTCGATGCTGTCGAAGTCGGCAAAGCCGCCCTCGGCGCCGGTCGTGTTGTAGTTGAACAAGCCATAGCGCACGCCCTGGAAGGTGAAGGTCTGATAGAGCAGCACGACCTCATTGCCGATGGGGGTGAAGGTGGTGCCGTCGACCGAATAGCTGAAGCGGGCCCGTTCGGTGAGGAAGTCGCAGTCGGCCCGCAGCCAGATGCGCGTCCCGGGCATCTTCACCCGCACCCACTGGTCCAGGCGCTGGTCATGGAAGACGACGTTGAGTTCGTCGGCGAGTTTTTCGACGCCCAAGGTCGCATAGGGCAGATTGAGCAGCCCCAGGCCGGCCGTGTCGCCCGGCTTCAGGTTCGCCGCATCGAGCAGGACGGTTGGCGTCGACATCGGCCCGATGGCCCGCTGCGTCAGCGTGTTGCGCGCGTCGTAGAACGAGGTCGCCGGCAGGGCGTGCAGCCGCAGGAAACCGGGCCGTTCCGACAGGGACCACTTCTCGTCGACCGGGACATGGTTCCATTGCCACAGCGGCTGGAGCTGCGGCGCCGAAAAGTCATCGCTGCGCTGGAAGGGCACATGCACCGGCTGCGCTGTGGCGGTCCTGGGCTTCACCCAGGTTCGCGGCGTGCGCGTCAGGTTGCCGGGCAGTCCGAAGTAGGGCCAGCCGTCCTTCCAGGTGATCGGCGACAGGCTGAGCAGGCGGCCGACGGAATTGAAATCCATCATCGAAAAGCCCCACCATTCGCCCGCTGGCGTCTGGACGATGCCGCCCTGATGCAGCGCCAGGCTGTGTTTGGCGGCAGGGTCCGGTCCCCAGGTCTCGAACGGCGGTTTGGGCGTGCCCAGGCGTTTGCTGGATGCCATGCCGAAGTCTTCGTGCAGGCTGATCGCTTGATGGACCTCGTAGGGCCCCAGCACGTGGTCCGCCCGCGCCGCCGGCATGCGAAAGCCGCCCGCGTAGTTGGCGCTGATGATGTAGTACTTGCCGTCGATCTTGTAGAAGTGCGCGCCCTCGCCCATGCCGGCGTCTTTGCTGAACAGGACGCGCTCCGTGCCCGGCACGACGTCGGTCAGGTCGTCCGTCAGCTGGGCCAGGCGCATCTCTTGGTGATCCCAGACGACATAGGCCTTGCCGTCGTCGTCGAACAGGACGGACAGGTCGTGAAAGCTGCGCTTCATCGGCGTGCGCGTCCACGGTCCCTTCGGATCGGTGGCGGTGAACATCTGGGTCGCCTGGCCGTTGACGTTCGTGAAGATGTAGAACTTGCCCTGGTGGTAGCGGAAGGACGGCGCCCAGATGCCTTGGCCGTAGATGTTCTTGCCACCCTCCAGCCGGTAGGCCGGGCCGAGGTCCAGCTTGTCCATCGCGTAGGCGACAAACTCCCAGTTGACCAGGTCCTTGGAGCGCAGGACGGGCACGCCCGGCATGGTGTGCATCGTCGTGCCGGTCAGGTAGAACCAGTCGCCGACGCGGATCAGGTCCGGATCCGAGAACTCGTCATAGAACAAGGGATTGGTGAAGGTGCCGTTGCCGTTGTCCGGCGTCCAGGTGGCGGTCGACATGCCCTTTGACGCGCTCGGCGCCGCGCCCCCTCCCTTCAACGCAGATGCCGGCACAGCCCACGACATCAGCGTCAAGGCAATGCATGACACCAGCCCGGATATGAAAACTGCGGGCGATCTGGACCCATGCTGCATGACGCTTCACCTTTCAGATTGATCCATTCGAACTGACGCCAGCAGGCGCGTAGCAGGCCATTGTCGAGCCTATTTGGTATGACCAAATTGAAGTTTCCGCATAAACTGGTCAGGCCTGTTTTCGGGTTTAGCCCACCGTGCCGTCATCCGGGTTTGGCAAGTTCCAGTGTCAAAACCAGGCCGGATCAACGTCCGCAACCCCTCTTGAAGGTCTCACACCTCGTCATGCGCCTCCCCAGCCTCCTGCACCGCATCGCCCTTTGCTGCGCCGCCCTTGCCTGCGCCGCCGCACCGGCCGCCGAACCGGCGCCCGGCGCCAATCCGGTGCTGCGCGACCGCTTCACCGCCGACCCGGCGCCGCTGGTCGTGGGCGACACGGTCTACCTCTACGTCGGCCGTGACGAGGCCAAGGGCGACGATTTCTTCCTCATGAAAGAGTGGCTGGCCTATTCGTCCAAGGACCTGCGCCACTGGACCGCCCACGGCGCCTTCATGAAGCCCACCGACTTCAAGTGGGCCACCGGCGACGCCTGGGCCGGGCAGGTGGTGCAGAGCAAGGGCCGCTTCTACTTCTACGCCACCGTGCAGCACGACGACACCCATGCCGGCAAGGCCATCGGCGTGGCGGTGGCCGACAACCCGCTGGGCCCGTTCAAGGATGCACGCGGCTCGGCGCTGGTCACCGACGCCACGACGCCCGGCCCCTACAACTGGAACGACATCGACCCCACCGTCTTCATCGACGACGACGGCACCGCCTGGCTGGCCTGGGGCAACCCGGTGCTCTACCTGGCCAAGCTCAAAGCCAACATGACCGAGTTCGACGGCCCCATCGAGAAGATCGCGCTGCCCAACTACACCGAGGGGCCGTGGCTGTCCAAGCGCAAGGGCATGTACTACATGACCTACGCGTCCATGGCGCACCAGAACGTCTGGGAGCACCTGTCCTACGCCACCGCGCCCAGCCCGCGCGGACCCTGGACCTACCAGGGCGTGCTGACCGGCCCGACGAAGAACAGCTTCACCATTCACCCGGGCATCATCGACGACTTCAAGGGCCAGTCCTACCTCTTCGCTCACAACGGCGAGGCGACGCTGCCCGACGGCCAGACCGGCAACGGCAACCGCCGCTCCGTCACGATGGAGTACCTCTACTACGACGCCGACGGCCGCATGTGGCCCGTCACGCAGACCGTGGCCGGCATCAGCACGCCGCCCAAGCCGCCCGCTGGCAAGGTGCCCGCGCTGCCAGACCCGGGCCGCTCCGACCCCCGCGTGGCCGTCCAGCAGTTCGCCCAGGGCTATCCCGAAACTTGGCCGGGCAGCCCGACGCTGGCCTCGGTCACCCGGCCTTTCGAGCAGGCGCCTGAGCCCGTGGGCTTTCACCGCGACGGCGGCGGCGCCAGCCGCCTGGTGCAGACCTTCGTGCCGCATGCCGACATAGCGCTGGGCCGGCTCAGCCTGTACGCCGGCGACGGCCACGGCACGGACGCCACGCACGCCTTGCGGCTGTCGCTGCGCGACGTGGAGGCGGGCACCGAACTGCTCGGCGCCGGCGAGGGCCTGGCCATCGCCTACCGGCCGCAAGGGGCCGGGCTGCTGAGCTTTGACTTCAGCGCCCATCCGCCCATCGTGCTGAAGACCGGCCGCCGCTACGCGCTGGCGCTGCAGGGCGAGAAGGACGCGCTGACGATCAATCTGCGCGCCAGCCGCAGCGACGTCTATGCCGACGGCGAGGCCAGCCTGGACGACCGGCCCCTGAAGGACCGGGAGAGCGGCCGCCCCGCGGACTTTGCGTTCGCGCTGTACGCGCGCTAAGTGGGCTGAGGCGGCCCAGACCGTCAGTGCTTGGCGGCCGCGTGCGCTTGCGCGCGGCGGCGGGCCCGGGCCGCGTCCTGCGACCGATGCCCTGACTCGCAATAACGACTCCGGAGACAAAACATGGACAAACACCCCGGCAGCCTGAGCCGCCCTTGCGCCGGTCTCACGAACCGCACGATTTTTTCCCTCCTGATGGCCTTCGTCCTCTCCGTCGCGGCTCCGGTCGTTCCGGCTGCGGAGGTTGCGCCGGCGGCAAAGACGGCAGAGGCGGTGCCTGCCCACAACCCCTTGATCTGGGCCGACGTCCCGGACATCGCCATCATTCGTGTCGGCAAGACCTACTACATGAGCAGCACGACGATGCACATGAGTCCGGGCCTGCCGATCATGAAGTCGACGGACCTGGTGAACTGGAGCATGGCCTCCTACGCCTATCAGACGCTCGCCGACAACGAAGCCCTGCGCCTGGAAAACGGCAAGAACGCCTACGGGGAAGGCTCCTGGGCCAGCAGCCTGCGTTATCACAACGGCGTGTTCCACGCCTCGACGTTCTCGGCCAATACCGGGCGCACCCACATCTACACCACACGCGATCCGGAACGTGGCCCGTGGAAGGAGACGAGCTTCGAGCCCCTGCTGGGCGACCACAGCCTGTTCTTCGATGACGACGGTCGCGTCTACATGGTTTACGGCGGCGGTCGCATCATGCTCACCGAGATGAAGCCCGATCTCTCCGGCCTCAAGCCCGGCGGCGTGAACAAGGTCATCGTCGAGAACGTCAACGGGCTCTTTGGCGCCGATCAGGGCGGGCTGAAGGGCGAGGGCTCGCAGCTTTTCAAGGCCAACGGTCGCTACTACCTCTTCAACATTGCCTCACCCGGGAGCCGTTGGGCACGCACCGTCACCATCCACCGCGCCGACGCCATCGACGG
>JAEKLF010000140.1 GCA_019509985.1 Burkholderiales bacterium | reverse complement strand
GCCGCTGGCGCGCCCGCTTCTGGGCCGACCTGCAGCGCGCGCTGCAGGCCGAGCTCGATCTCCGCCTTCAACCGGTGCTGGGGCTGATCGAAGCCCTGCACCAAGACGCCCCCCGATGAACCGCTTCCTGCACACCCTCTATCCCCTGGCTTTCGCGGCCGGCCTCGCGGGCATCGCGGGCGCCGCGCTCGCCGCCTCGCGCCACCACCCGGTCGCGCTGGCGATGTCGCTGCTGATCGCCGCCTTCTTCGTGCTGGGCGCGCTGGAGCTGCGCGCCTTCCGCCGTGCCAGCCGCGAGCTGGGTGCGGCGCTCGACGCCTCGCCCTCCGAGCACTGGCTGGCTGCCGTGCCCGCCCCGCTGCGCGCCGCCGTGCAGCAGCGCCTGGAAGGCCTGCGCGTGGCCCTGCCTGGCCTGGCGCTCGCGCCGGCGCTGGCCGGCCTGCTGGTGCTGCTGGGCATGCTGGGCACCTTCATCGGCCTGGTCATCACGCTGGGCGGCACGGCGCAGGCCGTCAGCGCCACGGCCGACCTGGCCGCGCTGCGCCTGGCGCTGGGCGCGCCGGTGCAAGGCCTGGGGCTGGCCTTCAGCGCGTCGGTGGCGGGGGTGACCGCGTCGGCGATGCTGGGCCTGATGGTGGCCCTGGCCCGCCGCGAGCGCGCGGCCGTCGCGGGGCAATTGGACGCCGCCCTGCTCGGGCCGCTGCGCGTGCTGACCGCCGCGCACCGCCGCGCGCTGGAGCAGCAGGCCGCCGAAGCCCAAGTTCCACGGCGAGACGCACACGGCCTACACGGCGCTGGCCGCCAGCGTGGACGCGACGCTGCGCACTGCGCTGACCGACAGCGCCCGCCTGGCCGGCGCGGCCATCCAACCCGCCGCCGAGGCGGCCATGGCCGGCATTGCCCGCGAGGCCGCGGCCCTGCACGAGCGCGTGGGCACCCAGGTGGGTGAGCAGCTCGGCGCGCTGAACCAGCGCTTCGAGGCCGGCGTGGCTCAGATCGCTCAGCAGGCCGAAGCCACGGCACGCGCGCAGAGCGACGGCCTGGCCCAGCAGCGCGAAGCCGCGCTGCGCCTGCTGGCCGACACAGGCAGCGCGACGCAGCAGGCCGTCGAACGCCTGGGCGAGCGCTGGGCCGGCGAAGCGCAGGCCTTGCTGGCCGCGCTACAGGACGCCACCGCGCGCCAGCAAGCCACGCAGGCCGAGGCCGAGGCCGCCCGCCTGGCCGCGCTGCAGGCCCAGCTCGACGCCCTGGCCGAACAGCGCGCCGCCGCGCAGCTGTCCGTCACCCAGAGCGCGGAGCGCTTCGCCGCGCAAACACAGACCTTGCTCGACCGCATCGCCGAGGCCCAGGCGCGCCAGCAGGCGGCCCAGGCCGAGCAGGACGCCGCGCGCCACGCCGAAGCCCGCCGCGACGCCGAGGCGCTGGCCGGCCAGCGCCAGGCCAACGAAGGCCTGCTCGCCGCCCAGCGCGAGGCCGCCCAGCAGCTGCTGGCCGCCAGCGGCGAGCGCGCCCAGAACGCCCTGACCGAGCTGACCGCCGGCTTTGCCGCGCAGACGCAGGCCGCCGTCGCCGCGCTGGCCGACGCGCACACCCGCCTGCAGGCGGCCCATGCCAGCGGTGACGCCGAGCGCCTGGCCGCCTGGCGCGCCGAACTCCAGGCCGCAGGCGCCAGCCAGCTCGCGCAACAGCAGCAGCTGGCCGACGGCCTGCTGAGCCACACGCGCGAGCTCGTCGCCCAGGGCCAGGCCCAGGCGCAGGCGACGCTGAGCGAAGCCGGCGCGCTGCTGCGGGCCGCCGGCGAGGCGCCGCGCGCGGCCGTGGAGGTGGTCGCCGCGCTGCGCGAGCAGCTGGCGCAAAGCCAGGCGCAGGACCGCGCGGCCCTGGCCGAACGTGCCGAGCTGATGCAGACGGTCGCGACGCTGCTGGCCGCGCTGCAGCAGGCGGCGGGCGAGCAGCGCGCAGCCATCGACGCGCTGGTCGGCAGTTCGGCCACGCAGCTGGAATCACTGGGCCAGCGCTTCACGGCCCAGGCCGACGCCACCGGCCAGACGCTGGCCGACGCCGCCACGACGCTGGCCGCCAGCGCCGCCGAGATGGGCAGTCTGGGCGAGGGCTTTGCTGCCGCGGTCGAGCAGTTCCAGGGCGCGAACGCGCAGCTGGTGCAGCACCTGGCCGCGCTGGAAGAGCGCCTGGCCGGCGCCATGACGCGCAGCGACGAGCAGCTGGGCTACTACGTGGCGCAGGCGCGCGAGGTCATCGACCTGTGCCTGGGCTCGCAGAAGCAGGTGCTGGACGCGCTGCAGGGAGCCGCTGCGAATGGATGAGCCGCTGGAGATTGAACAGGAAGGCGTTGGCGCGCCCGCCTGGGCCGCCTTCGGTGACCTGATGGCCGGCGTGCTCGGTGCCTTCGTGCTGGTGCTGGGTGCGGCGCTGGTGGGCCAGCTGGACCTGGCCAACAAGCTGGAGGCCGAGGTGCAGCAGCGCCAGGCCGAGCAGGCCCGCCGCGAGGCGCTGGAGCGCGCGCTGGCGGGGCCGCTGGCCGACGGACGCATCACGCTGGTCGAAGGCCGCATCGGCATCAGCGGCGCGGTACTGTTCGCCACCGGCTCGGACCAGCTGCACGCCGACGGCCGGGCGCTGATCAAGAGCCTGGCCGTGCCGCTGCGCACCTACCTCGCGCAGCGCGACGAGATCCTGATGGTCAGCGGCTTCACCGACGATCGCGGCCTGATCGGCGGCAAGGGCGCGCCGAAATACAGTGACAACTGGGAGCTGTCGGCGCAGCGGGCGCTGACGGTCACGCGAACCTTGATGGCCGAAGGCCTGCCGCCCGACGCGGTGTTCGCCGCCGCCTTCGGGCCGCAGCAGCCGGTGGCCTCCAACGACGACGCGGCCGGCCGCGCGCTGAACCGGCGTGTGGAAATTGCCCCGACGCCGCGCCCGAAGCGCGCCGCCGCGTCTGCGCCGTGATGGCCGCGCTGGACGACCCGGTGGCCTGGGTCAGCGCCCAGGCTCCGACCGATCCGGTGCGCCGCCGCGTGCTGGAGGCGCTGGCGCGGCGCGCGGCCGCACAGCCGGCGGGCGCCCTGCGTGAGCGGCTGGTGCAGGCGCTGCTGCGGCGCGCGCAGGCTGAGCCGTCCGCCCCACCCACGGCGCCGACTGCGAACGCGCCAAGCCCACTGACCGAGCTCGTCGCGTACCTGCAGGCCGGCGCCGGCCCCGAGCTGCGCAACGTGCAGGCGCACCGCCGCACCTGGAGCGCGTTGCGCCTGTCGCGGCGCATGGCCGAGGTCAGCGCGCCCGTGCCCGATCACCTCGGGCCGCTGAACAGCCAGGCGCTGGTGAGCCGCGCATTGCAGCAGCTGCAAGGTTTGTCGCCCGACTATCTGCAGCGCCTGCTGAGCCAGCTCGACACGCTGGCCGCGCTTGCGCCGCTGCTGGCCATCGAAGGCCCCGCCGACAAGGCCCTCCGACCCGCAGCCAGAAAGGCGCCCGCGCGGCGGCGCTGAAACCCATTTGTCACCCGCCCGGCTTGTGGCCGAGCGCCCATTTGCAGACACTCACGGCCGCCGTTGACAACGCTGCCACTGCAAGGCCGCTGCCATGACCGCCTTCCCCGACCCCGCCGCCTTCCCGCCCGGCTTCAAGTTCGGCGCCGCCACGTCGGCCTACCAGATCGAAGGCGCCGTCGCCGAGGACGGCCGCGGCCCCAGCTGGTGGGACACCTTCGCCCACACGCCCGGCCTCATCCGCGACGCGAGCACGGGCGACATCGCCTGCGACCACTACCACCGCTGGGCCGAGGATCTGGACCTGATGCAGGGCCTGGGCCTCGAGGCCTACCGCTTCTCCGTCGCCTGGCCGCGCGTGCTGCCCGAAGGGCGCGGGCGACTCAACCCGGCGGGCCTGGACTTCTACGAACGCCTCGTCGACGGCCTGCTGGCGCGCGGCATCACGCCCTACGCGACGCTCTACCACTGGGATCTGCCGCAGCCGTTGGCCGATGCAGGTGGCTGGCAGGTGCGCGAGACGGCCGAGGCCTTTGCCGAGTTTTCGGTGCAGGTCATGCGGCGGCTCGGCGACCGCGTGGCGCGCTGGGCCACGCTCAACGAGCCGCGCTGCAGCGCCTATGTCGGCCACCTGGAAGGCCGCCACGCACCGGGCTGGACGGACCTCGCCGCCACGCTGAAGGCCGCGCACCACCTGCTGCTGGCCCATGGCCGCGCGGTGCAGGCGCTGCGTGCCGAGCGGCCCGGCGCGTCGCTGGGCATCGTGCTGGACGTGAAGCCCTTCACAGCGGCCGCGCCTGGCGCCGAGCACGAGGCCGCCGTGCGGCGCGCCGATGGCGTCTTCAACCGCTGGTTCCTCGACCCGATCTTCAAGGGTCGCTACCCCGAAGACATCGCCGCCGACTACGCCGCCGTCATGCCCGGCATCGGCGCCGACGACCTGGCGCTGATCTCGCAGCCGATCGATCACCTCGGCATCAACTACTACACGCGCGGCCATGTGCTGCACGCGCCCGAGACCCGCTACCCGCACGCCGCCGAACAGCGCGTGCCCGGTGCCCACTACTCGACGATGGAGTGGGAGGACTGGCCCGAGGGCCTGCACCTGATGCTGACGCGCCTGCAGCGCGACTACGCGCCGAAGGCCATCTACATCGCCGAGAACGGCGCCGCCGAGCCGGATGTCGTCGACGCCGACGGCCGCTGCCGCGACACGGCCCGCGTGAACTACCTCGCCGGCCACCTGGGCGCCTGCGCCCGCGCGCTGGCCGAAGGCGTGCCGCTGGACGCCTACTTGGTCTGGAGCTTCATGGACAACTTCGAATGGGGCCGCGGCTACACGCAGCGCTTCGGCCTCGTTCATGTGGACTACGCGACCCAGCGGCGCACGGCCAAGGACTCGGCGCTGGCTTATCGTGACTTCATCGCGGCGCACCGCCGCTGAGGCCTCACCCATGACCCCCATCCTCCATTTCTCGCGCAACCCCAACCCGCGCCTCGCGGTGGCCGCCGCCCGGCATCTGAACGCGCCGGTCGTCTACGAGTTCGCCGCGCCGCTGGCGCCGGGCCAGGCCGACAAATACCGCCACCTCAACCCCTCGCTGCGCCTGCCCATCCTGGCCGAGGCCGGCGGCTCGCTGTTCGAGGCCGACGCCATCGCCTGCCGGCTGTCGCAGCTGGTGGGTTCGGAGTTCTGGCGCACGGGCGCGGAACTGCCGGACATGATCCGCTGGGTCAGCTGGAGCCGCGACAACTTCATGCAGGCCTGCGACATGGTGCATTTCGAGCGCGGCACCAAGCTGCGCTACAGCCTGGGCGCGCTGGACGAGGACCTGGTGGCACGCGGCCTGGCACGCTTCCACGACTGCGCCGCCATCCTGGACGCGCACCTGAGCGGGCGCGACTGGCTGCTGGCCAGCGGCCTGAGCTATGCCGACTTCCGCATGGCCGTCTTCCTGCCCTTCAACGACGTGGCCCGCCTGCCGCTGGCCGACTACCCGGCCCTGGCGGCCTGGCATGCCAGGCTGATGGCGCTGCCGGCCTGGGCCGATCCCTTCGAGGGATTGGACGCGCCGGAGCTGCCGCCGGTGCCGGGCTGAGCTCGGAGATGATGCGGCCCATGGCTCAGGACACCGCATCCCGACTCGACAAGATCACGCTGCAGGATTGGGCGCTCGCCGTCATCGGCGGGCTGTTCACGCTGGGCGGCCTGCTGATGCTGCGCAACGACTTCAAGACCGGCATCGTCACGCTGGCGTTCTTCGGCCTGTGCTTCGCGCATGCCGTCAGCGTCATCCTGCGCAAGCGCCGGGCCCGCAAGCTGGTGGCGCTGACGGCCTCGGTCGCGGGCGGCGTACCCATCCGGCAGTCCCGCACTCGCATGGCCTTGCTGGGCGGCGCGCTGCTGATCCTCGGCGCCCTCCAGGTGGCCTTCATCACCGACGCGGTGCAGGTGGGCATCGGCTGGCTGCTCGTCGTCGTCGGCGGGGTCATGCTGGCCGGCCTCGCGGCGGGCCTGCTGTACACGGCCTACATCCAGTTCGACCCCAGTGGCATCACCTTCGGCGACCGCCACGGCAAGGCCGTCGTGCCCTGGCAGGCCATCACCGGCCTGGCGCGCACCGACATGAACAACAACCCCATCGTGCTCGTGTCCGTCGACCCCGAGGCCATCACCGTGCAGCCCGCGGCGCACCGCCCTCGGCTGTCCAGGCAGATGGCCCGTTCGCGTGGCAGCTTCGGCGCCGATTTCGCCATCATGAGCACGGTCTACGGCATCGACGCACCCGTACTGCTGGCCGCGCTGCAGCGCTACGTGGCCGAGCCCGAGTCGCGGCGGGAGCTGCAGCGCCTGCCGCAGCTGCGCGGCGGATGAGGGCTCAGGCCCACGGCCCTTCGATCAGCGCCCGCGTCTCCTCGACGGCGATGCGCCACATGGCCAGCACCTCCACGTCGGGCCTCTCGTAGGCGCCGCCGAAGTTGCCGTCGCCAGCCAGCTCGCGCGCGGCCTCGGGCGGCAGTACGGCGTAGCGCTGGTAGTCCACTGGCGGCTTGCGTCCCTCGGGCTGGGTGACGCCGGCCAGGCGCGTCCACGGCAGGTTTTCCATCCACGAGGCGTGAGCCGATTGCGGGTCGATGGCCTTCACGTGGGCCAGCGTGCGTGGCGCGTTCCACCAGTTGTGCATGCGCACCCGGGTGCGTGGGTGGGCGGCCATCCACTCGGCAATGGCCGCGGCGACGGGCTGGTTGCCGCCGTGGCCGTTGACGATGAGGATGCGCCGAAAGCCCTGGTGGTCCAGGCTGTCCAGCAGGTCGTGCACAACGCGCACCATGGTCTCGACCTTCAGCGTGACCGTGCCGGGGTAGGCCATGAAGCTGGGCGTGATGCCGAAGGGCAGCACCGGGAACACCGGCACGCCCAGCGGCTCGGCCGCCTCGACCGCGACGCGTTCGGCCAGGATGGCGTCGACTGCCAAGCTCAGGTAGGCGTGCTGCTCGGTGCAGCCGATGGGCAGCAGGCAGCGGTCGTCGGCCTTCAGGTAGGCCTCGACCTGCATCCAGTTCATGTCGGCGATCTTCATTTCACGTCCACGTTGGCGTAGTTGTTGAGCCCGAACGGGCTGACCTTCATGCCGACGACGCGCTTGCCGGTGGCAATGGCCGTCGTCGGGTAGACCAGCGGCACCCAGGGCGCGTCGTCGCGGTAGATGGCCTGGGCGCGGCGGTACAGGGCCTCGCGCCTGGCCATGTCGGCCGTCTGCCGCGCCTCGGCCAGCAGCGCGTCGAAGTCCTTGCGGCACCAGCGCGCCACATTGCTGCCGCCGGCCACGGCCGCGCAGGCGAAGTTGGGGGTCAGGAAGTTGTCGGGGTCGCCGTTGTCCGAGGCCCAGGCCAGCAGCGTCGCGTCGTGCTCGCCGGCGCGGGTGCGCTTGAGCAGCTCACCGAACTCCAGCGTGACGATGTCGACCTTGACGCCGATGCGCGCCCAGTCGGCCTGCAGCAGCTCGGCCGTGGCTCGGGGGTTGGGGTTGGTGGCGCCGGCGCCGGCGCGTATCCACAGCTTGAGCGCAAAGCCGTTGGCCAGCCCCGCAGCCTTGAGCAGATCGCGCGCCTTGGCCAGGTCCTGCGGCGCCGGGCCGGCATTGGCGTCGTAGCTCCACTGCGACGGCGGGTAGGGGTTGCCGGCCGGGCTGGCCGCGCCGGCATAGACGGCGCGCGCTATCGATCCGCGGTCGGTGGCGAGGCTGAGCGCCTGGCGCACGCGGCGGTCGTCCAGCGGCTTGTGCTCCACGTTCAGCGCGACGAAGCCGGTGACCAGGCCAGGGCCGGTCAGCAGCTTGAGCCTGGCGTCGCGGCGGATCTCGTCCCAGGCCTGCGGCATGGGGTAGAGGGCAATGTCGCATTCGCCGGCCTTGAGCCGCTGCAGCCGCGTGGCCGGGTCGGGAGAGATCGAGAAGATCAGCTTGTCCAGCGCCACCTTGCCGCGGAAGTAGCCGGGGTGGGCGTCGAAGCGCACGACAGCGTCCTTCACATAGCTGCGGAACACGAAGGCCCCGGTGCCGACAGGCTTGAGGTTCATGTCCTCCATGCGACCGGCGGCCTGCAGCGCTTCAGCGTACTCGGCGGACAGCACGCTGAGGAAGCCCATGGCCAGGTCAGCCAACAAGGGCGCCTCGGGCCGAGTCAGCTCGATGCGCACCGTACGCGCATCCACCGCGGTGACGGCCTTGACCAGCTCGCTCAACTGCATCGCGCTGGCGTAATACCAGCCCTGGCGCGGCTGGCCATGCCAGGGATGCCGGGGGTCGAGCTGGCGCATGAAGCTGTAGACGACGTCGTCGGCCGTCAGCGGCCGCGTCGGCTTGAACCAGGGGGTGGTGTGGAAGGCCACGCCGGCGCGCAGGTGGAAGGTGTAGGTCTTGCCGTCGGCGCTGAGATCCCAGCGCTCGGCCAGTGCCGGCACCAGCTTCGTCGTGCCGGGCTCGAACTCGACGAGGCGGTTGTAGAGCGCCTCGGACGACGCATCGGCCGTGGAGTTGGCGTGGAAGAGCGAGTAGTCGAAGCCGTCGGGGCTGGCCTCGGTGCAGACGGTCAACGTCTTGGCGGGAGCCAGCGCCGACGCGGCGGCCAGCGCGAGCGTGGCGAGCCAGCGCTTCACGCCGGCCCGCTTCCACGCCATGCCCACCGTGCGCGGCGCGGTGGGCACGAAGCCGAACTGGCCGTAGAGCGCATCGGCCGGCACGTCGGCCAGCAGGCTCACGTAGCCGCTCTCGGGCACGTTGGCCTGCAGCCAGGCGGCGATCTCGGCCATGACGCGCTTGCCCAGGCCGCGGCCCTGGTGCTCGGGCATCACGGCAATGTCGACGACCTGGAAGGCCGTGCCGCCGTCGCCGATGACGCGGCCCATGCCCACCGCCTCGCCTTCGTGCAACACCTGCACCGCGAACAGCGTGGCCGGTAGGCCGCGCGCTGCGGCCTCGGCCGACTTGGGGCTGAGACCCGAGGCCACGCGCAGATGGCGATAGATTTCGCCCGTGGGCGTGGCGTGCAGCAAGGTGTAGCTCATGCCGCGGATTCTGGCGGGGTCGCGGGCTCCATCACCTGCGCTCATACCCGCATGGCCCTCCGACATGGCCCCCGCGGGCTCACCCGGAGCCAGCGGCGCGGGTGCGCTGCAACAATCCGGCCTAGCCCACCCCCGCCGCCCCCGCCGCATGTCCCCGTCCGCCCGCGTCCTCGCCGCCACCCTGGCCCTGCTGCTCAGCGCCTGCGCCAGCGTGCCCACGCCGCCCGCCGCCACGCCGGCGCCCACCATGCCGCCCGGCACGACGTCGCCCACCACCTCGGGCGCGCCGGCCATCGTCGTGCGCCCGCCGAACATCGACCGCAGCTACACGTCGCAGAACCAGGACAGCCGGGCGCTGTACATCGTGCTGCACTACACCGTCATCGACTGGGAGAAGTCGCTGAAGGTGCTGACGACCGGTGGCCAGGTCTCTGCCCACTACCTGGTGCGCGACAACCCCGTGGCCAGCTACGCGCTGGTCGACGAGAACCGCCGCGCCTGGCACGCGGGTGCCAGCTTCTGGGCCGGCAACACCAACCTGAACTCGGCCTCCATCGGCATCGAGATCGTCAACCCCGGCTTCGTCGACTCGGCGGCCGGCCGCGTCTACGCGCCCTTCCCGCAGGCCCAGATCGACGAGGTCATCGCGCTGGTGCGCGACATCCAGAAGCGCCACCAGGTCAAGCCCGAACGCATCATCGGCCACGCCGACATCGCCCCGGGCCGCAAGCAGGACCCCGGCCCGCTGTTCCCGTGGAAGCAATTGGCCGGCGCCGGCCTCATCCCCTGGCCCGACGGCCCGCTGGTGCTGCTGAAGACGCTGGAGCACGAGGTCGCGCCGCGCGATATTGCCTGGCTGCAGGAGCGCTTGAGCCGCATCGGCTACAACATCTCGCGCACGGGGCAGCTGGACGTGGTGACCAAGGAGGTCATCTCCACCTTCCAGATGAAGTACCGGCCGCGCGACATCTCCGGCACGCCCGACGCCGAGACGGCCGCGCTGATCGAGGTGGCCTCGACGCCCAGCGCGATGCGCGTGGCCGGCGCGTCGGACACCGAGACGCGCCCGTACACGTCGCGCTGGTAACCGCACTCGCCTCTTCCCGGATGCTCGCCTTCCTGCTCAAACGCCTGGCCACGCTGGTGCCGACGCTGATCGGCATCACGCTGGTCGCCTTCGGCCTGATCCGCCTCGTGCCCGGCGACCCCATCGAGGTCATGATGGGCGAGCGCCGGCTGGACCCAGAGGCGCATGCCGCCCTGGTCAAGCGCATGGGCCTGGACCAGCCGCTGCCCGTGCAGTACGCGGACTACGTCGGCAAGCTGTTGCACGGCGACCTGGGCCAGAGCCTGGTCAGCCGTGAGCCGGTCAGCAAGGAGTTTGCGGCGCTGTTCCCGGCCACCGTCGAGCTGGCCACGGCGGCGCTGATCTTCGCGGTCGGCTTCGGCCTGCTGCTGGGCGTCAGCGCGGGGCTCAAGCGCGGTTCGCTGCTGGACCAGGGCGTCATGGGCCTGGCCACGGTGGGCTATTCCATGCCGGTGTTCTGGTGGGGGCTGATCCTCATCATGTACTTCTCCGTCGGCCTCGGCTGGACGCCGGTGTCGGGCCGCATAGGCATCGAGTTCGACCCCGACCGCGTGACCGGCTTCATGCTCATCGACGCGTGGCTGAGCGGCGAGGACGGCGCGTTCAAGTCGGCGTTGAGCCACCTCGTGCTGCCGGCGCTGGTGCTGGGCACGAGCACGCTGGCGGTGGTGGCGCGCATGACGCGCTCGTCGATGCTCGAAGTGCTGCGCGAGGACTATGTGCGCACCGCGCGCGCCAAGGGCTTGTCGCCCACGCGTGTGGTCGTCGTGCACGCGCTGCGCAATGCGCTGATCCCGGTGCTGACGGTGGTGGGCCTGCAGACCGGCAGCCTTTTGGCGGGTGCAGTTTTGACGGAAACGATCTTCTCGTGGCCGGGCATCGGCAAATGGTTGATCGACTCCATCGGCCGGCGCGACTATCCGGTCGTGCAGGCCGGCATCCTGATCTCGGCGCTGACCTTCATCGGCGTGAACCTGATCGTGGATGTGCTGTATGGGGTGGTGAATCCGCGGATTCGAGGCGGCGGACATTGAAGGACCCTGGATGAGCACCGACGACGACCTCAAACGGATGCAGCCCACCGAGGAGATGCGAAACGAAGCGAAGCGCCACCCGAACGGATATGTCTATGTAATCCGAGGTGATATCGCTGACAACGAAGCTGTACCGCCTGAAGCTATTCGCGGCGCATGGAAAGTCGATGCGCAAGGCGAGATCGTTCCCGACAGCTTCGTGGCCAATCCGAGGTACCGGGCATGGCGAATCTAGCGCCCTCGGCCGCCGTTCAAGGCGCCATCGAGCCGCCAGGCCCCCTGCGCGAGTTCTGGCAAGGCTTTGCCGCCAACCGCGGCGCCCTGGTCGCGCTGATCGTCTTCGCCGTCATCGCGCTCGCATCGCTGTTTGCGCCGCTGATCGCCCCACACGACCCCATCGAGCAATACCGCGACTTCATGCTGACGCCGCCCATCTGGGCCGAAGGCGGCAACACGCGCTTCCTGCTCGGCACAGACGAGCTGGGCCGCGACATGCTGAGCCGGCTGCTGCATGGCGGCCGCGTGTCGCTGGGCATCGGCCTGGCCGCCGTCGTCATGTCCCTCATGCCCGGCGTGCTGCTGGGCCTGTTGGCGGCCTTCTTCCAGCGCTGGCTGTCGCCCGCCATCATGCGCGTGATGGACATCGTGCTGGCGCTGCCGGCTCTGCTGCTGGCCATCTGCGTCATCACCATCCTCGGCCCCGGTCTGGTCAACACCGTCATCGCCATCGCCATCGGCGCGCTGCCCGGCTATGTGCGGCTGACGCGTGCGGCGGCGTTGGGGGAGATCGGGCGCGACTACGTGACGGCCAGCCGCGTGGCGGGCGCCAATGTGTGGCGGCTGATGTTCATCACCGTGCTGCCCAACTGCATGGCGCCGCTGATCGTCAATGCGACGTTGAGCTTTTCATCGGCGATCCTCGAAACCGCCGGCCTGGGCTTCCTAGGCCTGGGTGTTCAGGCACCCACGCCGGAGTGGGGAACCATGCTGTCGGCGGCGCGGGACTACATCACGCGGGCGTCGTGGGTCGTCACGCTGCCGGGGCTGACGATTCTGGTGACGGTGCTGGCCATCAACCTGATGGGGGATGGGTTGAGGGATGCGCTGGATCCGAGATTGAAGAAGGTGGCGTGATGGGCGCTTCTCGTTACGGTGTCTTTGTGGCCAGGCCCAGCCGGGAGTTCGCCCCGGCGGGCGACCTACTTTTTGCGCCGCCAAAAAGTAGGCAAAAAGCTCTCCCCTGCAAAACCGCCCCTGTCGGGGTTCCCTGCGATGCTCGAAAACCGAGGCCGCGCCGAACTCACTTCGCTACGCTCCGTTCAAACAGGCGTCGCGAGTCAGTTCTTGAAGCGTGCTGCGTTTGCGCCCCGGGCTTCCGCGCTTCTCGGCGGTTTAAAAGGGGAGGCCCCAAACAGCCAGCAGCCAACAGCCAAGCCCGAAAGCCCGCCGTCACCGGGCTGTTCCTTCAGCCCCCTTTTAGCGCCGCCGAGGAGCGCAGGGCGTTGAGGCCGCGCGCGAAGCGCGCTTCAAGAACTGACTCCGCGCAACTGTTTGAGCAGAGCGTAGCGGCGCGAGTTTTGCGCGGGGCCTCGACGACCGAGCACCGCAGGGCACCCGCAGCGCAGCGAAGGGCGGCGCGGTCAGGGGCGACTCTTTGCCTACTTTCTGGTCGCTCAGAAAGTAGGTCGCCCGCCGGGGCGAACTCCCGGCTGGGCCTGGCCACCAAGCCAAAGCACCGATGAGCCTCCTCACCATCAAGAACCTCCACGTCCACTTCGGCAACTTCCCCGCCGTCGATGGCGTCGACCTGACGCTGGACAAGGGCGAGCTGCTGGGCATCGTCGGCGAGTCGGGCTCCGGCAAGTCGGTGACCATGCTGGCGCTGATGGGCCTCGTCGACGCGCCTGGCAAGGTCACGGCCGACACCATCGAGTTCCAGGGCCGCGACTTGCTGAAACTCTCGGCCCAGGAGCGCCGCGCACTGATCGGCCGCGACGTCGCCATGGTGTTCCAGGACGCGCTGAGCAGCCTGAACCCCAGCTACACCGTCGGCGCGCAGATCGCCGAGGTGCTGAAGGCGCATCTGGGGATGAAGGGGCGCGCGGTGAAGCAGCGCGTCATCGAGCTGCTGGACCTTGTCGAGATCCCGGACGCCGCCAACCGCGCGAACGCCTACCCGCACCAGCTGTCCGGCGGCATGAACCAGCGCGTGATGATCGCGATGGCCATCGCCTGCGGGCCGAAGCTGCTGATCGCCGACGAGCCGACCACCGCGCTGGACGTGACCATCCAGGCCCAGATCATGGCGCTGCTGCTGAAGCTGCAGCGCGAGCAGGGCATGGGGCTGATCATGATCACGCACGACCTGGCCATCGTGGCCGAGATGGCCCAGCGGATTGCCGTCATGTACGCCGGCCAGATCGTCGAGACCGGCCCGGTGCCCGATCTTTTCGACGCGCCACGCCACCCGTACACCAACGCCTTGCTGGCGGCCATCCCCGAGCACAACAAGGGCGCGACCCGGCTGTCCGCCCTGCCCGGCATCGTGCCCGGCGCACTGGACCGGCCTGCGGGTTGCCTGCTGTCGCCGCGCTGCCCGCGCATGCAGTCGCGCTGCGTGGCCGAGCGGCCGGCACTGGAGGGGGGCGTGCGCTGCTTCTTCCCGGTCGAGGAGGCAGCGCATGTCTGAGCTGCTGCTGGACGCACAGGACCTGGCCAGGCACTACACGGTGAGCCGTGGCTTGTTCCGCCCCAAGGCGACCGTGAAGGCGCTGGCGGGCGTCAGCTTCACGCTTGCCGCCAAGAAGACGCTGGCCGTCGTTGGCGAATCCGGCTGCGGCAAGAGCACGCTGGCGCGGCAGCTGACGCTGATCGAGCCGCCGACGCGCGGCTCGCTGAAGATCGATGGCACTGATGCCGCCAGCGCCGACAAGGCGACGCTGAAGCGACTGCGCCAACGCGTGCAGATGGTGTTCCAGAACCCGTTCGCGTCGCTGAATCCGCGCAAGACCGTCGCGACGACGCTGGCGGAGCCGCTGCTGATCAACGCGCCGCTGAGCGCAGCCGAGCGCAAGGAGCGCGTCGAGGCACTGGCGGCCAAGGTGGGACTGCGGCCCGAACATCTGCGCCGTTATCCGCACATGTTCTCGGGCGGCCAGCGCCAGCGCATCGCCATCGCGCGGGCCATGATCCTGAACCCCGGCATCGTCGTCGCCGACGAGCCGGTCAGCGCGCTGGACGTGTCCATCCAGGCGCAGATCCTGAACCTGTTCATGGACCTGCAGGACGAGTTCGGCACCGGCTATGTGTTCATCTCGCACAACCTCAGCGTCGTCGAGCATGTGGCCGACGAGGTCATGGTGATGTACCTGGGCGCGGCCGTGGAGATCGGCGAGAAGAAGCGCCTGTTCGCCGCGCCGCTGCACCCCTACACGCGCGCTCTGATGAGCGCCACGCCGGCGCTGCGCAAGGCCGACCGGCGCGAGCGCATCGTCATCCACGGCGAGCTGCCCAGCCCGCTTCAACCCCCCAGTGGCTGCACCTTTCACAAGCGCTGCCCGCTGGCCGTGCCGCGCTGCATTGCCGAGGTGCCGCAGCTGCGCGAGGTGGACGGCCGGCGCGTGGCCTGCCACGTTGTCTGACGTGACTCGCGGCGGGCATAACCGCGGCGCATGCCATTGAGCCATTCCGTCATGTTCTGAGTGTTGTTACGACGCCGACTTCGCGGGCCGGCCCCGCCCCTGGCTCGAGCATGCCTCGCAAGAATCTTTGCATTGAGCAACCTGCGGAGATGAAGCGATGAAGTTCAAGCCCACCCCGGTCAGCCTCGGCCTCGCCGGCCTGCTGGTGCTGCTGCAAGGCGGCGCGCTGGCGCAGCAGCAGCCGGCGGCCGACGCGGTCAAGCCGAAGGCGCAAACGCAGGCGCTGGAGGCCGTCGTCGTCACGGGCTTTCGCGCGTCGACCGAGAAGGCCCTCGCGATGAAGCGCGACGCCTCGGCCAACGTGGACGTCATCACCGCGGTGGACGTGGGCAAGATGCCCGACAAGAACCTGGCCGACTCGCTGCAGCGCGTCGTCGGCGTGGCGGTGCGCACCGACTACGACGAGGCCGAAAAGGTATCGATGCGCGGCACCAACGCCGACATGTCGCTGATCCTTTTCAACGGCCACTCGGTCAGCTCTGCCGACTGGTATCTGGCCGACCAAGCCTCCAGCACACGCTCGACCAGCCTGAGCCTGATGCCGTCCTCGGTGCTGAACGAGGCGACCGTCTACAAGACCTCACAGGCCGATATCGTCGACGGCGGCCTCACCGGCACGATCAACGTGACGACGCGCCGCCCGTTGAAGGAGGCGAAGAAGCTCGGCGGCCTGCTGTCCGTCGGCGGCGTCTACGCGGACCTGCCGGCCAAGACCAGCCCGCAGCTGAACGCCAGCATGAACTGGAAAAACGACAGCAACACGCTGGGCGTAATCGGCCAGCTGTTCGCCGAGAAGCGCTACGTGCGCCGCGACTCCGTCTCGCGCCTGGCCTACGGCGGCAATTCCGGTTGGGACGTCATCAACACGACGACGATGCTGGGCATCACCGACGCCTCGCTGGCCGGCACCGGCTACAAGGCCGCCGACCTGAACGGCGTGCGCCTGCCCGGCAGCATGGCGCTGGAGTTCGTCGAGGGCGTGCGGGACCGCAAGGGCGGCATGTTCTCGGTCGAAAGCCAGGTCAACGACAAGCTGAACGTCGGCCTCACGGGCTTCTATTCCAAGATGAAGGCCGACAACTTCGGCCGCGCGACGATGGGCGGCATCAACAGCATGCTGCGCGGCCTGGGCGACGCGGCGCTGGCCACACCCGGCTTCACGAACTCGAACGGCCAGCGCGTCTACGCGCAGATCAAGAACCCGGTCATCGTCGACGAGACGACCATCTACGGCGACCACCTGAAGGTGCTCAAGAGCGCCGACATCGTCTTCCCCACGGGCACGACGCCGCAGTACATCGGCAACTCCGAGGGCTTCTACCGCAGCGGCGCCAGCGCCAGCAGCGGCTTCCTGGACCTGGACGCCACGCTGCAGCTCAGCGACAAGCTCAAGGTCAAGGGCCTGTTCAGCACGACGCGCGGTGTCGGCCACACCGAGGCGGATCGCGGCCTGACCTACGCCCGCTACGGCACCGGCGTGTCCTACGCCTTCAACGGCCTGCGCACGGCGCCCGACTTCCACACCATCGGTGCCGGCAGCGCGACCCTGCCCTCGCTGGACGCCAACGGCGCCGGCTACAAGCTCGACTCGCGCAGCGCGGTGAACCGCTACAACGCGGTCGACGCCGAGCACAGCCTGGCGCTGGACGGCGAATACCAGCAGGAAGGCGGCCCCTTCACCTCGATGCAGTTCGGCGTGCGCCAGTCCGACCACCATCGCCAGTTCGGCCGCTCGGCCAAGGCGATGCACTCGGCCACCTACACGGCGCCGGACCCGGCGCTGGCGGCCGCCTACCCAGGCGACTTCGGCCAGGCGCTGGGCGGCAACTTCGAGAGCGCGGGCTTCTATTTCCCGCGCCAGGTGCTGACCGACTACTTCAACGGCCAGGTCAAGCAGACGACGCCGGAGTTCGAGCGCCTGGTCAGCACCGAGATCGACGTGCGCGAGCGCCAGCGCGCGCTGTATGTGATGCAGAACTTTGAGACGGCCAACAACATGCTGAGCGGCAACGTCGGCTTCCGGCTGGTGCGCACCGAGGTGGATGCGCTGATTCCCACGCCGGTTCCGACCTCGGTCTGCCCCAAGATCGAACCCGGCAAGCCCATCACGCCCTGCGCGGCGGTCCCCGACGCGATCAACAGCTCCGGCGATGGCTCGACCTACTTCGACGGCGTCGCTTGGAACCCGCTGGCCGGCACCGCCTACTACAAGAAGGCCTCGCACAAGAACTTCGACAACATCCTGCCCAGCCTGAACGTGCGCTGGGAGCCGGCCAAGGACTGGGTGGGCCGCCTGGGCCTGAGCGAAACCATCGGACGCCAGAACTACAACCTGTACGGCGCCAACTTCACCGGCCAGAGCTGCGGCGAAGGCGGCTGCACGGTCTCCGGCCCCAACCCGGACCTGAAGCCGCTGACGTCACGCAACTTCGACCTGTCGCTGGCCTGGTACTTCGCGCGCCGTGCGATGGTTTCGGTGAGCGCCTTCACGTCCCACATCGACGGCTACCCGAAGACCGGTGCCATCAAGCAGGACTCGACGGTCCAGCTGCTGGACCCGCTGACGAACACGGTGAAGACCTATTTCATCAACACGTCCGCGCAACAGAAGGCACGCATCCGCGGCATCGAAGTGGCCTACACGCAGCCCATCGGCGGCGGCTTCGGCTTCGAATCCAATGCCAGCGTGGCCTCGACCCGCGTGGCCGACGGCCGTCCGATGGTGGGAGCCTCGAAGTACGCCGCCAACCTGGGCGGCTATTTCGAGAACGACACCTTCAGCGTCCGGCTGGTCTACAACTACCGCAGCAAGTACGTGTCCAGCACGACCGCGCCGTCGCCGACGACGAACAGCCAGGGCAACTCGGTGATCAACGGCGTCGTGATGCCAGTCGCGCCGACGATCGCCGCACCGGTGTCCAACGTCGCGTTTTCGGCGAACTACAACGTCACGCCGGAGTTGCAGCTTGCCTTCAGTGCCACCAACCTGACCAACCCGGCACGCGCCCAGTACCGCTACAGCGAGCTGGAGCAGCAGAAGCTCGATGCGTCGGGTCGCCAGTACTACCTGGAGGCGCGCTACAAGTTCTGAGGCGTCGGCGACGCCTCAGCGGCATCCGCCGGCTTGCAGGCCGGCGGATGTCATTCATGCGGCCCTCAGTTCGGGCGGCGCTTGGACGTCTCGTTGCCGATGACGCCACCGGCCGCGGCGCCCACGGCAGCGCCGGTCGTCGAACCGGTCAGCGCGCCGCCGACGACGGCACCGGCCGTCGCGCCGAGCACGGTGTTGCGG
>JAEKLF010000139.1 GCA_019509985.1 Burkholderiales bacterium | reverse complement strand
AGCGACGTCCATCCGTACGCCGCGGCCGCGAGGCCGGCCAGCACGCAGGCGACGAGCAGGCGCGGTGACTCCAGCGTCGTGGCGGCCGCCGCCGCGCAGGCCGCCAGCACGGCCGCCGCCGCGGCGACGCGGGCACGCTCAAAGGCCATGCTTGTCCAGCTTTCGGTACAGCGCTGCGCGGCTCACGCCCAGCAGCTTGGCCGCCTGGCTGATGTTGCCGTCGGCCTGTGCCAGCGCCGCCTGCACGGCCTCGCGCTCGCGCCGGGCCAGGTCCAGCCCGGGTTCGACAGGCGCGTCCACCTCGGGCAGACCGAAGTCGGCAAACGTGAACACCGGCCCACGCGCCAGCAGCGTCGCGCGCTCGCAGGCCTGGCGCAGCTCGCGCACGTTGCCGGGCCAGTGGTAGGCGGTGAGCCGCGCCAGCGCTTCGGCCGTCAGCTCGACCTGCCGATCTTTCGCGAACTGGGCGAGGTAGTGGCGCAGCAGCAGCGCGATGTCGCCAGCGCCGCGCTCGCGCAGTGGCGGCACGCGCAGCACCACGGTGTTGAGGCGGTACAGCAGGTCGGGCCGAAAGCGCCGCGCATCGAACAGCTCGGCCTCGGCCACGTTGGTGGCGGCCAGCACGCGCACGTCCACGGCCACGGGCTTGTCGCTGCCCAGAGGCGTCACCTCGCGGCGCTCCAGTGCGGCCAGCAGCTTGCCCTGGCCGGCCAGCGGCAGGTTGCCGATCTCGTCGAGGAACAGCGTGCCGCCCGCCGCCGCGACGAAGCGCCCCGGCCGCGACTCGCGCGCATCGGTGAAGCTGCCGCGCCGGTGGCCGAAGAGTTCACTCTCCACCAGCGCCTCGGGCAGCGAGCCCATGTCCACGGCCAGCAATGGGCCGGCCGCGCGAGGGGATGCGCGGTGCAGCGCGCGCGCCACCAGCTCCTTGCCCACGCCGTTCTCGCCGAGGATGAGCACGCTGGCCTCGCTGGCGCCCACCTGGGCGATCTGCGCGCGCAGCGACTGCATCGCGGCGGACTCGCCGAGCAGCTCGCCTGCCACCGCGGAACCGGCGCGGGGCGCGCGGCGGGCGAGCGCCGCCTGCACGCAGGCGACGAGGCGGTCGTTCGCCCAGGGCTTGGTGATGAAGTCCACCGCGCCGGCCTTGAGCGCCTGCACGGCCAGCTCGACCTCGGCATAGGCCGTCATGACGATGACGGCCGGCGCATCGCGCCGCGCCACCACCTCGCGCAGCAGCGCGAGCCCCGCCGCGCCGTCGCTCGCGCCGGGCGTGAAGTTCATGTCCAGCAGCAGCACGTCTGGCGTGATCTCGTCGAGGGCCGCCGCGAGCTCCTGCGGCTGCTGGCGCACGGCCACGGGCGCCAGCCGGCGCAAGGCCAGCCGCGCGGCCAAGGCCACGTCGTCGTCGTCGTCGAGGATCAGGAGGCCGCTCATGGAAGGCCGCGACTCTAAGCGCCCGGCGGCCGTGCGGGAAGCGGGTGTCCGGAAGCGGACGGTGGGGGTGTCCGGAAGCGGACGATGTCGCGGGGTTTTCGATGTGTTTTCCCGGGAAAAAGCGCTGGCGCGTGTCTTGCAGAAAGCCCGGCATGAATCTGCCCACCCTCCTCACCTGGCGCAGCGCCTGGCGCCAGCTGCGCGCCGAACCGGGCGCGGCCGCCCTCGTCATCGCCGGGCTGGCGCTGGGCGTGGCGCTGACGTTGCTGACGGCCAGCTTCGTGCAAGACACCCTCTGGCCGGACGCCGGGCTGCCCGAGCGCGAACGCCTCGTCACCTTCGAGTGGCGAGTGCGCGGCCCTGGTGGCAAGACCACCGACTGGTTTGCCGAAGTCCCGGGCGTGCCGCTGCACGCCGCACTGCGCGACACGGGCGCCCCCGTCGGACCGATGAGCCGCGTGCTCTATACCTTCCTGCCCGCGCGGGCCTCCGAGCCCGCGGGCCAGGCTCGGAGCATGCGCCTCGTCATCACCATGGCCGATGCCGAGGTGCAGACGCTGCTGGGCCTGCGCCCGGTGGCCGGGGACCTACGAACGGCCATGTCCTCGCCCGAAGGCATCGCCCTGACGGAGAGCGCAGCCGAGCGGCTTTTCGGCACCGCGCAGGCCCTCGGCCGCAGCTTCACGATCTCTCTGCCTCCCGACCCCGAGGGCCGCACGCCGGCCATGCCCTACACGATGACCGTCAGGGCCGTGCTGCCGACGCCCAACCTGAACGGCCCGCTCATCTACGACGCCATCGCTGGCTTCCAGGCGCCGGCGGCGAAGGCCTACCTGGCGCGATCGAACACCTGGTACCAGAACAGCGGCCGGCTGTTCGCGCGTCTGCAGCCCGGCGCCACGGCGGAGCAGCTCAGCGCCCTCGCCCAGCGGCTGATGGACCAGCAGCCTGTGCCGCCCGGCTTCCCGGCGGATTTCCTCACCGGCGGCGGCAAGCCGGCCTACCTGCGCGCCATGCCGGTGGCCGACGTCGGCCTGCACGGCGCCGGCAGCGAACGGCGGCGCCAGCAGCTCGGCGGCCTCGCGGGGGCCGCGGCCGGAGTGCTGGGGTTGGCGGTCATCAACTTCGTCAACCTGTGGAGCGTGCGCACGCTCAAGCGCCAGCGCGAAATCGGCCTGCGCAAGTCGCTGGGCGCAAGCGCCCGCCGGCTGGCGGCGCAGTTCTTTGCCGAGGCGGCCGTCGTGGCCGGCCTGGCGGGCGCGCTGGGGTTGCTGCTGGCCTGGTGGGCCGCGCCCTGGGCGTCGGTGCTGTTGCAGCATCCCTTCGATGCGCCGGTGCTGTCGCTCGCCATGGTGGTGCTGACGGGCCTGCTGTGCCTCGTCATCGCCGCCTTTAGCGCACTGCCGCTGGCGCTGATCGCGCTGCGGGTGCGGCCGGCCGAGTCCCTGGCCGGGCGCAATCACAGCGAGGGCGCTGCCAGTCGCTGGATGCGCCGGCTGATGACAACCGTGCAGTTCGCCGCTGCAGCGGTGTTCGCCGCGCTGGCGCTGACGGTGCTGTGGCAGTCGCAGCATGCAGGTGCAATGCCGCGTGGCTTCGAGCTGCAGGACCGCATCGGCGCCGAGCTGCCGTGGGACGCGCAGCCTGCGCAGACCCTGTCTATCATCGAGGAGGTCCGCCGCTGGCCCGAAGTCATTGCCGTGGCCGCCGCCGACGACGTGCCGGGCCGCGACTTCCAGAACTGGTTCTCGGAGTTCCACCGCCCCGGCGCCGCGCCCGTGAACCTGCGCACCGGCGTGGACTTCACGCCCGGCTATCTGCAGGTCTATGGCATGCGCGTGCTGGCCGGCCGGCTGTCGGCCGACCATGTGGCCGAGGCGGCGCAGAACGGCCTCGTGCTGGACCGCAGCGCCGCGCGCGCCCTCGGCTTTGCCAGCCCCGAGGCGGCCGTCGGCCAGACGCTGGTGGCACCCAACTACCGCGACGGCAAGCCGCCGACAGTCGTGGCCGTCATCGACGACATCCGCCTGGAGGGCCCGCGCAGCCCGCCGCATCCGCATGCCCTGTCGGTGGTGGCGGAGCGCGGCGGCGGCGCCATCGGCGTGCACAGCCGCGACCCGCAGGCCACGCGCCGCAAACTGACCGCGCTGCTCAACGAACGCTTCCCCGGAGAGCGCATCGAGGCATTGCCCGTGCGCGACCTGGTCCTGCAGAAGGTGGCTGACGACAGTCGACTCGGCGGGCTCATTGCCTTTGCCGGCTCCCTGGCGCTGGCCCTGGCGGCCGTCGGCATCTATGCGCTGGCCGCCTACACGCTGCGCCGCCGGGAGCGCGAGATCGTGCTGCGCAAGCTGCACGGTGCCGGGCCCGGTGCGGTAGCTGCATTGCTGGCGCGGGAGTTCGCCGGCGTGCTCGGGGCCGCCTGCGTCGTCGCGTTGCCGCTGTCGGCCTGGCTGTCGCAGCGCCACCTGGCCGGCTTCGTCGAACGTGCGCCGGTGGGGCCGTTCTCGCTGTGGGTGCTGCTCGCGTCCATCGCGCTGCTGGCGGCCGTCACCGTCGTCGCGGTGGCGCGCCATCTGCACGCCGCCCTGTTGCTGCGGCCCCTGCAGGCCTTGCGCGGATGAACACCGCCGTGCTGACCTCCGGCGCCGCGATGGACCGTCGCGTGGCCGCGCCGCGGCGCTACGGCCTGACCGCGCTGGCGATCGTGGCCATGCTGGCCGTCGCTTTGCTGCTCGCCCGCTACTGGCCGCGCGGGGTGCCGGTGTCGCGCGCCGACGTGGAGATCGCCGCGGCGCGCCCCGGCGCCTTCCGCGACGTCGTCGTCGGCCGTGCGATCGCCCAGCCGCTGCAGTCCGTGCTGCTCGATGCCACCGAGGACGGCCGCGTCGAGCAGGTGCTGGTAAAGGACGGCGAGCGCGTCGAGGCCGGCCAGCTGCTGGTCTCGTTGAGCAGCACCCAGCGCGCGCAGGAGCTGATGGCGCGCTCCAGCGAGGCCGCGCAGCAGCTCGCCAACTTCTCGACGCTGCGCGCCGCGTGGATGCAAGCGCAGGCCCTGCAACGCCGCACGTTGACGGAAGGCCAGTTCGAGCTGGAGCGCGTGCGCCGCCTGCACCAGCGCAACGCTGGCTTGGCCGCGCAGGGCTTCCTGTCGGCATCGGCGCTGGAAGACTCGGCCGACAAGCTCGCTCTTGCCGAGCGGCTGTTCGCCCAGCAGCAGGCAGACGGCCGCGAGGAGCTGGCCGTGCGCGAGCAGTCCGTGCAGGCCATGCAGCGCGCCGTGGCGGACCTCAACAAGCGGCTGGACGCGATGCGCACGGCCAGCGAAGGCCTGGCCGTGCGCGCGCCGGTGGCCGGCCGCGTGACGGGCCTGGCGCTGCAGGTCGGCGAGAGCGTGCGCAGCGGCATCCGTATCGCGCGGCTCGACAGCCTGGGCCGCTTCAAGCTCGACCTGCGGCTGGACGAGTTCCACCTCGGCCGCGTGCGCGAAGGCCTCACCGCTGCGTTGGCGTACGAAGGGCGCGAGTACGACCTGCACGTAGCCCGCATCGACCCGCAGGTGAAGGACGGCCGCTTCAGCGTCGAGCTCACCTTCGACGCCGACCCGCCGCCGCTGCAGGTCGGCCAGGGCCTGGACGTGCGCCTGACGCTGGGCAACACGCAACAGGCCCTGCTGCTGCGCGACGGCGGCTTCTACGCCGACACCGGCGGCGCCTGGGCCTTCGTGGTCGACGCCGACGGCCACCACGCCCCGCGCCGCCCGCTGCAACTGGGCCGCCGCGCCGACGGCGTCATCGAAGTCCTTGGCGGCCTGCATCCCGGCGAGCAGGTCATCGTCTCTCCCTACCGCGCCTTCGCCGCGGCCACCTCACTGCAACTGGACTGAACCATGTTCAAACTGCGCCACCTCACCAAGACCTTCCAAGCCGGCGACATCGAGACCACCGCGCTGGACCGCATCGATCTCGACATCGAGGCCGGTGAATACCTCGCCATCACCGGCCCCTCGGGCTGCGGCAAGTCCACGCTGTTGGGCATCCTCGGGCTGCTGGACGCACCGAGCGGCGGCGAGTACTGGTTCGACGGGCACAACGTGGCGGGCTGGAGCGAGAAGCAGCTCAACACGCTGCGCCGCGGCCGCATCGGCTTCGTCTTCCAGAGCTTCAACCTCATCGACGATCTCAACGTGGCCGAGAACATCGCGCTGGCGCTGGAGTACGGCGGGCTGCCGGCGAAGGCCCGCCGCGAACGTGTGGCCGAGGTCATGGAGCGCCTGGGCATCGCCCACCGCGCCGGCCACCGGCCCAGCCAGCTCAGTGGCGGCCAGCAGCAGCGTGTCGCCATCGCCCGCGCGATTGCGGCGCGACCCGCCCTGCTGCTGGCGGACGAGCCCACCGGCAACCTCGACAGCGCCCACGGCGCGGAGGTCATGCGGCTGCTGCGCGAGCTCAATAGCGAAGGCACGACGCTGGTGATGGTGACCCACTCGCTGGAGCATGCCGCGCAGGCGTCGCGGACGCTCAGGCTGCTGGATGGACGGGTGGTGGTGGATGCCGCCGCGATGGCCTGAGTAGAGTCGCGGGCCATGCTGCCCGCTGCCGACCCCGCGCTGTCCACACCTGGCCGTCGCCGTCTGGCGCTGCGCAGTGCGGGCTATCTGCTGCTGGCGTTGCCGCTCGTGCTGGCGGTCTACCAGCGGCTGCCTGTTCCGATGGTGCCGCGTTCATCCCTGGTGATGGGTCTGGTGGTGATGCTATTGCTGCTGGCGCTGGCGTATGGGCTGCTGCGCCGCGAGGGCCGCTCGATTGCTGACCTGGGCCTCACACCGTTGCGCCGCGCATTTGTCCATCTCGGGATGGGGCTGTTGGCCGGCGGCATGCTATTCGGCGCGGCGACGTTGCTGTCGGCCCTGGCATTGCGCGTCGAATGGCGGCCGATGGCGGCGCCGCAGGCCGCCGCCATCGGCGGCGCCCTGCTCTTCCACCTCGTCACCAATGCCTGCGAGGAACTGGCCTGGCGCGGCTATGCCTTCGATGGCCTGCTGCGCGGCCTGGGCCACTGGCCAGCCCAAGCTGTGGTGGCCCTCGTTGCCGCCGTGTTTCACGTGTTGTGCGGCTGGAGCTGGCAGGTGGCGCTCGTCAGCACGACGGCCGGCTCGCTGCTGTTCGGACTGGTGTTCATTCGCTGGCGCAGCGTGCCGGCCGCCATCGGCGTCCATGCAGCCTGGAACTGGACGCGCGACCTCGTCATGTCGCCGGGCAGCGCGGCGGCGCTGTTCGAGGTTCGTGGCCTGGAGGGCTGGGGCCCGGGACAGTGGCAAACCGCGCAGGCCATCTACGTGGGTGTGACGCTGGCGGCGTGCGGCGGATTGCTGCTGGCGCTGCATCGCCGCGAGCGCGGGGAGCCGCCCTGATCGCCTCACGCTGCCCGCCGTGCGCACGCTGGAGCGAGTGGAGATGCAGCCCTTCGGCATACTTTGGCGATGGACGACAGCACCATCACCCTTTACCGCCCCACCGGCCCGCTTGAGCTGGCCCTCGTGGAGCGGTCGGGCTTCAAGGCCTGGCCGCCTCGGCTGCCCGATCAGCCCATCTTCTATCCGGTTACCAACGAGGCATATGCCGTCCAGGTTGCGCGTGATTGGAACGTGCCCGCCAGCGGCTATGGCTGCGTCACGCGCTTTCAGGTCAGGTCCGCCTTCATGGCGCAGTTCGAGGTTCAACAGGTGGGCGGCGGATTGCACACGGAATGGTGGGTGCCGGCCGAGCGGCTGGAGGAACTTAACGCCAACATCGTCGGAACCATCGAGGTGATCCGCGAGTTCGGCAGCCGCTAGTCGCCGACACTCTCGCGGCATCTGAAAAGCGCGAGCAGCGCTGCACGCTCCGGGCCACCTCGCCGGGTGCGCGCTGCTGCCGTTGCGCCGTCTCGCGCTTAGGATGCCGGCCCATGCACCCCCTAGTTCGTGGCTTTGCCGGCCTGCTGATCGCGCTCGGCGTCGGCTTTGCCCAAGCCGACGCCGCCACGGGTCCGCTGGAGGTGCAGTTCCGCAGCGTCACCGTGCCGCAGAACTCGGTGCCGGCCATCGCCCAGGACCGCGCGGGCTTCATGTGGATCGCGACGAACAAGGGCCTGACGCGCTACGACGGCTACCGGCTGCGCCCCATCGAGCTGGTGGGCGACACGACGGCTAAGCGCAGCCTGGGCTGGGTGCGAGCGCTCGCACCCGGGGACGATGGCCGGATGTGGATTGGCACGGAGTTCCAAGGCCTGGCGGCCTATGACCCTGAGCAGGACCGCGTCGAGAGCCACGGCAGCGCCCAGGGCGGCCCGGGGCCGCAGGCGCCCATCCGCTCGCTGGCCGAGGACCGCGACGGTGCCGTCTGGGTGGGCACGATGGGTCGCGGCCTGTATCGCTACCTGCCCGCGTCCCAGCGCTTCGAAGGCCAGACGCTGAGCTGGCACGGCGAGGCCGAGGCGCGCGTGCTGGCGCTACGCGTCGGCGCCGACGGCACGGTCTGGGCCGGCCACTGGCGCGGCCTGGCCCGGCGTGTGGACGGGGCCTGGCAGGACGTTGCCCTGCCCGGCCTGTCTGAGCAGTCTCAGGGCATGCCCGTGCTGGCGTTGACGGAGGACCGCGGCGGGCGCATCTGGCTGGGTACGCAGGACGGGCATCTGGGCGTCGTCGAGCAGGGCCAGGTGCGCTGGGTGCAGGCGCTGAACATCCCCATCCATGCGCTGGCCGAGGCCGCCGACGGGCGGCTCTGGGTGGGCAGCAAGAACGGCGTGTTCTGGGTCAACCCGGCCAGCGGCAGCATCGACGCGCGGCTGCGCCAGGACCCGCGCCGCGTCATGGGCCTGGCCGGCAACGACATCAGCGGCCTGCTGCGCGACCGCAGCGGTGCGATGTGGGTCAGCGGCTACGGCCTGGGCGTGCAGCGCCACCTCTTCCACCCGGCGCTGGCCGTGCGCGGCCCGGATGCAGATCCGGCCAGCCCGCTGGCCGAGGCCGACGTGCGCGCGGTGCTGGCGCTGAGGAACGGCGAGGTGCTGGCGCCGACGCAGACCGGCCACGTCGTGCGCCTGGACGGGCGCCCCGGGCGCGACCTGGCCACGCTGGGCGAATGGGGGCGTGAGCGGCGCAGCGTCGTCGAGACCCTGGCCGAGGCGATGGACGGCAGCTTGTGGATGGCCGCGGCCGGCCGGCTGGAGCACCGCGCCGCCGACGGCCGCCTGCTGCGCGACTGGCCCTTGGATGGCGGCCGCGCGCAGCAGCTGCTGGTGCGTGCGGACGGCAGCGTCTGGCTGGGCATGCAGGAGGGCCTGTACCGCCTGGCCAGTCCCGCCGCGCCGGCGCTGGAGCGCGTGCATCCGCTGGGCGGCCTGCTGCTTCACGGCGGCATCTACGTCGTGAACACGGCGCCGGACGGGCGGCTGTGGGTCGGCGGCCAGCAGGGGCTGTACCGCGAGCGCGAGGCGGGCGCGGGCGGCCTGGAGGTCGTGCCGCAGGCGCCGGGCGAGACGCTGGCCAGCCCCATCGTCATGGGCCTGCTGTGGGGCCGCGACGGGCGGCTGTGGGTGGACACACCCGTCAGCGGCCTGCACCGGCTGCGCGGCTGGGACGCCGCCGGCCGCGCGCGCTTCGACCGCGTCAGCGAGCGCCACGGCGTGGAGGGCGTGTTCGGCGGCAACCTGCACGAGGACGGGCAGGGCCGCATCTGGAGCCAGCTCTACGTCTATGACCCGGCGGCCGACCGCATCGACAACTTCGGCAGCGCCGAGGGCGCCAACTTCGGCAGCTTCTGGTTCTTTGCCAGCACCGAGCTGCCCGGTGGCGGCCTGCTGTTCGGCGGCAGCCGCGGCCTGCTGCGCGTGCTGCCCGACGCCTACCGGGCGCAGGCGTCCAGCCCGCCCCTGGTCGTCAGCGGCCTGCGCGTCAACGGCCAGCCCTGGGAGCAGCCGCGCCGCCTGAACGACGGGCTGACGCTGCCGCCCGGCAAGCGCACGCTGTCCGTCGAGTTCGCGGCGCTGGACTATGCCGACCCGGCGCGGCTGCGCTACGAGTACCGGCTGGAGGGCCTGGACAGCGACTGGACGCGCGTCGATGCGAGCGGGCGCAACCCCAGCTTCGGGCCGCTCAAGCCCGGCCACTACATGCTGCAGGTGCGCGCCACGGCCCATCAGTCGCTGTGGGGCACCGAGCAGCTGCGCCTGCCCATCGAGCTGGAGCCGGCCTGGTGGGAAACCACTTCAGCCCGCACAGGCGGCGTGCTGCTGGCGCTGTTGGCCATCTGGGCCTGGATGCGCTGGCGCACGCGGCTGCTGCGCCGTCGCGAGGTGGCGCTGCAGGCACTGGTGGATGAGCGCACCGCCGAGCTGCGTGAACTCAGCCTCACCGACACGCTGACGGGTTTGCGCAACCGCCGCTACCTGGAGCTGCGCCTGGACGACGACCTGCGCCTGTGCCTGCGCCGCTTCGAGACGCCGGACGATTCGGGCCCGGGGCCCGACGCCGACCTGCTGCTGATGCTGCTGGACCTGGACCACTTCAAGCGCGTCAACGACGTGCACGGCCACGCGGCCGGCGACGCGGTGCTGGTGCAGCTGGCCCAGCGGCTGCGCCAGGTCTTCCGCGAGACGGATTCGCTGGTGCGCTGGGGCGGCGAGGAAGTCCTGGCGCTGGCCCGCGAGACCGAGCGGCAGGATGCCGCCGAGCTGGCCGCGCGCGTCTGCGCCGCGGTGCGCGACACCCCCTTCGACATCGGCCCCGGCGAGACCGTGCATGTCACCGTCTCCATCGGCTTTTGCGCCTACCCGCTGGACCCGCGCCACCCGCGGCTGTGGGACTGGCGCGCCTGCCTGGCGCTGGCCGATTCGGCCCTCTACGCCGCCAAGGCCCAGGGCCGCGACGGCTATGTGGGCGCCATCCGCGCCAACGGCCTGTCGCCGCGCGAAGCGCCCGACGATCTGGGCGCGTGGCGCAACGAGGCGCGGCTGGACATCGCGCGCAGCGCCGTCGACGACGGCGTCCTCAGCCCAGTTTGAAGAGTGCGCGGAGCGCCGCCGGCAGCTCGGCCCGCCAGGCCGCTTCGTTGTGCCCGGCATCGGCCACGACGTTCAGGCTGAGCTGGCTGGGCGGCAGCTGGCGCGCCAGCACGCTGTGCATGCGCTGGGCCAGCGGCACCATGCTGGCACTCTCCCTGCCGCCGCAATACAGGTGCACGACGCTGCCAGCCGGGAGCCGGGCCGCGGCCGTGGCGTCGAAGAGCTGGGGCGCGGCCCAGTAGGACGGGCTGAACAGGCCATAACGCCCGAAGACCTCGCCATGCCACAGCAGGGCCGCGTGGCTGATCAGGCCGCCCAGCGAGCTGCCGATCAGCGCCGTGTGTTCGCGCTCTGGCCGGGTGCGCCAGCCGGTGTCGATGAAGGGCTTGACGGTCTTGACGACGAAGTCGAGGTAAGGCCCGCCCTCGGCCTTGCCGAGCTCGCCATGGTCGTAGGGCGCCATCTCGGCATTGCGCTTCTCGGCGCCGTTGTCGATGCCGACGACGATGGCTTCAAAGCCGGTGTCCTGGGCCAGCTGGGCCATGGTTTCGTCCACGCCCCATTCGCCGGCGTAGCTGGTCGCCGCATCGAACAGGTTCTGGCCGTCGTGCATGTAGATGACCGGGTAGCGCCGCTGCGGCTCGCGGTCGTAGCTGGGCGGCAGGCACAGGCGCAGCGTGCGGCTGCGGTTCAGGCCCGGCATGGCCAGCGGCTCTGGCAGCACGCGCACGCTCGGCAGGGCCGTGGACGGCGCCGCCGCCCTAACGGGCAAGGTGATGAGCAGGGGCAGGGTCAGCAGCAGGCGACGTTGCATGGCGGGTGTTGGAAACTCGTGCTCATGAAGACCCCCAACACTATCCGACAAGCCCTGGCCCTGCTGCTCGTCACGCTCGCGGCCGCCTCCCCTGGCCCCGCGGCGGCCGACGGCCTCAGCGGCGATGAACTGGTGCTCGCCGGCCTCGTGCGCAAGCACACGCCCGACGCGCTGAAGCTGCTGGAGCGCAGCGTGCTCGTCAACAGCGGCACGCTGAACCCGGCCGGCGTGCGCGAGGTCGGCGCCCTCTACGCCAAGGAGTTCGAGGCCCTGGGCTTCAAGACGCGCTGGGTCGACATGCCGGCCGAGATGCAGCGCGCCGGCCACCTCGTCGCCGAGCGCACGGGCGGCCAGGGCAAGCGCGTGCTGCTGATCGGCCATCTGGATACCGTCTTCGAGAAGGACAGCCCCGTGGCGCCGTGGCAGAGCGATGGCAAAAGGGTACGCGGCCAGGGCGTGTCCGACATGAAGGGCGGCGACGTCATCATCCTGCTCGCGCTGCGCGCGCTCAACGACATGGGCGCGCTGCAGGGCCGCACGGTGCGCGCCGTCTTCACCGGCGACGAGGAGCGCGTCGGCAACCCGATCGAGGTTGCACGCGCTGCGCTGATCGACGCCGCGAAGCAGAGCGACGCCGCACTCGCCTTCGAGGGCGCCACGCGCGACGAACAGGGCCGCGACGCCGCCACCATCGGCCGGCGCGCATCGGGCAGCTGGCATCTCACGGTGACCGCGCGCACGGGCCACTCGGCCGGCGTCTTCGGCCGCGACGGCTACGGCGCGCTGTACGAAGCCGCGCGGGTCATGAACGCGTTTCGTGAACAGCTCATCGAGCCCGACCTGACCTTCAACGCGGCCACCATCGTCGGCGGCACGAGCGCGAGCTGGGACGACGCGCAAAGCCAGGGCCAGGCCTTCGGCAAGAGCAACGTCATCCCGCGCGACGCCCAGGTGCGCGGCGACCTGCGCTACCTGACGGCCGAGCAGGGCGCCAAGGCCCGCGAGCGCATGCAGGCCATCGTCGACCAGCCCCTGCCCGGCACACGCTCGCGCATCACGTTCAGCGAAAGCTACCCGCCGATGGCCCCCACGCCCGGCAACCTCAAGCTGCTGGAGCTCTACTCGCGCGCCAGCATCGACGCCGGCCTGGGCGAGGTCGTCGCCTTCCCGCCCGGCCAGCGCGGCGCGGGCGACGTGCAGTTCGTCGCCCCCATCGTCGACAGCCTGGACGGCCTCGGTGCTGCGGGCGGCGGCGCGCACACGCCGGACGAATTCCTCGACATCGACTCCATCGAGCGCGGCGCCATCCGCGCGGCGGTGCTGATCTACCGGCTGACGCGCTAGGACAATGGCGCAATGGATGAGACGAACACCACCGACGCCGCCCGCGGGATCATCGGCAAGACCATTTCGGATGGCGTGCCGATCATCTGGAACTTTGTGAACGAACTCCCTGTCGAGGAGGTCGTCAACACGCACCCCTGGCTGGTGTCCATCCGCTGGGCCTACGACGCCGTTCTCGAAGAGAGCTTCCCGGACAAGGACACGCAAGCAGCGATCTACCGCCTGGACGCCGGCCTGGAGCCGCTGGAGCAAGCGCAGATCGGTTATCGCGCCTACGCCCGCACCGGCAAGGGCCTGCGGGAATGGGTGTTCTACGCGGCGGACCGGGAGCAATTCGTCGGTGCGCTGAACGAGGCGCTGGCCGGTCACGAGGTCTATCCCATCGAGATCAAGTTCTACAACGACCCGGGCTGGTCAGACTTCCGCGAGCTGCTCGTCGACTTCGGGTTTGCTGGCGAGGCCTGACCGGCCTTCTGACGCGTTAGCACCCCCGGGTGCGACATGGGGAAATCCCCGCGCGAACCCGGTCTGATTTCTCGACCGCGCCGCCATGCGCGGTGACAAACTCGCCCGCATCTCACGGAGGGAGACAGGCGTGTCGAAGAACCCGCAGACCCACGGGGTCGTTGGTGCAGGCGAGGGCCCGGTCACCGGTGCGAACGGTCCCTTCAAGCTGACCCGCCGCCGTGTCATCGGCTCCGGCGCCGCCGCCGTGACGCTGCTGGTGCACGAGCTGGCGCTGGCCTTCAAGCCCCCCGTGCCGCGCCTGCCCGGTGCGCGGCCGCCGCCGCTGGGCAGCCCGACCCAGCCGCACACGCCGCCCGGCGCGCCGGATTGGTCCGGCGGCCCCGGCAAGGCGCGCTTTCGCATCGACGGCCTGGCCAAGGTCACGGGCCAGAAGATCTACGCCCGCGACTTCCGCGCGGTCGACATGCCGGGCTGGCCCAAGAGTGGGCCCGAGCGCATGGCCATGATCCTGCGCGCGACGCGGCCGGGCCTGGTTTTCGCGGGCCTGGACCTGTCGCGCCTGGACGCCGCCGATGCCAAGCCGCAGCTGACCATCACGCAGACGCCGCTGGCCGGCTTCGCCTGGCCGCAGCGCGACCTGGCGTCGCTGAACCTGCAGCTGCCCTTCTCCAGCGAGGGCGCCGATGGCGTCAAGCAGCTGCTGGTGCCGGTCGGCACGGCGCCGCAGTTCTACGGCCAGCCGGTCGCCATCCTGATCTTTGCCGACGCCAACACCTACCGCCGCGCCAAGCGCGCGCTGCAGTTCGAGCCCGGTGTCGTCGAGGTGGGTGCCGCCGCGCCTGCGCCACCTACTCCACCGGTCCAGGCCTACAGCCCGGTCAACTACCTGACGCGTTATGAAGCCGCAGGCGTCGCACCGTTCTCGCAGGTGCAGGTGGGCTGCGAGTCCAACCCCTTCCTGCCCGATTCCACGAAGCAGCCCTACAACACCACGGCCAAGGCGCTGCGCGGGCGCATCGACACCACGCTGCAGGCGCCCCATCCGGCCGTGCTGCAGCTGGGCGGCAGCTACAGCACCCAGGTGCTGGACCCGATGTTCATGGAGCCCGAAGCTGGCCTGGCCTGGCTGGACCCGCGCGACGGCGGCACGCTCAGCCTCGTGCTCGGCACTCAGGCGACCAACGGCGACTCCACTGACAGCCTGGCCATGTTCGGCAGCCACTGCCCCATCCCGGTCAAGACCGTGGTGCTGAACTCCTGCTATCCCGGCGGCGGCTTCGGCGGGCGCGACGTGTCCACCTTCCCGCCGCTGCTGGCCGTCACGGCGGCGCTGGCCGATGGCCCGGTGCGCATCGCCCAGGACCGCTACGAGCAGTTCCAGAGCGGCCTGAAGCAGCTCGCGAGTCACATCACGCAGCGCATCGCGGTGGACGCGAAGAGCGGCCGCTTCCTGGCCTTCAGCAGCCAGCAGGTGCTGCCTTCGGGCGGCCAGAACAACTACAGCCAGTTCGTCGCCATGCTGGCGGCCTACTGCGGTCTCAGCGGCTACGACATCCGCCAGGCCTATGTGGACGCCATCGCCCAGCCCAGCACCGGCGTCGTCGCCGGCTCCATGCGCGGCTTCGGTGGGCCGCAGGCCAGCTTCGCGGTGGAGACGCTGGTGGACGAGGTGGCCGTGGCACTCAAGCGCGATCCCATCGAGCTGCGCGAGATCAATGCGCTGCGCCAGTTCGACCGCACGATCACCGGCGCGCCGCTGACGCAGGCGATGACGCTGCGCGAGATCTGCCGCCGCGCCCGCGAGCATCCGCTGTGGCGCGAGCGCGAGGCCGTCAAGGCCCGCAAGGCGCGCGAGGGCGTCCGCTACGGCGTGGGCTTCGCACTGGCCAACCAGGCCTATGGCACGGGCAAGGACGGCGTCATGGCCGAGGTGTCCATGGACGCCGCCGGCCGCCTGACCGTGCGCAGCAACTGCGTGGACATGGGCAACGGCTCGGCGACGACGCTGGCCATCTCCACCGCCGGCTGGCTGGGCCACAACGCCCACGACATCGCCATGGGCGACGTGGCTGCCTTCAACGCGCTGGACCTGAACAGCGACAGCGGCGGCAGCTGGAGCCAGCCGAACTGGACGGCCGCGTTCTCGATGTCCAGCAGCGCCTGCTTGACGGCCTTCCACCAGGTCCACGTGACCGAACAGGCCAGCCGCGTGCTGTTCGAGGCCGGCCTGCTGCCGGCCGCCGCGGCGCTGTGGGGCGTGCCGCTGGCGCAGGTGCAGGGCAAGACGCGCTGGGAGGCCGGCCGCCTCGTGGCGGCCGGTCTGGCGCCGCTGGCGCTGCCCGCGCTCGCCACGCAGGTTCATCGGTCCGGCTTGACGGCCGGCGCCATGGTGCACGGCTGCTACGAGGGCGCCTGGGTGTCGGCCACCTATGCCGTGCCGGCGGGGCCGCCGCTGCTGTTGCCCATCGACGGGCTGTCACTGCGCGCCGGCGGCAAGTCTGCGTGGACACCCGTCCTGCGCCAGGACGTCATCCCGCCCAACCCCGAGGCCGCGCTCTACGGCCGCAGCCTGTACGCGCCGTCGGGCGTGCTGGTCGCCGTCGAGATCGGGCCGAAGAACTTCGAGCCGCGTGTCGTCGCCGTCGAGCTGATGGTGGACGCGGGCAAGGTGCTGCAGCCCGACCTGCTGACCGGCCAGGCCCAGGGCGGCGTGGCGATGGGCATCGGCTATGCGCTGCTGGAGAACCTGCCATTGGAGGCCGGCGGCGCGGGCGACGGGCGCTGGAACCTGGACCGGTACCACGTGGCGTTGTCGGCGGATGTGCCCTTTGCACGCCTGAACATCACGACGCTGCCGACGGATGAGCCGACGGCCAAGGGCATCGCCGAGGCGGTGCTGTGCCCGATGGCGCCGGCCATCGGCAATGCGATTGCGCATGCAACGGGGAAGCGGTTTCGGGCTTTGCCGATCACTGCGGCGGATATTGGGAGGGCTTTGGCATGAGTGGCTTTGTGGCTAGGCCCAGCCGGGAGTTCGCCCCGGCGGGCGACCTTCTTTTTGAGCGACCAAAAAGAAGGCAAAAAGTCGCCCCTGCTCCGTCGCCCCTCTTCGAGGGGTGCCCTGCGTGCCTTGCCGCTTGCATGCGGCAAGTCCTTCGTCAGGCGTCGCACAGCGCGCTGTGCTCGGTCCTGTCTCAGTGCGTCGGAGCCCGAGGCTCGCGCAGAACTCACTTCGCTACGCTGCGGTCAAACAGCTGCGCGGAGTCAGTTGACGAAGCGCGCTTCGCGCGCGCCTCGGATTCCTGCGCTTCTCGGCTCCTCCAAAGGGGTGTGAAGGAACAGCCGCGACAGCCAACAACCAAACCCGAAATCCGGGCGGTGGAGGTATTTCCTCTTACCCCCTTTAGCCCCGCCGAGGAACGCAAGACCCGAAGCCCGCGAGCGAAGCTCACCTCAGGAACTGACTCGCGACGCCTGTTTGAGCAGAGCGTAGCGGCGCGAGTTCGGCGCGGGGCTTCGGGGCTGAGTACCGCAGGGAACCCCAAAGGGGCGGGGCGGTCGGGGGGAGCTCTTTGCCTACTTTCTGGCGGGACAGAAAGTAGGTCGCCCGCGGGGGCGAAATCCCCGCATGGACCTAGGTGTGCACCGAACGTAGCCAGCAAGCAAACAACGCTGGCGGAGCCCCAGCCATGACCGACATCGTCCACGTCCAGTTCCACGTCAATGGCCACCCCGTGAAGGCCGACGTACCCGACGACCTGCCCCTCGTCGACTTCCTGCGCGAGGAGCTGGGCCTCTCCGGCACGCGGCTGTGCTGCGGTATCGGCGTCTGCAAGGCCTGCACGGTGGCGGCCCGCCGCGTGCCGACGAGCCAGGCGCAACCGATGCTGGCCTGCTCCACGCCGGTGGCGCTGCTGCAGGGCCAGAGCATCACGACGGTCGAAGGCACCGGCAGCATGGAGCGCCCCAGCGCCATCCAGCAGTCCTTCCTCGACCACTTCGCCTTCCAGTGCGGCTACTGCACGCCGGGCTTCGTCATGGCGACCGAGATGCTGATCGAGCGACTGCGTGCCAACCCCATCCACCGCGACCAGCTCGACGCCGCCATCGAGGCCGCCGTCGGCCAGCACATCTGCCGCTGTACCGGCTACGCCCGCTATCACCGGGCCATCCGCGCCGTCGTGATGGCCGAGAAGGGCCTGGTGGTCGCATGAGAGCGCTGCTGCTGCTCCTGCTTGCCGGCGCCGCCCAGGCCGAGACGCTGTTCGAGTACGGCCGCCAATGCGCCGAGCAGATCGCCGAGATCCCGGCCTTCAGCTGCATGGCCGGCGAGGAGATCCCGATCACCGTG
>JAEKLF010000314.1 GCA_019509985.1 Burkholderiales bacterium | reverse complement strand
ATTCGAGCACCTGTCTCAGATGGCCAGCAGCGGAAAGCTGCTGCTGCGCGTCGTGCTCGGCTTGTTGATCCTCCTGCACGGCATTGCAAAGATGAAGAGCGGCGTGGGGCCCGTCATGACCATGCTGACGCAGCATGGCTTGCCCGGAGCGCTCGCATACCTGGTCTATATCGGCGAAGTGGTGGCACCGTTGCTACTGATAGTCGGTATATGGACCCGCGTCGCGGCGGTGGTCATCGCCGTCAACATGTTGGTGGCAGTCGGGATCGCCCATATGCCACAGCTGCTGAAACTGGGCGAACAGGGCGGCTATGCACTCGAACTGCAAGCGATGTATTTGTTCGGCGCCCTGGCGGTGATGCTCTTGGGTGCAGGGCGTTACAGCGCGGGTGGCGCCATGGGACGGTGGAACTGAGCGACGTCGGTCTTGATGCTGGCGGGGCCGACGCCGTAACTCAGTCTGAAGCGGAACTCCATGAGGCGGATGTCGATCTCGACAACCCCGATGCTCGCCGTCACGCCCGGCGCGGTATCGCCATCACTGACACCTTCGCTGGCGATGCCGGAGCGCATCTGCTCGGCGATCAACAGGCCTCGGTCGAGGTTGCAGGCGGGCAGCAGCACCGCGAACTCGTCGCCGCCCAGCCTGCAGACCGTATCGCCCGAGCGCACGCAGGTGCGCAGCACCTGGGCCATCTTCTTGAGGATGTCATCGCCCGCAGCATGGCCCTTTAGGTCGTTGACCTGTTTGAAATGATCCAGGTCGATGAAGAGAGCGCAGGCCGCCTCATGGCGCCGGCGGTCTGCGACCAGTTGGCCCAGTCTGCGTTCGAACTCGCGTCGGTTGACGAGTTCGGTCAGCGGATCGTGCGAAGCGGTCCACTGCAGATCCTCTCTTTGGCGCCGAACCTCGGTCGCATCTGTGGCGATCCAGATCCTGCAACCCCGGGCTCCCTGGACCGCGGCGCCGTACAGCCGGGCCCAAAGCATCGAGCCGTCTCGCCGCCGCAAGGGCAACTCCGTCTCGAAGTTCTGTCCGGACTCGTAGGCCGCCGTAGCCGCTGCGCGCAGCGCTTCGCTCGAAACTTCTGGCGCCACCAGTGCTTCCCAACGGCAGACCAACTCTCCGGGCTCATAGCCCAGCATGCTCTTGAGATGGCTGCTAGCGAGCTTGATGCGGCCCTCATTGATGAAGGCGATGCCGACTGGCGCGTGAGCCATCACGGCCTGCATACGCTGAAGAGACTGCTCGATGTCCGCGCGGCTGGCCGCCAACCGATACGGTCAGAGTCTCTGACGGTACCAACTCGGGTTGTCGGGAACCAGCGTTCTGATGCCGTCTTCAGTGCCGTCAAGCTCGCTGGGCTTTTCGGGGAAGGCCTGGGACGTGTTGGGACATCTAAGCCCCTGCCACCATTAGGCTTATTCAGGTCCGCCGGATCGCGTTGGACGACCCGGCACAACCTTAAATTATTCC
>JAEKLF010000313.1 GCA_019509985.1 Burkholderiales bacterium | reverse complement strand
GACCGCGGTGACCACTGGACCTACGTCGCCCTGCCCTTCCCCCTGGGCGGCAACAACCCCGGCCGGGCCATCGGCGAACGCCTGATGGTCGACCCCAACAAGCCTTCGACGCTGTTCTACGCCACGCGCACGGCCGGCCTATGGAAGAGCGCCGACTCGGGACTCACCTGGGCCCAAGTCACGTCGCTGTCGAGCGCCAAGTTGACCCAGGACCAGGTCAATGCCTTGGGCATGAACAGCGCGATGGGCGTCGAGACGGTCGTCTACGACACCGGCACCAAGGGCAGCGGGTCAGCCACGCAGACGATCTATGCGCCCATTGCCCCGGACTATGTCCAAACAGCAAGCCTGGCCTCGAACCTGTACAAGTCCAGCAACGGCGGCGCCTCATGGACGCCGGTCTCGGTCCCGATCTCCGGCTATCACATCCCGCACATGGTGCGCGCCGCAGACGGCATGTTCTATGTGGCCTTCACCAAGGAAACCGGCCCGGGGGCCGGTGGTCCCGCCCGTCTCTACAAGTTCGACGGCAGCAACTGGACCTTGCTCGACAGCAACGACTCCGCCGGCTACGGCGGCGTGTCCATCTTCGGCACCGGCTCGACCACGCGCATTGCGCTGGGTGTAACCAACACCTGGGGCAACTTCAGCGGCCAGCAAATCATCCGGCTGTCCGACGATGCCGGCCGCAACTGGCGCGAGATCGCGGCCACCATGCCGCATACGCCGGCCGACGCGCCCTTCTGGGGCTGGCCCGACGACATCGAGATCGATCCTGCCAACCGGGATCACATCCTGTACGGCCATGGCGGCGGCGTCTGGGAAACCCGCAACGCGTCCTCAGCCACGCCGAGCTGGATCGAGCTGAACGACGGCATCGAGGAGACTGCTGTCCTGGGCCTGGCCACGCCGCCGGCCGGCGCCACGTATACCGTGATCAACAGTACGGGCGACATCGGCACCTGGGTGCACACCAACCTCGCGACCAAGCCGACGCTGACGCCGGCCACCAGCTGGAGCAACGGCTTCGCCGCCGACATGGCGTGGTCGGACCCGCAGTACATGGCCACCATCGGCGTCGTCCTGGGCAACAGCACCCCCTACGGCACCTGGTCTGGCGACGGCGGCAAGACCTGGACGAAATTCGCCACCTACCCGCCGGGCGTCGCGGACAACAAGGGTGGCGAAGCGAGCATCGCGATCACGGCGCGCAACAGGGCGGTCTGGGCGCCCGGCTACTCGGTGCCGTCCTACACCACGGACAACGGCGCCACCTGGGTGCCGACCAATCTGCCGGCGATCAACAGCATCTTCCCCCGCGCCTACCACCTGGTCGCAGATCGCAAGAACCCGAACAAGGTCTATGCCTACGATTCCGGCGCCCATTGGTGGGGCACGCCGGGCAAGGTCTATGTGTCGACGGATAGCGGCCACACGTTCACGCTGAGCCAGAGCTCGGTGGCCGCGGGGCTGGCCCC
>JAEKLF010000312.1 GCA_019509985.1 Burkholderiales bacterium | reverse complement strand
CTGTCGCTGCAGGAGAGCGGCGATGAGATCGCCGGCTTGCTGGAATATGCCAGCGATGTGTTCGAGCACGCCACCATCGAGCGCTGGGCGGGGCATTTGAAAACGCTGCTCACCGCCATGGTGAGCGACTCCGCGCAGCGCGTGGACCGGCTGCCTTTGCTGCAGCCGCATGAGCGCGCATTGGTGCTGCATGGCTTCAATGACACGCACGCCGACTATCCCTCGGATCGGCTGATCCATCAGTTGTTCGAGGATCAAGTGCGCCTCTCGCCTGAGGCCACCGCCGTGGTCTTTGAGGACCAGCAGCTGAGTTATGCCGAGCTCAATCAGCGCGCCAATCAGCTCGCCCATGTCCTGCGCAGCCGCGGCATCGGCCCCGACCGCCTGGTGGCCTTGTGCATGGAGCGCAGCCTGGACATGGTGGTCGCTCTGCTGGGCATCCTCAAGGCCGGTGGCGCTTATGTGCCTGTCGATCCCGCCTACCCGCCCGAGCGCATCGCCTTCATGCTCGCCGATGCCGCTGCGCATGTTCTGCTGACACAAGCGCACCTGGTCTCCGCCTTGCCCGAGACGCAGGCCGAAGTCATCGCCCTGGATGCCGACGGGCCTCTCGTCGAAACACACAACGCAGGCCCGCTCGCTGCCTGCGAGCCCCCGCTGTGTCTGCAGCATCTGGCTTATGTCATCTATACCTCCGGCTCCACCGGACAGCCCAAGGGCGTGGCCATGAGTCAGGGGGCCTTGGTCAATCTGATTCGTTGGCATCGCCGCAGCGTCGACCCGGCACACCCGCAACGCACGCTGCAATTTGCAGCGCTCGGCTTCGACGTGGCATTCCAGGAGATCTTTTGCACGCTGTGCTCGGGCGGCGAGCTGGTGCTGATCGATGAAGGCCTCCGCAGGGACTTGCCGGCACTGACTCGCTTCTTGCATGCGAAGGCCGTTCAGCGGGTGTTCCTCCCGTTCGTCGCGCTGCAGCAACTGGCTGAGTCGATCGTCCGCTCGCAACAGGACCTACCGCATCTCGAAGACGTGATTACGGCGGGCGAGCAACTGCGCACGGGGTCCGCGATCACCGCCATGTTCCAACGCCTCGAGCACTGCCGGCTGCACAACCACTACGGACCGAGCGAGAGCCACGTGGTGACCGCCTTGACGCTTGCGAATGATGCAGCGCACTGGCCCGCACTGCCCCCGATCGGCCGCCCGATCGCCAACACGCAGATTTACATCCTCGACGATCGCCTGGAGCCGGTACCCATCGGCGTGGCCGGCGAGATCCACATCGCCGGAGCCGGCGTGGCGCGGGGCTATCTGAACCGCCCCGAGCTGAGCGCCGATCGTTTCTTGCGCGAGCCCTTCAGCAGCGCCCTGCACGCCCGCATGTACAAGAGCGGCGACCTCGGCCGCTGGCTGCCCGACGGCACCATCGAGTACCTGGGCCGCAACGACCATCAGGTGAAGATCCGCGGCTTCCGCA
>JAEKLF010000138.1 GCA_019509985.1 Burkholderiales bacterium | reverse complement strand
GGCATGCCGAATGCGAACACGACCGCGACCAGGGCGCTCGCAACAGCGATGCGCCGCGTGGACCAGGCGTCGGGCCGCCGGCTCAGCTGCAGCACGATCGCGGCGTGCAGCAGCCCCAGCGCGACGAAGAGCAGCAGGTGCAACGCCCGGCCCTGGAGCACCCTCTCGGCCGCGACGCGGGGCGCTTCACCGTCGAACAGGCCGAGAAAGAAGTCGAACTCATGAGCGGTCAACTGCAGCGGCGACTGCAGCCACAGGCGTGCCGAGACCGCCATCGTCAACAGCGCACAGACCAGGTAGGCCGCCAGCAGCCAGCTCGGTGAACGACCCGTCCGGCCCTCGCTCATCCGCGCGGCTCGCCGGAGTGCCGCGGCAGCGCGTCGCCCGGCGGCAGGTTGACCCGCTCCTTCTCGACAACGAGCGGCCGCTTGCTGACCTGGGTGTGGATGGCCGCCACGTACTCGCCGACGATGCCGATGAAGAAGAGCTGCACCGCCGCGAAGAAGAACAGGCCGATGATGACCGGCGCCGTGCCGATGGCGAACTGCTGCCAGAACACCAGCTTGGCGACCAGATAGCCCAGCGACACCAGCAGGCTGACGGCGCTCAGCGCGAAGCCGGCCAGCGTCGCCAGCCTTAGTGGCAGCTTGGAGTGGCTGGTCAGGCCCAGCATGGCCAGGTCGTAGAGCGTGTAGAAGTTGTTCTTCGTGATGCCGCGCACCCGCGCCGGCTGCTCGAACTCGACGGTCGCGTAGCGGATGCCCAACTCGGCAATGAGCCCGCGGAAATAGGGATAGGGATCACCCAGCGCGCGGATCATCTCGACGACCGAACGGTCGTAGAGGCCGAAACCGGTGAAGTTGGCGATCAGCGGCACATCGGCCATTCGCCCCAGCGCGCGGTAGTAGAAGCGCCGCAGCACCGCCATCGCCCAGGTCTCGCGCGAGTGCGGCTTCACACCCAGCGCAATCAGTTCGCCGGCACGCCAGTGCGCGATGAACTGGCCGATCAGCTCGGGCGGATCCTGCAGGTCCGAAGCCATGGCGATGATGGCCTGGCCACTGGCCTGGTACATGCCGTGCAGCGGCGAGCGGACATGGCCGAAGTTGCGTGCATTGACGATGAGCTTGACCCGCGGATCGGCTCCTGCGAGTTCCTTCACCCGGGCGACCGTGTCGTCCGTGGAGCCGTTGTCAATGAAGATGTGCTCGAAGTCGAAGTCGTCCGCAGGGCCGCCGGGCTCGAACTGGGCCTTGATGCGCTGGTGCAACTCGGCGACGTTGTCGGCCTCGTTCAGGCAGCTGGTGACGATGCTGATCAGGGTCATGCGCGCGCATCCTAGGGCCTGCGCGCGTCGGCCAGGCGCTCAGGGTGCCGCGGCGCGCGATGTTCCGCCCGCGGAGGCGAGGAGGGGTTCGCGTTCCGGCAGGATGTAGACGAGGCCGGGGCTGCTGCCGAGGGTCGGCAGCACGACGCGGTCGAAGAAGGCGGGGTCGACGACGACGCAGCCCAGCGTGATGCGATGGTCCTGGGGGTTCGCGGACGTGAGGCGTTCCGGGCGGCGTTCACGCGCGGGCGCCGGGCGCAGGCGGTGGATCGCGAGGCTGGCCCCGTAGTCGATCCAGACGATGCGCTCGCCATGCAGGTTGCGCCCGGGCTGGGCCTCGAAACGACCCGCGGGCGTCGTGCGTTCCTGCACGGTCAGTGCGTCGGGGGCCTTGCCACGCGAGCCCGGTATCTCCGCGTCGCCAGGCGTGAGGCCGAGCAGCGCAGACGTGCGACCCAGCAGCGTGCCGTCGCCGGCGTAGACCGACAGCGTGGCCGCGCGCTTGTCCACGATCGCAAAGGGACGGCCGTCACGGACGTCATCCGCCACCGGCCTCGCAATGCCCTGCGCGGCGGCGCACGTCGACGCCACCAATCCCAACGCGGCGACGATGCCGCACACCCCGGCCCTGGCCCGGTCCGCCCATCTGCTGCCCACTCGATGCCCCATTCATTCGCGGAGGCGCAACCTCGCGCCTGCCTGGCGGGCAGTCTAGGAATGGGTGCCTGTAACAGAAAGGCGAGAACTTCACGGTTTGGCACTGTTACTTCGCCGCGGCGCGGCCTGGGCAAGGATCTGGGGCGGTGCGGCAGCGGGGAAGAATGCGGTTAGGGACTGGCGCTCGGGCAGCACGTAGACGACCGCGCCGCCGTGGCCGAGGTTGGGCCAGACGGTCCGGTCGAAGAAGGCGACCGGCACGTTGATGCAGCCCCAGCTGATGCGGTTGTCGGCCGGCGTCGGCGTGGCCAGGCGCTCGAGGCGGCGTTCCTTGGGGTTGGTGGCGCGCACGCGATGCATGGACACCGCAGCGCCGTAGTCGACCCAGACGACGTCGTCGCCGAGGGTGTTGCGCCCGGGTTCGGACACGAAGCGACCGGCCGGCGTCGTGCGCTCCTGGGGCTTGATCTGGTCAATGGGCTTGTGGCCGATGCCGGCCACCGACAGGTCACCGGCGGCGTAGCCGAGCAGCACGGGGCTGGTGCCCAGCAGGCGGCCGCTGGTGGCGAAGACGTAGACCTGGGCGCGGCGCTTGTCGATGATGGCGAAGGGGCGCTCGCCGTTGTCGGCCTCACGCACCGCCCAGGCGGCAACCCGGCTCACGTCCAGCGGTGGGCGGATGCTGCCGAAGTCGAGTCGCCGTTCAATGGCGACCTTCTGTGCCGGCGCGTTCCCTGCCGCGGCGACGGGTTGGGGGTGGACCACAGGCGGCGTGTGGCTGCGCCACAGCCTGGCGCCGAGGAATGGGAAGAGGCCAGCCAGCACGACGGCGGCTACAAGGCCCCCCTGGCACAGGCCGGCGAGAACATCGCGCCGCCGGCTTTGGCCGGCGGCGTCATCGGGGTGGTCTCCGAAGCCCATGGCGCTGGATGACGGAGCTCGCCCGGCCAGCGGCTATCAGTTGCGGTCGGCCTTGGCGGGCGCGGGCGTGTAGCTGGGGGGCGATGTGGTGGTCGCGGCGGGGCTGGTCGTGTCCGTCGCGGGCGTGGTCGTCGTGTCGGTGCTCGGCAGCGACGGGTCACGTGCGGGCAGCGGTGCGGGGGTGTCAACCGGCGGCGTGGCCTTGGCCGGATCGTCGGCGGGCTGTTGCTGCTGGGCGGTGGCGTCCGCCGACGGCATCGCGTTCGGGTCGGCCGGGGGCGTCTGCTCGCTCAGGGGCTGGGCGGGCGTGGCGGTCTGATCGGCCGGTGCGGGCTGGTTGTCCTGGGCAACGGCCAGGCCAATGCCAGTGACGAGGACGGCGGCGGTGAGGGCACTGGTGACGGTCTTGAGGGTGGACATGGTGGGACTCCATTTCAAATGCGGGGGTCGGCAGCAGCCGACCGGCGTGTGCCGGGCATTTCCTCCGCGGCTGAGTCCACTCTAGGCCGCGATCCGTGCGCGCGGCGTCGGCTCCGGGCCCAACCCGCTGTAGGAGCGACCCGCACCCCGTATCGGCCCGTTACGCGGCAGCGCAGCGCGTTGCAGAGCTGTTCGCCCCAGGGGCAGACTTTCAGAGCTGAAAGTCGTAGTCGACGGTCAGCGGCGCGTGGTCGCTGAACATCTGCCCGGTGTAGATGGCCTCACTTTTGGCCAATGCGGCGATGCCCGGCGTGGCGAGGTGGTAGTCCAGCCGCCACCCGACGTTGTTGGCGCGGGCCGCGCCGCGCGCGCTCCACCAGGTGTACTGCTCGGTGCGGTCGTTGAGCGTTCGGAAGACATCCACGAGGCCGCCCTCGTCGAACAGCCGCGTCAACCAGGCACGCTCCTCGGGCAGGAAGCCGCTGTTCTTCTGGTTGCTGCGCCAGTTTTTCAGGTCGATTTCCTTGTGCGCGATGTTGACGTCAGCCACCAGGATGAATTCGCGCTCGGCCTTCAACGCCATCAGCTGCGGGTAGAGCGCAGCCAGGAAACGGTACTTGACCGCCTGGCGCTCCTCGCCGCTGGTGCCGCTGGGGAAGTAGACGCTGATCAGGCTGAGCTTGCGCCCGGGCTTGTCGAAGCGCTTCTCGACCCAGCGCCCCTCCTGGTCGAACTCGGTGATGCCAACGCCGGTGATGACGTCGCTGGGCGTCTCCCGGGTGTACAGGCCCACGCCGGAGTAGCCCTTTTTCTCCGCATAGTGAAAATGGCCGCTGAGCTTGTCGCAAGTTGCAAACTTCGCTTCAACGACATCCGCCTGTGCCTTGAGCTCCTGCACGCCCACGGCGTCGGCCTTCTGCCGATCGAGCCAGTCGAAAAAACCCTTGCTGGCGGCGGAACGGACGCCATTGAGGTTGGCGGTGATGAAGCGCATCGGGTGGGAACGGGGTAGACAGCGTGGCGTCAGTATCGCAGTGCAGCGAAAGCACAACACCTTAGACGCTTTCATCATGAAAACGTCACGCGATCTTTACTATCCCGTAGCAATCAAGAGGCGCCACAGCGCCCAGGCCTGTCTCCCGCTTTGTCCTACCCCCCCCAGTCAACCCGAGGATCACCCATGCCGAAACATCGCATCCCACCGACCCTGCTGGCGCTCGCGCTAGGGGCGGCCTTCCCGATGCAAGCCGCCTTTGCGCAGGCCGCTGCCGCGCCCGAGGCCAAGAAGGACGTCAACCAGCTGGAAGCCGTCATCGTGACCGGCAGCCGCCGGGCCGAGAACCTGAAGGACGTGTCGCTGTCGATCTCGGCGATCAAGTCCGAGGAACTGGACACCTACAACGCGAGCGGCCAGGACGTGCGCGCGCTGTCGGGCCGCGTGCCCAGCCTGAACATCGAATCCGACTACGGCCGCACCTTCCCGCGCTTTTATGTGCGCGGCCTGGGCAACACCGACTTCGACATGAACGCGTCCCAGCCCGTGGGCCTGGTCTATGACGATGTCGTGCAGGAAAGCATCGCACTCAAGGGCTTCCCGGTGTTCGACATGGAACAGGTCGAGCTGCTGCGCGGCCCGCAAGGCACCCTCTTCGGCCGCAATTCGCCGGCCGGCGTCATGAAGTTCGACTCCGCCAAGCCCGGCAAGCGCCTGGAAGGCTATGCCAACTTCAGCTATGGCCGCTGGAACTCTGCCAACCTGGAAGCCGCCGTCAACGTGCCGCTGAACGACGACTGGCAGATGCGCGTCGCCGGCATCGTGCAGCGCCAGGACAACCGCGTGCACAACCCCATTGCCGCCACAGCCGGCGCCACCTCGGATCTTGAGGGTTACAACGACAAGGCGCTGCGCCTGCAGGCGCGCTACCGCAACGGTGGCTTCGAGGGTCTTTTCAAGGTCCAGGCCCGCGACTTCAAGGGCACGGCCACCACCTTCCGCGCCAACATCATGAAGCGCGGCTCGAACGATCTGGTGGACGGCTACGACGACAGCTCCTATCCGACCGATGGCTACAACTCGCAGACGCTGAAGTCCAGCGAGGCCAGCGCCCGTCTGCGCTGGGACTTCGACGGCATGTCGCTGTACTCCATCAGCGCCTATGACCGCGCCAAGTTCTACAGCCGCGGCGACGTGGACGGCGGCTTCGGCAGCCGCTTCGGCGGCATCCCGGACGGCCCGAAGTACTACCCCTCCGGCTCGACGACGCCCTACCCGTCGGTCATCCCGTTTGACTCCCAGACGGCCGACGGCATCCCTTATCTGCGCCAGATGACGCAGGAATTCCGCCTGCAGTCCAACACCAGCGCCCCCCTGCAGTGGATCGCCGGTCTGTACTACTTCAACGAGAAGCTGCAGGTCGACAGCTTCAACTTCGACTCCTTCGCCGCCGGCGACCCGCAGAACGGCTACGCCGTGCAGCACCAGGAAGCCAAGTCCTGGGCCGCCTTCGGCAACATCAAGTACGCGCTGACGCCCGACCTCAAGCTGACCGGCGGCCTACGCTACACGGACGACAAGAAGGACTTCGACGCCGTTCGCACCTGGACGCCGGGCAAGGCCAACAACGTCGACATCATCGGCCCGTTCTTTGCACATCCCAAGTCCACGAACTGGAGCTGGGACCTGGGCGCCAACTACAGCATCGACAAATCCACCAGCGTGTTCACGCGCGTCGCCACCGGCTATCGCGCCCCCTCCATCCAGGGCCGCGTGCTGTTCGGTGACGCCATCTCGATCGCCAATGCCGAGAAGGTGCTGTCCGTCGAGGCCGGCTTCAAGGCCGACTTGCTGGACAACACCGCCCGCATCAGCGGCACGGTGTTCAAGTACCGCGTGAAGGGCATGCAGCTGACGGCCGGTTCGGGCTCGACCAACCAGAACCAGCTGGTCAACGCCGCCAAGGTGGAGGGCCAGGGCTTTGAGCTGGATGCCCAGGCCATCATCGCCCGCGACTGGCGCACGACGCTCGGCTTCTCGTACAACGACACGAAGATCAAGGACCCCAACCTCTTCGTGCAGCCCTGCGGCAATGCCAACTTCCAGTTCCTGGAAGCCAACACCGGTTGCACGGTGCTGAACGCCGCCGGCCCTCTGCCGGGCACCGTCAGCATCAACGGCAACCCGCTGCCGCGCGCGCCCAAGGTCACCTGGAACTGGACGCTGAAGTACAGCACCGAGATCGGCGACGGGGAACTGAGCGTACTGACCGACTGGGCCTACAAGGACAAGTACAACATGTTCCTGTACGAGGCCGTCGAGTACAAGGCCAAGTCGGCCCTGGAAGGCGGCCTGCGCGTCGGCTATGGCTGGGCCAACGGCAAGTACGAGGTGGCGGCCTACTCGCGCAATATCACCAACCACCGCCAGGTCGTCGCTGCCATTGACTTCGACAACCTGACCGGCATCGTCAACGAGCCGCGCAGCTACGGGGTGCAGTTCAAGGCAAGCTTCTGACCGTGCGGGACAGACCAGGCCATGTACTCATGGACTGCTCTGTCCTCACCCGACTCAGCGGGTTCATCGAGGGATGGCCCTGTCCATGTCCTCACCGGCAGCTCCGCTGCCAGTTGACTGAGAGCGGGCTCTTCAACCCGCCCGTGTAAACGAGTAGAGGCTCGGCCCGTTCTAGGGGTCGGGCCTCTTTTTTTGACCCCTAGAATCTTTGTCACATGTCTTTCGCCGCCGACCCACTCGCCCAGTCCTTCGTCGCCTTTGCCGTGGAGGCCGGCGTGCTGCGCTTCGGCGAATTCAAGACCAAGGCCGGCCGGCTCAGCCCTTACTTCTTCAACGCCGGCCTGTTCGACGACGGCGCCAAGCTCGGCCGCTTGGCTGGTTTCTACGCCGAGCGCCTGATCGCGTCCGACCTGGATTTCGACATGATCTTCGGCCCGGCCTACAAGGGCATCACGCTGGCGGCGGCGGTGGCCATGGAGCTGGCGCGGCGCGGCCGCAACCTGCCCTTCGCCTACAACCGCAAGGAAGCCAAGGACCATGGCGAGGGCGGCACCCTCGTCGGCGCGCCGGTCAAGGGCCGAGTGCTGATCATTGATGACGTCATCTCCGCCGGCACCTCGGTGCGCGAGTCCATCCAGATGATCGAGGCCGCCGGCGCCACCCCCTGCGGCGTGGCCATCGCGCTGGACCGCCAGGAGAAGGCGGCCGAAGGCGGCGTCGACAGCGAGCAGTCCGCCGTGCAGCAGGTGCAGCAGCGCTACGGCCTGCCGGTCGTCGCAGTGGCCGGCCTGGCCGACCTGCTCGCCTACCTGGAAGGCGCACCCGAGCTGGCCGCCCATCGCCCGGCCGTGCTGGCCTATCGACAGCGTTACGGGGTCTGACCGGCCGTGAAGCGCGCCCTGCCCGCAATGACCGTCCTTGCCGGTCTGCTCATCGCCGGCGCTGCGCTGGCCCAGGACGGCGCCCCCGCCAAGGGCATCTACACCTGCACGACGGCGGACGGCCGCAAGCTCACCGGCGACCGGCCCATCCCAGAATGCACGTCGCGCGAGCAGCGTGTGCTGAACCCGGACGGCTCGCAGCGCACGACGCTGCCGCCCTTCCTGAGCCCCGAGGAGCGCGCGGCCAAGGAAGCCGCGGACCGCCGCGCCACCACCGAGCGCATCGCCCAGCTGGACGCCATCCGCCGCGACCGCACGCTGGTGCAGCGCTACCCCACCGAGGCCGCCCACCAGCGCGCGCGCAACACGGCGCTGGACGACGCCAACAAGGCCACCAGGATCTCCGAGCGCCGCATCAAGGACCTGAACCAGGAGCGCAAGCCGCTGCTGGACGAGGCCGAGTTCTACAAGGGCCGGCCGCTGCCGGGCAAGCTCAAGCAGGCGCTGGACGCGAACGACGCGAGCATCGAAGCCCAGACCGTGCTCATCGAGAACCAGAAGGCCGAAATCGTGCGCATCAACACGCGCTTCGACGCCGAACTGGCGCGGCTGCGCAAGCTCTGGGCCGGCGCGGCGCCGGGCTCGCTGCCGCCGTTGGGCGAATTGCCCAAGACGGCCCCGCCGCCCACGCCCAAACCCGGCGCCAAGTAACGACGAGCCTGGCGCGGGGCTTCAGCCCAGCTTCTTCTTCAGCAGCTCATTGACCAGCGCCGGGTTGGCCTTGCCTTTGGTCGCCTTCATCGCCTGACCGACCAGCGCGTTGAAGGCCTTCTCCTTGCCCGCGCGGTACTCGTCCACCGACTTCTGATTGGCCGCCAGCACCTCGTCGAGGATGGCCTCGATGGCGCCGGTGTCGCTGACCTGCTTCAGGCCCTTGATCAGGATGATTTCATCGACGTCCTGGAGCGGGCGGGCGCCGTCCTGGTTCTGCGGGGCGTTCCACAAGTCTTCGAAGACTTGCCTAGCGGCGTTGTTCGAGATCGTGCCGTCTGAAATGCGCGCGATCAGCCTGGCCAGCAATTCCGGGCCGACCGGTGCTGCGTCGATCTCGCGATCTTCCGAATTCAACCGGCGTGAGATCTCGCCCATCACCCAGTTCGCGACCAGCTTGGGCGTCGCACCCGCGGCCTTGGCGGCCTCGTAGTAGTGAGCCGTCGCCAGGCTCTGCGTCATCATCGTCGCGTCATAGGCCGGCAGGCCGTCCACGCTTTCGAAGCGCGCCGCCATCACGCGCGGCAGCTCGGGCATCTCGCCGCGCACCCGCTCCACCCACTCCGGCGCGATCACCAGCGGCGGCAGGTCGGGGTCGGGGAAGTAGCGGTAGTCGGCCGAGTCTTCCTTGCTGCGCATTGCGCGGGTCTCGCCGGTATCCGGGTTGTAGAGCACCGTCGCCTGCTGGATCTTGCGACCGTCCTCGATCTCGTCGATCTGCCAATTGACCTCGTAGTTCACCGCGTCGACCAGGAAGCGAAAGCTGTTGAGGTTCTTGATCTCGCGCCGCGTGCCATAGGGCTCGCCGGGCTTGCGCACCGACACGTTGACGTCGCAACGGAAGGAGCCTTCCTGCATGTTGCCGTCGCAGATGCCCAGCCACATCACCAGCGCGTGCAGCGTCTTGGCGTACTCGGCCGCCTCGGCGCCCGAACGCATGTCGGGCTCGGAGACGATCTCCAGCAGCGGCGTGCCGGCGCGGTTCAGGTCGATGCCCGACTGGCCGTGATAGTCCTCGTGCAGGCTCTTGCCCGCGTCTTCTTCCAGGTGGGCGCGGGTCAGGTTGACCTTGTGCTTGACGTCGCCGACGAAGAATTCGACGTGGCCACCCTGCACCACGGGGATCTCGAACTGGCTGATCTGGTAGCCCTTGGGCAGGTCGGGGTAGAAGTAGTTCTTGCGCGCGAAGATGGACAGCGGCGCGACCTTGGCGCCCACCGCCAGGCCGAAGCGGATGGCGCGCTCGACGGCTGCGCGGTTGAGCACCGGCAGCGTGCCGGGCAAGGCCAGGTCCACCGGCGACGCCTGGGTGTTGGGCGCGGCGCCGAAGGCGGTGGAGGAGCCGCTGAAGATCTTGGACTGCGTGGAGAGCTGGACGTGGTTTTCCAGGCCAATGACGACCTCGTAGCCGCGGATGAGTTTGGGCGTGGTGGGCATATCAGAATCCTGCCGGGGCACGCTGGTGCCAGTCGGTCGCCTGCTGCAGGGCATGCGCGGCATGCAGCAGCTGCCCCTCCTTGAAGTAGTTGCCGATCAGCTGCAGGCCGACCGGCATGCCGCCTTCACCGGCGCCCACCGGCACGCTCATGCCGGGCAAGCCGGCGAGCGAACCGGGCAGCGTGAAGATGTCGGCGAGGTAGGCCTGCGTCGGGTCATCGGCGCCGGTGCCGGCGGCCCAGGCGACGGTCGGCGCCACCGGGCCGGCGATCAGGTCGCATTGCCTGAAGCACTGCTGGAAGTCGTCCGCAATCATGCGGCGCAGCTTCTGGGCCTGCAGGTAGTAGGCGTCGTAGTAGCCGTGGCTGAGCACGTAGCTGCCGATCATGATGCGGCGCTTCACCTCGGGGCCGAAGCCCTCGGCGCGCGTCTTCTTGTACATGTCCAGCAGGTCGTCGTACTGGGCGGCGCGATGGCCGAACTTGACGCCGTCGAAGCGGCTCAGGTTGGAACTCGCCTCGGCTGGGGCAATGATGTAGTAGACCGGGATGGCGAGTTCGGTGCGCGGCAGACTCACGTCCAGCAGCGTGGCGCCGAGCTTTTCCAGCTCGGCCAGGCCCGCGCGTACGGCCGCATTGACGTCGGACGACAGCCCCGCCGGGAAGAACTCCTTGGGCAGGCCGATGCGCAGACCCGCCAGCGGCTTGCCAGCAGCAGCACCCTCGCGGCCTGCCAGCATCTGCGCATGAAAGTCCTGCGGCGGCTGCTGCACGCTGGTCGCGTCGCGTTCGTCGAAGCCGCTCATCGCCGACAGCAGCAGCGCGCAGTCTTCGGCCGAGCGGGCCATCGGGCCAGCCTGGTCCAGGCTGGAGGCAAAGGCGATCATCCCGTAGCGGCTGCAGACGCCGTAGGTCGGCTTGATGCCGGTGATGCCGCAGAAGCTGGCCGGCTGGCGGATCGAGCCGCCGGTGTCGGTGCCGGTCGTGCCGGGCACCAGGCGCGCGGCCACCGCCACCGCCGAGCCGCCTGATGAACCGCCGGGCACGCGGCTGGTATCCCAGGGGTTGTGGGCGGGGAAGTAGGCGCTGTTCTCGTTGGCCGAGCCCATGGCGAACTCGTCGCAGTTCAGCTTGCCCAGGGCCACGGTGCCGGCCGCGTTCAGCTTGGCCACCACGGTCGCGTCGAAGGGGCTGCGGTAGCCCTGCAGGATCTTGGATCCGGCCGTCGTGGGCATGTCGGCCGTGACGTAGATGTCCTTGTGCGCCAGCGGAATGCCGGTCAGCGGACCGGCATGGCCCGCGGCGAGGGCCTCGTCGGCCTTGACCGCGCGGGCGAGCGCGCCCTCGTTGTCGAGGTGCAGGAAGGCGCCCAGCGAGGGCTGGCGATCGATGCGATCCAACAACGCCTGCGTCGCCTCACGGCTGGACAGCGCACGGCTCTTCAGGGCAGCGGCCAGCTCGGCCACGCCCATGTCGTGAACGGGCTTCATTCGATGACCTTGGGGACGAGGAAGAGGCCGTCCTCGACGGCCGGGGCGCTGCGCTGGTTCAGCTCACGCTGGTTGCTCTCGGTCACGACGTCGTCGCGCAGGCGCAGCTGCACCTGCTGGATGGCCGACAGCGGCGTGTACAGCGGCTCGACGCCGGCGGTGTCGACGGCGCTCATCTGGTCCACGATCTTGAAGAAGCCGTTGAGGTGGCTCAGCATTTCGGCGGACTCGGCCGGCTGCAGCTCCAGCCGGGCCAGATTGGCGATGCGGCTCACGTCGTCGGGGGTGAGACTCATGGGGTGGTTTTCAGGTGTAAGGATTGAGCCGAAAACCCATTGGCGGCGGGCTCAAAACAAGGGTGATCGGTTATTATCGCCGCCCAACTTCATGGCCTTCGGGGCTGCCCAATCAGCGACTGATTTCGTCGCCGGCCGGGCGGCCTCGCTGCTTATAAGCCCCCCGATTTCGAGCCCCGCCCCGGGCGTGGCTCCTCCGCGCCACACCATGTTCGCATCCCTGCGCCGCTACTTCTCGACCGACCTCGCCATCGACCTCGGCACCGCCAACACCCTGATCTACGTGCGCGGCAAGGGCATCGTCCTCGACGAGCCCTCGGTGGTGTCGATCCGCCACGAGGGCGGCCCCAACGGCAAGAAGACCATCCAGGCCGTCGGCCGCGAGGCCAAGGCCATGCTGGGCAAGGTGCCCGGCAACATCGAGGCGATCCGGCCGATGAAGGACGGCGTCATCGCCGACTTCACCGTCACCGAGCAGATGCTCAAGCAGTTCATCAAGATGGTCCACGACTCGAAGACGTTCAAGCCGTCGCCGAGGATCATCATCTGCGTGCCCTGCGGCTCGACCCAGGTGGAGCGCCGGGCGATCCGCGAGTCGGCCCTCGGCGCGGGTGCTTCCGAGGTCTACCTGATCGAGGAACCCATGGCCGCGGCCATCGGCGCCGGCCTGCCGGTGGCCGAGGCCTCGGGCTCCATGGTCGTCGACATCGGCGGCGGCACGACGGAAGTCGGTGTCATTTCGCTGGGCGGCATGGTCTACAAGGGCAGCGTGCGCGTCGGCGGCGACAAGTTCGACGAAGCCATCATCAACTACATCCGCCGCAACTACGGCATGCTGATCGGCGAGCCGACGGCCGAGTCCATCAAGAAGAACATCGGCAGCGCCTTCCCCGGCTCCGAGGTCAAGGAGATGGAGGTCAAGGGCCGCAACCTGTCGGAAGGCGTGCCGCGCAGCTTCACGATCTCGTCCAACGAGATCCTGGAAGCCCTGACCGACCCGCTCAACCAGATCGTCTCCGCCGTGAAGAACGCGCTAGAGCAGACGCCGCCCGAGCTGGGCGCCGACATCGCCGAGCGCGGCATGATGCTGACCGGCGGCGGCGCGCTGCTGCGCGACCTGGACCGCCTGCTCGGCGAGGAAACCGGTCTGCCGGTGCTGGTGGCCGAAGACCCGCTGACCTGCGTCGTGCGCGGTTGTGGCATGGCTCTGGAGCGCATGGAGCGTCTGGGCTCCATCTTCACGTCGGAGTGATGTGAACACCCGGTCTCGGAATACCGAGCCCACCCTCCAAGAGGGTCGTCATCCGGCACGGCTGCGAAGCAGCCACTGCGTGGCCGAAGGCGGCCCGGCGCTCGGCTGACGCCACGCGCCCACCCTCGTCTTCCACGATGCCCCTCGGCACCCTAGACCGCACACCACCGCCGTTCTTCCGCCAGGGTCCGTCGGCGCTGACCAAGCTTGCGCTGTGCTCGGCGCTGGCGCTGCTGCTGATGGTGGCGGATGCGCGCTTCAAGCTGATGATGCCGGCCCGCGCTACGCTGGCACTGGTGCTGCACCCCGTGCAGCGCCTGCTGATGACGCCCGTGGACGCCTGGGAGACGGCCGGCGACTACCTGCGTGGCACCAAGCGCGCGATGGAAGCCGAAGATCAGGCCAAGCGCCAGCTCAGCGCCCAGGCCGAACGCCTGTCGCGCGCCGCGTCGCTGGAAGCCGAGAACGCGCGCCTGCGCAAGCTGCTCGGACTGCAGCCGTCGCTGACGGTGCCGTCCATCCCGGCCGAGGTGCTGTTCGAGGCGCCCGACCCCTTCTCGCGCCGTGTCGTCATCGACCGCGGCGCGACCCTGGGCGTGGCGCCCGGCTCGCCGGTCATCAACGAGGCCGGCGTGCTGGGCCAGGTGACGCGGGTCTATCCGCTGTCCAGCGAAGTCACGCTGCTGACCGACAAGGACGCTGCCATCCCGCTGTTGAACGCGCGCACGCAGATGCGCAATGCCGCCGCCGGCCGGGCGGACGGCGCCGGCATGGAGCTGCGCTTCCTGGCCGCGAACGCGGACGTGAAGGTCGACGACCTGATGACGACCTCGGGCCTGGACGGCGTCTACCCGCCGGGCCTGCCGGTGGCCAGGGTCACCGCGGTCGAGCGCCGCGGCGACTCCAGCTTCGCGCAGGTGCGGCTCGCGCCCATCGCCCAGCCCGACAGCGCCCGCCATGTGCTCGTGCTGCTGCCGCAGGATCGCCACCTGACGGCCAAGAAGGAAGCCGAGGCCGCAGCGGTCGCCGAAGCCGCCTCGGCCGCCGAGGCCAAGGCGGCGGCGCGCGCCGTGAAGAAGGCCGAGCGGGCCGAGAAGGCCGCCGCCAAGGCCTCGGGAGCCGCGCCATGATCATGCCGCGCGCGGCCGAGAAGCTGCTCCTTCCCGCCAACCCCTGGTTCATCGCCTTCACGCTGATCGTCGCGCTGATGATCGACATGGTGCCGATGGGGCGCCTGGCGGCAATGCCGGACGTGCTGGCCGTCGTGCTCGTCTTCTGGGGCGTGCACCAGCCGCGCCGCATCGGCGTGCTGTGGGCCTTCGTCTTCGGGCTGCTGATCGACGTGCACGACGGCGCGCTGCTCGGCCAGCACGCGCTGGCCTACAGCGGCCTGAGCTTCGGCGCGATCTCGCTGCACCGGCGACTGCCCTGGTTCTCGCTGATCGAGCAATCCATCCAGGTCCTGCCGCTGTTTGTCGCCGCGCATGTGCTGGCGCTGATCGTGCGGATGGTCATCGGCGGCATGTGGCCGGGCTGGGGCGTGCTGCTGGCGCCGGTGTTCGAGGCGGCGCTGTGGCCGATCGCGAGCGTGCTGCTGCTCGCCCCGCAGCGGCGTGCCCCCGACCGCGACGCCCACCGGCCGCTGTAGACACGATGCCCCCACGCTCTCTTCGTTCGCTGCCCCTCGAGGGAACGCACCGCACCCTCCGGGCGGCCGCGCGGGTGCGGTAGTGGTCGTCCTCAAGAACCTCCACCAGGAGCTGTCGCGCTTTCGGCTGCGCGTGCTGGCCGCGGGCGCCTTCGTGCTGTTCTGCTTCGGGCTGCTGGTGCTGCGCCTCGTGTGGCTGCAGGTCGTGCAGTACGACAGCTTTGCCGAGCGTGCCGAGTCCAACCGCATCGCCGTCGTGCCCATCGTGCCCAACCGCGGCCTCATCAAGGACCGCAATGGCGTCGTGCTGGCCAGCAACTACTCGGCCTACACGCTGGAGATCAACCCGGAGAAGGTCGTCGACCTGGACGGCACCATCGAGGCGCTGGGCCAGGTCATCGAGATCCAGGCGCGCGACAAGCGCCGCTTCAAGCGCCTGCTCGAAGAAGTCAGGCACACCGACTCCCTGCCCATTCGCACCAAGCTGACCGATGAAGAAGTCGCGCGCTTCACGGCCCAGCGGTTTCGCTTTCCGGGCGTCGAGATCAAGGCGCGGCTGTTCCGTTCCTACCCGCTCGGCGAGGTCGGTGCCCATCTGATCGGCTACATCGGCCGCATCAACCAGGCCGAGAAGAAGGCCATGGACGACTGGGAGGAAGAAGACATTGCCAACTACCGCGGCACCGAGTACATCGGCAAGCTCGGGCTGGAACAGGCCTACGAGAAGGAACTGCACGGCACGACGGGCTTCGAGCAGGTCGAGACCAGCGCCGGCGGGCGCGCGGTGCGCCGCCTGGACCACAAGCCGCCCACGCCCGGCAACACGCTGAACCTGTCCATCGACATCAAGCTGCAGGCGCTGGTGGAGCAGCTGTTCGGCGAGCGCCGCGGGGCGCTGGTGGCCATCGACCCGCGCAACGGCGAGGTGCTGGCCTTCGTGTCCAAGCCCACCTTCGACCCCAACCTGTTCGTCGACGGCATCGATGCCGACTCCTGGCGCGACCTCAACGAAGACATCGACAAGCCGCTGCTGAACCGGGCGCTGCGCGGCACCTACCCGCCGGGTTCGACCTTCAAGCCGCTGATGGCCATGGCTGCACTGAACAGCGGCAAGCGCGACCCGCGCACGATCATCCAGGACAACCTGACCTTCAGCTTCGGCGGCCGCACCTTCGGCAGCCCGGAGACCGACCGTGCCGGGCCGAAGGACATGCGACTGGCCATCGTCACCTCGTCCAACGTCTACTTCTACAGCCTGGCCAACGACATGGGCGTGGACCTGATCCATGACCAGCTGGAGCCCTTCGGCCTGGGCCGCAAGACCGAGATCGACGTGCAGGGCGAGGTCACCGGTGACCTGCCGTCCACGGCGTGGAAGCGCAAGAAGTTCCGCAAGCCCGAGCAGCAGAAGTGGTACGCCGGCGAGACCATTTCACTGGGCATCGGCCAGGGCTACAACAACTTCACGATGCTGCAGATGGCCACGGCCTACTCGACCATCGCCTCGGGCGGCCAGCGCTACAAGCCGCGTCTGGTGCGCGAGATCGAGGACGTGGTCAAGCACGAGCAGCGCCGCGTCGCCAGCGACGCGCTGACGCCGCTGCCGCTCAAGCCCTCGGACGTGGCCATCATCCACAACGCAATGAACGGCGTGACGCTGGAGGGCACGTCGCGCGCGGCCTTCACGGGCGCGGCCTACCAGAGCGCCGGCAAGACCGGCACCGCCCAGGCCGTCGGCCTGAAGGCGGGCGAGAAATACAGCAACATCAAGGCCGACGAGAGGAAGCGCGATCATTCGCTCTACGTCGCCTTCGCGCCGGTGGACCAGCCGCGCGTGGCCCTGGCCGTCATCGTCGAGAACGCTGGTTTCGGTTCGACGTCGGCGGCGCCGATCGCCCGACGTGTGTTCGACTACCTGCTGCTCGGCCAATACCCCAGCGAGGAAGACATGGCCAAGACCCAGCAGGGCCTGACGACCGCTCCCATCGGCACGCCGCGCAAGGCCGCCGACGTGCCGCTGCCCGGCCAGGCGGCGTCCGCACCGGCAGCGGCCTCGGCGCCGGCATCGGGAGCCTCGCGATGACCGTCATCGAACGCCCGCCGCTGTGGCAGCGGCTGCGCCCCTGGTTCATCGGCTTCGACATCCCGCTGCTGCTGGCCGTGCTGTGGATGTGTGGCTGGGGGCTGCTGTGCATGTACTCGGCCGGCTTCGACCATGGCACGCGCTTCGTCGACCACGCGCGCAACATGGTGCTGGCCCTGGGCCTGATGTTCATCGTCGCCCAGGTGCCGCCGCAAAAGCTGATGGCGCTGGCCATCCCGCTGTACACGATCGGCATGGTGCTGCTGATCGCGACGGCCCTGTTCGGCGTCACGAAGAAGGGCGCGACGCGCTGGCTCAGCATCGGCGTCACGCAGATCCAGCCCTCCGAGCTGCTCAAGCTGGCCGTGCCGCTGATGCTGGCCTGGTGGTTCCAGAAGCGTGAGGGCCTGCTGCGCTGGCCGGACTTCATCGCCGCGTTCGCGCTGCTGCTGCTGCCGTTTTTGCTGATCGCCAAACAGCCCGACCTCGGCACCGGCATCCTCGTGCTGGCCGCCGGGCTGTACGTGATCTTCTTTGCCGGCCTGCCATGGAAGCTGATCCTGCCGGCGCTGCTGCTGGTCGCGGCCGGCGCGACCGCCCTGGTGCTCAGCGAGGACAGGATCTGTGCGCCCGACGTGACCTGGCCGGTGCTCAAACCCTACCAGCAGCACCGCATCTGCACGCTGCTGGACCCGTCCAAGGACCCGCTCGGCAAGGGCTTTCACATCATCCAGGGCGAGATCGCCATCGGCTCCGGCGGCATGACCGGCAAGGGCTTCATGCAGGGCACGCAGACCCACCTGGAGTTCATCCCCGAACGCACCACCGACTTCATC
>JAEKLF010000308.1 GCA_019509985.1 Burkholderiales bacterium | reverse complement strand
TCAAGCTCGCCGCGCAGGACCACATCCTGCTGCTCACCATGCACCACATCGTCAGCGACGGCTGGTCCATGGGCGTGCTGGTCAACGAGTTCAGCGCGCTGTACACCGCCTTCAGCACCGGCCTGCCCGACCCGCTGCCAGCTCTGCCCATCCAGTACGCCGACTTCGCCGCCTGGCAGCACCGCTGGATCTCCGGCGCCTTGCTGCAGCGTCAGCTCGAGTTCTGGCGCGCCCATCTGCACAGCGCGCCGGCCTTGCTGGAGCTGCCCACCGACCGGCCGCGCCCTCCCGTGCAGGACCATGCCGGCGCCTCGCTGGACTTCGCCCTCTCGCCCGCCCTGAGCGCCCAGCTCAAGGCGCTCGCCCAGCGCCACGGCTGCACGCTGTTCATGACGCTGTTGGCCGCCTGGGCCACGCTGCTGGCGCGCCTGGCCGGCCAGTCCGAGGTGGTCATCGGTTCGCCCACGGCCAACCGCCATCGCGCCGAACTCGAGCCGCTGATCGGCTTCTTCGTCAACACCCAGGCGCTGCGCATCGACTTGTCCGCTCGCCCCAGCGTCGCTCAGCTGCTGGGCCAGGTGCGCGCCACCGCGCTGGCCGCCCAGGACCACCAGGACCTGCCCTTGGAGCAACTCATCGAGGCGCTGAATCCGCCGCGCAGCCTGGCCCACCATCCGTTGTTGCAGGTCATGCTGACCTGGCAGAACGCCCCCGCAGGCGAGCTCGCGCTGCCGGGCCTGCAGTTGCTGCCGGCCCTCGCCGACGGCGCCGCCAGCGCCAAGTTCGATCTGGAGCTGTCGTTGCACGAGCATGGCCACGGCATCGCCGGCTCGTTGCAGTACGCCTGCGCGCTGTTCGAGTACGTCAGCATCGAGCGCCATGCGGCCCAGTTGGTCACGCTGTTGCAGGCCATGGTCGAGGACGACTCGGCCTGCGTGCTGCGCCTGCCGCTGCTGCCCGAGACCGAGCAGGCGCAGCTGCTGGACTTCAACGCCACCGAGGCCGCCTTCGACGCAGAACTGTGCATCCACCAGATCTTCGAGCAGCAGGCCCGCCTGCGCCCCGAGGCCACCGCGCTGGTCTTCGAGCAGGAGTGCTTGAGCTACGCCGCGCTGAACGCACGTGCCAACCAGCTCGCCCATCACCTACGCGCCCTGGGCGTGGGGCCCGACTCGCGCGTGGCGATCTGCCTGCCGCGCAGCACCGAGATGGTGGTCGCCCTGCTGGCCACGCTCAAGGCCGGTGCCGCCTATGTGCCGCTCGATCCGGCCTACCCGGCTCAGCGCCTGGCCTTCATGCTCGAGGACTGCCACCCCACGGTGCTGCTCTCGCGCTCGGACTGCGCCCAGGCCCTGCCCGCGTCTGTCGGCGTGCCGCTGCTCTGGCTCGATGCCCCCGACCCCGCCTGGCTGCTCGCCCCGCAACACAACCCGGCTGTGCCTGGCCTCACCCCGGCTCACCTGGCCTACGTCATCTACACCTCCGG
>JAEKLF010000137.1 GCA_019509985.1 Burkholderiales bacterium | reverse complement strand
AGCAGCGCCACGCCCAGGGCGCTGCGGGTGAGACGAGCTTTCATGGGGAGCATCCTGTGAGGCGATGCCGGCATGGCATCTGGTGTGCTCTACGGTCCCTGCCCGCCCCCGGATTCATCCGGCGTGGCGATTCGCCACCATCCCCCTAGCAACACAATCGCGCCGCTTCCTCGAATTTCCCGCTTCCTCAGCACGATGTCCGCCGTGCTCGCCGCGGCAGCCGAGACCTGTTTTTCAGCGGCAGGCCGCCGAGGTGAACTCGTGGCCCTCCTTGCTGCCGTCAAGGTCTTGCTGCGATACGACCGCGACGTGGTACCGCGCGACATTCAGCAGGCGCATCACGCCGCGGCGTGCCCGCTCTGCCAGGCGTGCCGTGGCATAAGGGCCGAGCATCTTGATGGGAAAGAGGCCTTGCCCATCGACGACTTCAATCCAGTGCGTGTCGTCATTGTCAGTTGCGCGGATGACCTTCATTCACACCTCCGGGCCTACCGCTTGCAGCGCCGCATGCGCCGTGCCGTTGCCATGGCCTGCAGTGTGAAGACCCTCGGTGAGGTCAATATGAGGTCAGTGTGAAGTTCCAGGCCGATGCTGCCGGGCCGCCCCGGTGGCGGTCTTGCAGTAGATTCCCCGTTCCCCTGGCCCACCGATCACGATGAACCGCCTGCAGTCCGAGTTGCACCGCCTCTACCTGCTGCCCTCGGCAGACCCGAGCGACACCTCGCAAGGCGGGCGGCTGACCGGTCCTGCCGGCGATGTGCGGGCCCTGGTGATGGAACTGGCAAGCGCCGCGGACTGGGACGTACTGTCCCAGGTATGGCGCGGCGTGCAGGTGGACCTGCAACTGCCGGCACCCGCCATTGCCGTGTCGGGCACCGACGGCTTGCAGCTGTGGTTCTCGCTGCAGGACCCTGTGGACGCGTCCCGCGCGGCCGCTTTCCTGGCGCGGCTGTGCCTGCGCTACCTGCCGGACGTCGCACCGGCTCGCCTGCGCCTGATGCCTTCGGCCACGGCGCTTGACGACCACGCGGCGCTCGTTCCCGCGCTACAGCACGCCACGGGCAACTGGTCGGCCTTCGTGGCGCCCGACCTGGCGCCGGTATTCGCCGAAACGCCGTGGCTGGATATCCAGCCTGGCAACGAGGGCCAGGCCGATCTGCTGGCGAAGCTGGAGCCCATCAAGCCGACTGCCTTCGACGCGGCGATGCAGCGCCTTGCGCCCGCCGTTGTCGAACCTGCAGCGCAGCCAGCAGGGACGGCTGCCGTCCCCTGGTCCGCCGAATCCGCCAGCGTCGCCACCGACATCGATCCGAGGTGCTTCCTGCAACAGGTGCTGAACGACGAGACCGTGCCGCTGGCGCTTCGCGTCGACGCGGCGAAGGCGCTGCTGCAGAACCCGCGACCGGCGGGCGATCAGGCCGTCTGAACGAAGCGGCGCACCGCCCTGGCCCGCGCCGCGAAGGCGCCGCTGAACAGGCCGAGCGTGGCGCTCATGGCGGCGATGAACCAGGTCTGTTGCATCACCGGCGCGCCGGTGCCGGTGGCAAAGCCCAGGCCGAACTTGGCCACGAAGATGCCGACCATCAGCACAAGCGGCAACCAGCTGCCGGGCACTCGCACGGCATCACCTGCGCGGGCCAGGCCGCGGGGCGCAAAGACCGGGCTGCCCAGGCGCACGGCGGCCGCGAAACCCGCCACCCAGCCGAGCACCGGAACGAGGCTCGCACCGAACGACGAGATGACACCGTAGAGCGACAGCGCCATCATGGCGGCGGCCACGCCGGCCAGTGTGCCGGGCCGGACCAAGCGGTCACGCGATTGGCGATAGCCCAGGGCCACGAGGATGGCGAGGATGGCGAGGATGGCGAAGGGCCAGACGGGGATGGAATCGCTCATTTGGGGCAGTCGTCGGGGTTGCGATGCCTGGACTTTGCGACTCCATCGACAGTTCGGCGACCGCCCTGCGACGGATCGACAGCGCGCGGCGGGAAACGCAAGCGGTCGTCGCGAACGGCATCGAAATCGGATGTCTGACGGCTTCAGACCGGTGAGCCCGAGACGCCGGCGACCGATGGCGCGACCCGGCTCCCGATCAGTGCGGGTCCTGGCAGATCAGCCCAGCACGACCCGCGCGAACTTGCGCTTGCCGACCTGCAGCACATGCTCGCCGGCGTCGAGCTTCAGGCTCTTGTCCGACAGCACTTCGCCGGAACGACGCACGCCGCCCTGCTCGATCATGCGCAGGCCCTCGCCCGTGGATGCGACGAGGCCGGCGGCCTTCAGCAGCTGCGCAAGGCCCATCGGTGCGCCGCTGAGCTGCACCTCGGGAATCTCATCCGGAATGCCGCCGCGGGCACGGTTGTTGAAGTCGGCTTCCGCCGCATCCGCCGCCGCCGCGCTGTGAAAGCGCGCGGTGATCTCCTTGGCGAGCATGACCTTGGCGTCCTTCGGGTTGCGCCCGCCATCGATCTCGGCCCTCAGCGCGGCAATCTCGGCCATCGACTTGAACGACAGCAGCTCATACCACTTCCACATCTGCACGTCGCTGATCGACAGGATCTTGGCGAACATGGTGTTGGCCGGCTCCGTGATGCCGATGTAGTTGTTCTTGGACTTGGACATCTTCTCGACGCCGTCCAGGCCCTCCAGCAGCGGCATCGTCAGGATGCACTGCGGCTCCTGGCCGTATTCCTGCTGCAGGTGGCGGCCCATCAGCAGGTTGAACTTCTGGTCGGTGCCGCCCAGTTCCAGATCGCTCTTCAACGCCACCGAGTCATAGCCCTGCATCAGCGGGTAGAGGAACTCGTGCACCGAGATCGGCGTCTGCGCCGCGAAGCGCTTGGTGAAGTCGTCGCGCTCCATCATGCGGGCGACCGTGTACTTGCTGGCCAACTGGATCATGCCGGCGGCGCCCAGCGGCTCGCTCCACTCGGAGTTGTAGCGAATCTCCGTGCGCGCCGGATCCAGCACCAGCTTGGCCTGGGCGTAGTAGGTCTCGGCATTGGACTGGATCTGTTCCTTGGTCAGCGGCGGGCGGGTCGCGTTGCGGCCGGACGGGTCGCCGATCAGCGACGTGAAGTCGCCGATCAGGAAAATGACCTGGTGACCCAGGTCCTGCAATTGGCGCATCTTGTTCAAGACCACCGTGTGACCGACGTGGATGTCGGGCGCGGTCGGGTCCAGGCCCAGCTTGATGCGCAGCGGCACACCCGTCGCGGCCGAGCGGGCGAGCTTCTTGGTCCATTCGGCTTCCGGCAGCAGCTCGTCCACGCCGCGGCGCGTGACGGCCAGGGCTTGGAGGACGGCATCGGTGATGGGGAATTGCGGAGCGTCGGACATGGGCGCATCGGCGCCCGGCAACAAACCGGGCGAAACGTTAAGTTATTGATCTATCGGGGTTAACCGGAATGCCCGGTAGGACAAAGCCGTTAGAATTCACCCTTCGTTTTGGGGGTGTTGTTTCAACACAACCAATCCAGGGATTTTAAGGGCCGCCCACGAGCGGCCTGCGCGTGGAACCGGCTCGGCCGGGATTGCCCCAGCGACAACCCCGGGAAACCGAGAGTGACCGTTCAGAACCGCCTTCAGCAACTCCAAGCCAGCCTGCAATATGCCGAGGCCTTTGCCGCCCGGCATCCGCGCGCGCTGACAGCCACCGTCGTCGGCATGCTGAGCTGCTTTGCCGTGACCGCCTTTGGCATCGCGCCGCTGGCCCCCGATGCCGCCGAACTGCCCAAGCGCACCTTGGTCGAAAACCTGGCCACGCCTGATATCGAGGGTCAGCTCGACGAACTGGCCGCGCACGCCATCGGCCTGACCCGCGCCGAGGCCACCCGCTCCAGCGACACGCCCGACAGCCTGCTCAAGCGCGCCGGCGCCTTCGACCCCGCCGCCGCAGCCTTCCTGCGCACCGACCCGCTGGGCCGCCGCGTACTGCAGGGCCGCGCCGGCAAGATGGTCCACCTGACGGCCGACGCTTCGGGCCAGGTGCAGAAGATCGTCGTGCGCTTCCCGGCCGAGAAAGTCGAGCAGCAGGGCAGTCATTTCACCCGCCTGACGATCGAGCGCGATGGCGCCGTGTTCCGCGCCCGCACCGAGATCGCGCCGCTGCAGACCCAGGTGGCCCTGGGCAGCGGCAGCATCCGCACCTCGCTCTTTGCCGCCACCGACGACGCCAACATCCCCGACGCCATCGCCTCGCAGATGGCCGACATGTTCTCCGGCGACATCGACTTCCACCGCGAGCTGCGCAAGGGCGACCGCTTCAGCATCGTCTACGAGACGCTGACAGCCGACGGCGAGCCCGTGCAGTGGGACGGCGGCGTGGGCCGCCTGCTGGCCGGCGAGTTCACGAACAACGGCCGTACCTACTCGGCGGTCTGGTTCAAGGACAGCGCCAGCGGCAAGGCCAGCTTCTACGGCTTCGACGGCCAGAGCAAGCGCCGCGCCTTCCTGGCCAGCCCGATGGAGTTCTCGCGCATCACCAGCGGCTTCGCGATGCGCTTCCACCCCATCCTGCAGACCTGGCGCCAGCACAACGGCGTCGACTACGGCGCACCGACCGGCACGGCCGTGCGCTCGGTGGGTGACGGCACGGTCGAGATGGCCGGCTGGCAGAACGGCTTCGGCAATGTCGTGCAGGTCCGACACGCCGGCGACCGCAGCACGGTCTACGCCCACCTGAGCAAGATCGACGTGAAGAAGGGGCAGCGCATCGAGCAGGGCCAGCGCCTGGGCGCCGTCGGCATGACCGGCTGGGCCACCGGCCCGCACCTGCACTTCGAGTTCCGCGTCGGCGGCCGCCACATGGACCCGCGCGTCATCGCCAAGGCGTCCGAGGCCGTCACGCTGCCCAACTACGCCAAGGCCCAGTTCCAGCAGGTCGTCGCCAGCGTGAAGACCCAGCTGGCCGTCGCCGAAACGATGGATGGCGTCGTCTCCGCTGCCGACTGACGCGCCCCAGCTCTTCATCGGGCTGATGTCGGGCACTTCGCTCGACGGCGTCGATGGCGTGCTCCTCGATGCAGACGCCATGGTCGTCGCCGGCCACGTGCACGCGCCTTTTCCCCACGCGCTGCGCGACGAGCTGCTGGCGCTGAACACGCCCGGCGACAACGAGCTGCATCGCGCCGCGCTCGCTGCCAACGCAGTGGCGCGCAGCTATGCCGACGTCGTGTCACAGCTGCTCGAGGCCACTGCGACGCCGCGCGAACAGATCCGCGCCGTCGGCGCCCACGGCCAGACCGTGCGCCACCGCCCCGACAGCTTCGACGGCTACACGACACAGCTGCTCAATGGCGCGCTGCTGGCCGAGCAGGCGTGCATCGCCATCGTCTGCGACCTGCGCAGCCGCGACGTCGCCGCCGGCGGCCAGGGCGCGCCGCTGGTGCCGGCCTTCCATCGCGCGGTCTTCGGCGCCGCGGGACAGGACATGGCCGTGCTGAACCTCGGCGGCATCAGCAATCTGAGCCTGTTGCATGCCGATGGCCGCACCGGCGGCTTCGACTGCGGGCCGGCCAACTGCCTGATGGACGGCTGGATCGCGCGTCATCGCGGCCTGAGCTATGACGCCGACGGCGCCTGGGCGGCGACCGGCCGCGTGTCGCCAGCCCTGCTGGCGACGCTGCTGGCCGAACCCTATTTCGCTCTGGCGCCGCCCAAGAGCACGGGCCGCGATCTCTTCCACCTCGGCTGGCTGGATGCGCGTTTGACGTCGGGCCTTGCCCCTGAAGACGTGCAAGCCACGCTGCTGGCGCTGAGCGCGCGTTGCGTGGCCGATGCCTTGAAGGCGCAGATGCCGCATGCTCAAACGCTGGTGGCCTGCGGCGGCGGCGCGCTGAACGGCATGCTGATGCGGCACCTCGCCGACCTCCTGCCCGGCGTGACGCTGCAAACCAGCGCCGAACGCGGCCTGCCTGTGGATCAGGTCGAGGCGGCTGCCTTCGCCTGGCTGGCACAGTGCTTCATCAAAGGCCGCCCCGGCAATCTGCCCGCAGTCACGGGTGCGCTCGGGCCGCGTCTGCTGGGCGCGCTCTATCCGGCCTGAACGGCCCACGCGGCCTCACCCCGCGTCGGGCATCTCGGCCTCGGTGCGCGTCGGGCGACTTTCATCGGCCGCAAGCTGCCAGAAGATGCCCGCTGACGCCACGGTGATCAGGCCCATGCAGACAAAGGTGGCGTGAAAGGCCTGCAGCGTCTGCAGGCCGTCGCCGCCGAAGTAGGCCGTGAAGGCCGCCAGCACTGCGCCGGCCGCCGCCACGCCCATGCCCATCGCCAGCATCTGCACCATGGACAGCAGGCTGTTGCCGCTGCTGGCCATCGCCGGGCCGAGGTCCTTCAGCGTCAGCGTGTTCATGGCTGTGAACTGCATCGAGTTGACGGCGCCGAACAGCGCCAGCTGCAGGATGCGCAGGGCCAGCGGCTGTCCCGGCGAGGCGAGCATGAAGCTGGCCATCGTCAGCCCTACCAACCCCGTGTTGACGACCAGCACCCGGCGGTAGCCGTAGCGCAGGATCAACGGCGTCGTCAGCCGCTTCATCGACATGCTGGCAATGGCGACCGGCAACATCATCATGCCGGCCTGAGCGGGCGAGTAGCCCATCGTCACCTGCAGCAGCAGCGGGATGAGGAAGGGCATGCAGGAGCTGCCCAGGCGCGAGAACAGGTTGCCCAGCAGGCCGATGCGCAGCGAGCCGACCTGGAAGAGGCTGGGCGAGAACAGGGGGTCGGGCCGGCGCAGCGCATGCAGCCAGTAGGCCGTGAGGCTGGCCAGGCCGAAAATCATCAGCACCAGCACGGATGCCTGGCGCAACCCCAGGCCGGACAGGCCATCCAGCGCCAGCGACAAGGCCACCATGCCGAAAGCCAGCATCAGATAGCCGGCCAGGTCGAAGCGCGGCACGGCGGCCGCCGGCTGGCCCGGCATGTAGCGCAGCGTGGCCAGCGCGCCGACGATGCCGACGGGCACGTTGATGAGGAAGATCCAGTGCCAGGACACGACCTCGACGAGCCAGCCGCCCAGCGTCGGGCCGATCAACGGACCGATGAGGCCGGGGATGGCGACGAAGCTCATCGCCTGCAGGAAGCGCTCGCGCGGGAAGGTCTTCAGCACGACGAGCCGCCCCACCGGCAGCAGCAGCGCGCCGCCCGCGCCCTGCACGACGCGGGCGGCCACCAGCATCGACAGGCTGGGCGCCATCGCGCACAGCACCGAGCCGAGCACGAACAGCAGGATGGCGGCCACGTAGACGCGACGCGTGCCGAAGCGATCGGCCATCCAGCCCGAGGCCGGGATCAGCATGGCCATGGTCAGCGAGTAGGCGACGACAACCGACTGCATGCGCAGCGGGCTCTCGCCCAAGCTGCGCGCCATCGCGGGCAGTGCGGTGTTGACGATGGTGGCGTCCAGCGTCTGCATGAAGAAGCCGACGGCCACCAGCCACAGCAGGATGCGCAGGGACTGCTGCTGGGGATCGGTCGGCAGCGGCAGGGACGAGGGAGGTGTCATGGCCCAGAAAGCGAAAAGCCGCCCGAGGGCGGCTTCACGGCGGCGAGGTTCAGCGCACGCTCAAACCGAGAAGCTCGAGCCGCAGCCGCAGGTCGTCGTCGCGTTCGGATTCTTGATGACGAACTGGGCGCCTTGCAGGTCTTCCTTGTAGTCGATCTCGGCGCCGGTCAGGTATTGCAGGCTCATAGCGTCGATCAGCAGCGTCACGCCGTTCTTCTGCATCTGCGTGTCGTCGTCGTTGACGGCTTCGTCGAACGTGAAGCCGTACTGGAAGCCGGAGCAACCGCCGCCCTGCACGAACACGCGCAGCTTCAGGTCCGGGTTGCCTTCTTCGGCCACCAAGTCGCGCACCTTGTCGGCGGCGCTGTCGGTGAAGACCAGGGGCACGGGGATGTCGGTAACGGGGGTATCAAGCACGGCGCTCATGGCGAGGCTCCTGTGAATCTGTCCAGAGACGAATATGGGGATTGTCCGCGCAAAAACAAAAGGCCGCTGAGAGCGGCCTTTTGTGTCCAAGCGCAGAAATTAACGTTTGCTGAACTGCTTCCTGCGACGGGCGCCGTGCAGGCCGACCTTCTTACGCTCGACTTCACGCGCGTCACGCGTGACGAAGCCGGCGCGGCTCAGTTCGGGCTTCAGGGTCGCGTCGTAATCGATCAGCGCGCGGGTGATGCCCAGGCGCAGGGCGCCGGCTTGGCCGGACTCGCCACCACCGTGCACGTTCACCTTGATGTCGAAGGCTTCACCGTTGTTCGTCAGCAGCAGGGGCTGCTTGGCGATCATGATGGAGGTCTGACGACCAAAGTAGGCGTCGATGGCCTTGCCGTTGACGATGATCTGGCCCGTGCCCTTCTTCATGAAGACGCGAGCGACCGACGACTTGCGACGACCCGTACCGTAATTCCAGTTTCCGATCATGGCCGTTCCTTAGATCTCGAGAGCCTTGGGCTGCTGGGCGGTGTGCGGGTGCGAGGGACCTGCATAGACCTTCAGCTTCTTGACCATCGCATAGCCGAGCGGGCCCTTGGGCAGCATGCCCTTGACGGCCTTCTCCAGCGCGCGGCCGGGGTGCTTGGCTTGCATGTCCTTGAACTTCGTGGCGTAGATGCCGCCGGGGAAGCCGCTGTGACGGTAGTACACCTTGTCGGTGGCCTTGTTGCCAGTGACACGGAGCTTGTCTGCGTTGACGATGACGATGAAATCACCGGTGTCGACGTGAGGCGTGTAGATGGCCTTGTGCTTGCCGCGCAAACGGAGTGCCACTTCGCTGGCAACACGTCCGAGCACCTTGTCGGTGGCGTCAATCACAAACCACTCGTGCGTCACCTCGGCCGGCTTGGCGCTGAAGGTCTTCATGAGTTACTTTCGATGGCCGGCCCTGAAAAAGAACCGGCAATGGGTGGCTGAACTTCAACCGGCCTCGGTGCATATGTCTGATGCATAGCCTCTCAGCACGGTCTCTTTCCCGCAGCCTTTTGACGGAAAAGCCCACGAGTGTATCAGCGCAAGCAGTGGTTTGGAAGGGTTCGGCGCGTTAACCTTCGCATACCCGCTGGCCGCAGCCGGCCCTGCCATGCCCAAGACACCGCTCGTCGATCCCACCCCCCCGCCCGCAGACGTCGCGGCGGACTGGGAGCACGAGCTGTCCGCCTTTGGCCCCGACCCGAATGGGCCCGCCCCTGCCCCCACGGCACCTGCGGCGCCCGCCGAATCAACTGGCCCGCTCGCCACCGCCCGAGCCGCGCTGGAGCGGCTGTCGACCTGGGTGCCAATCCGGTCGCTGGCCCGGCGCCACCGCCACCGCATGATCGAACACCTGCTCTCGCTGGAGCCACGCGACCGCTATCTGCGCTTCGGCTACCCGGCTTCGGACGAGCAGATCCGCAAATACGCCCTGGGCATCGATTTCGGCCGCGACGAAGTGCTCGGCATCTTCAACCGACGGCTGAAGCTGGTCGCGCTGGCCCACTTGGCCTACAGCGAGCCGGCGCTGGGCGAGCCCACCCGCACGATGGCCGAGTTCGGCGTCTCCGTGCTGCAGCAGTCGCGCGGCCGCGGCCTGGGCCGGCGCCTGTTCGAAGCCGCCGCGCTGCACGCCCGCAACCGCGGCATCGACACCCTCTTCATCCACGCACTGAGCGAGAACCGCACGATGCTGCGCATCGCCGCCGGGGCGGGCGCCCTCGTCGAGCGTGACGGCGGTGAATCCGCCGCCTGGCTGCGCCTGCCGCCCGACACGATGGGGTCGCAAGTCGAGCAGGCGCTGGAGCGTCATCTCGGCGAACTGGACTTCCAGTTCAAGCGTCAGGCCCAGGTGCTCAGCGGCTTCGTCGACGGCGTCGCCGAGGTGAAGGCTCATTTCGAATCCTCCGGGCGGGCCGCCAAGGAATAAGTGACGACATCGGCGCAGATCACCGCGTAATTCCTCTCCCCCTCAGACTGGGGGAATCGGGAATAGCGAGTAATTGCCTGTCACTTGATTACGCTACATTGATCTACTTATGCGCCGCGAGACCGTCGGCGACTGCCGCCGAACTCCTCGAGGGACATGCCGTACGCCATTTATTGGATCGCCGCCCTGGCTGTTTGCGTGCTGGGCCTGGCTATCAGCCTCGTCTGGGCACTGCGGCGGCCGGCGTACGCCAATAAAGGCCTGCCTGCGGAGTGGTCGCTCACGGCCAAGCCGGTTTTCACGACCGACGAGCGGCGCGTCTTCCGCCTGTTGCGCGAGGCCCTGCCCCACCATGTCGTGCTGTCCAAGCTGCCGCTGGTGCGCTTTTGCCAGCCGACGGAGGCCAAGGAAGTGCGCTACTGGTTCGACCTGCTCGGCGCCTCGCACGTGACCTTTGCCGTCTGCAGCCCCAACGGCCGCGTGCTGGCCGCCATCGACCTGGAAGGCGAGCGTGGCGTCACGCCGCGCATCCTGCAGATCAAGCATGCCGTGCTGTCCGCCTGCCGTGTGCGCTATCTGCGCTGTGCGATGGACCAATTGCCCAGCGTCGCCGAACTGCAGCTGCTCGTGCCCCAGGGCAGCAATTCGCGCGGCCCGCTGCCGGCGCCTGCCACAACCTCGCTGCCCCGCCGCCGCAGCGGTGCCGGCGGCGAGGACGAATTCGGCAGCGACTGGGGCCAGTTCTCCCAGCCCCTGCCGCTGTGGCAGGACGCCGGCGTCTTCGGCGGCAGCGAGCCCTTTGGCGAGCGCCACCCGCGCATGCTGGCCCGGCCTCCCCACGAGCCGCCCCAGCGTCGCGGCTCGCAACGCAATCTCGACACGGCGCGCTACAACCCGCGCAATCTGCCCGTGCTGGACGACGCTGACGACGACGCCATGCTCGACGACATCGTCGGCGTGGTCGTCGACGCGCCGCGCTACGCCACCCAACGCCCGCGCCGCAGCTGACGCCCCACACCGGCGACACTCGCCGGATGCACGCAACCCCTGATCTCAGCTTCGGCGACCTGACGCCGGAGTTCATGCTCGACGCGCTGGACGCCGCCGGCCTGCGTGCCGACGGCCGGCTGCTGCAGCTCAATTCCTTCGAGAACCGGGTGCTGATGCTGCATCTCGAAGACGCTCAATTCGGCAGTTCGGCGGCCGTCGCCAAGTTCTACCGGCCGGCGCGCTGGAGCGACGCACAGATCCTCGAAGAGCACGCCTTCGCCACCGAACTGGCCGCCGCCGAGGTGCCCGTGGCCGCGCCCTGGACGCTGGATGGCGGTTCCACCCTCTTTCACTACCAGGGCCAGCGCCTGGCCGTCACGCCACGCCAGGGTGGGCGCGGGCCCGAACTGGAAGACCCCGAGGTGCTGCGCTGGATAGGCCGGCTGCTGGCCCGGCTGCATGGCGTCGGCCGTCAGAAGCCGTTTGCCGAGCGCCTGAGCTGGGCCAGTGCCGCGCCCGCCCAGGCCGCACGGGACTGGCTGATGGCCCACGAAGCCATCCCGGCCGAGATCGCGGCCCAGTGGGACGACGCCGCCCGCCGCTGCATCGACGCCATCCAGGCTGCCTTCGACAGCCTGCCCGACCTGCAGCTGACGCGCCTGCACGGCGACTGCCATCCCGGCAACATCCTGTGGACGCCCGACCGCGGTCCGCACTTCGTCGACCTCGACGACGCCGTCACCGGCCCGGTCGTGCAGGACCTGTGGATGCTGCTGCCGAGCTCAAGTGAAGAACCCGATGCCGCGCGCAGCCTGCTGAACGCCGTGCTGGACGGCTACGAACAGATCGCCGAATTCGACGACCGCGAGCTGCGACTCGTCGAGCCGCTGCGCACGATGCGCATGATCCACCACAGCGCCTGGCTGGCCCGCCGCTGGGGCGACCCGGCCTTCCCGCTCGCCTTCCCCTGGTTCGGCACGCCGAACTACTGGCTGGACCAGGCCGCCAAGCTGCGGGAGCAACTGGAGGCGATGAAGCCCAAGGACGCGCCGCCGACCGTCGCTCGCGACGCGGACGAGGTCAACTTCGACGGCGACGGGTTTTCCTGACGCGGCGCCAGAAGCGTCACTTGGCCGGCTGCTGCACCAGCAGATTGGCGTCCCTGGCGATGACCCAGTGGCCACGCTCCTTCTTCAGCACCGTCAGCGTGTGACCGGCGCGCTCGACAGGCGGCGCGCCCTCGGGCGTGACCTTGACCTCGAGCCTGGACCACATGAAGGCCCAATCGCCGAGCACCCGGATCTCCTGGATGTCGCTGACCCCGTCGATCCTGGGCCCGCCGGGCTTGGCCTGGGACCGGGACGCTGCAGCGAACTCGTCCTTGTGCATGGGCGGCCGCCCGGCCACCAGGAAGACGGCGTCATCGGCCACGAGCTTGAGCACGGCGTCCACGTCGCCTGATTTCGTCGCCGCCATCCACGTGGCCACGAGCTGTCGGATCTGTGCTTCGTCGCTGTCCATGGCTGCTCCTTGTCGGCACGATGCCGCTCGACGGAAATATTAGAGCGCCTGGCCTGGCTCCAAGGCCCGAGGGCGTCTGGGGTTGCCAACCGATGCCTCTGTTGCAGGCCCTGACGCCGGCGACTCATCTCAAGGCAAGGAACTGGTCAGCGACGCCGATGGCACCGAACTGGGCGACTTCGCCATGCTCGCAGCGCGATCTGGGTTTTACCCAAAAATACTGGATATAAATACAGTCTTGTGGTCTCATCCAAGCTTCCGTTTCCTCCTCCGATCGACTTTCCGGCCATGTTCCCCGCCCTGTCCACCGCCACCGTTCCTGCGCCCGCCGCTGTGCTTGTGCCGCCTCCCGGCCGCTCGCCGTTGGCCGGCGGCCTGCAGAGCCGGCAGGCGCTGGAAACCGCCCTGCACGGCCGGCTTTGGCGCGGCAGCAGCCTGGGTGTCGCCGCAGATCCGACCTTGCCCAGTGGCTTTGCCGCGCTGGACACCGAGTTGCCCGGCGGCGGCTGGCCGATGCGGGCCGCCATCGAGCTGCTGGCACCGCAGTTCGGCGTGCTGGAGTGGCGGTTGCTGGCACCGGCCTTGCGCAGCTGGTGGGAGAAACAAGCGCCACCCGCCGCCAATCCCGGCCGCCGCCAGCGCCCGGTCGCCACGCCGCTGCGCTCGCTGCTGCTGGTGAACCCGCCGCACACGCCACACCTGCCCGGCTTGCAGGCGCTGGGCCTGCCGCCGTCCGCGCTGATCTGGGTCTCGGCCAAGACGTCGGCCGAAGCGCTCTGGGCCGCCGAGCAGGCCATCAAGTCGCGCGTTGCCGTGCTGGCCTGGCTGCCCGAGGCGCGGCCGGAGCAGATCCGGCGGCTGCAGGTCAGCGCCTTGAGCTCGGATGCGCCCCTCTTCCTGATGCGGCCGGAGAGCGCCGCCCGGCAGTCCTCGGCCGCGCCGCTGCGCCTGGTCGTGCAGCCCGGCGAGGGCTGGAGCCTGGCCGTGCACCTGCTCAAGCGTCGCGGGCCCGCGCACGAAGGCTGGCTGACGCTGCCGGCCACGCCGGGCGCGGTGGAGCCGCTGCTGACCGCCGCCAAGCGCAAGGGCCAACAACCCTCTCCCGCGCCAGCGCCCTCACCCGTGCCGGTCAATCCTCCGGCGGAGCGCACCGATGCGCTGGCTCGCACTGTGCTGCACGCCTGATGCCCAAGGCAACGCCGGGCCGCCCCAAGTTGCCTTGACCCCCTCGGGGGGCGGGCAGAGCGCAGCCCTGCCCCGGGGGCCAACAGGTCACACCGGCGACCGCGACGCCCTGGCCTGGCTGGCGCTGCGCTTCACGCCGCGCGTCGCCCGGCTGGAGGAGGCCGTCATCGCCGAGGTGTCGGCCAGCCTGCGCCTGTTCGGCGGCGCGCGGGCGCTGAGGCAGCGGCTGCAGGTCGAGGCCGCGCAGCTGGGCCTGCCCCTCGGCGCCACGGCCTGGGCACCGACCGCGCTGGCGGCCTTGGCGCTGTTGCGCTGCCCCGGCTCACCCCATCAAGGCCGGCCGAGCGAACGCCTCGACGCCCTGCCCCTCTCGGCCTTGAGCGCTGCCCAGGCCCACCACGCGATGCTGGCCCGTCTGGGCTGCACGCGCCTGGGCGAGCTGCGCCGGCTGCCGCGCGCGGCGCTGGCCAGGCGCTTCGGCCCCGCGCTGCTGACGGCGCTGGACCAGGCCTACGGCGACCTGCCCGAGGTGCACAGCTGGCTGACCCTGCCCGAGCGTTTCGACGCACGGCTGGAGCTGCCTTACCGGGTCGAACACGCGCCGGTGCTGCTGCACTTTGCCGAGACGCTGCTACGCCAGCTCTGCGCCTTCCTCGCCGCCCGCCATGCCGGCGTGCGCACGCTGCGCCTGGCCTGGCAGCACGACGCGATGCGCGCCCGCGACGTGGCCGGCAGCGGCGAGCTGAGCATCGCGACCGCCGACACGACGCGCGACCTGCGCCGCCTGACGCGGCTGCTCGGCGAACACCTGGCCCGCACGACGCTGGCCGCACCGGCCGGCGAGATCAGCCTCAGCGCCGACGCCGTGCTGCCGATGGAAGAGCTGAGCGGCGGCCTGCTGCCCGGCGCCAACGAGCCGCAGGAGCGTGCGACGACGAACGCGCTGCTGGAGCGGTTGTCGGTACGCCTGGGCGCCGACCGGGTGCGCGAGGGCCGGCTGCGCGAGGACCATCGGCTGGCCGAGATGCAGAGTTGGCAGGCCTGGCCGGCACCGCCTGCGCCGGCAGCCGTGCGCCGCCCGCCGGGGCCGCAGCCGACCTGGCTGGTCGAGCCGCCGCAGCCTTTGCGTTGCGACGCGCAGGAGCAGCCGGTGTATGCCGGGACACTCACGCGCATCAGCGGGCCGCATCGCATCGAGGCCGGCTGGTGGGACGGCCGCGGCGGGCTGCAGACGCGCGACTACTACGTCTACCGCAGCGCCGCGCGCGGGCTGCTGTGGGTCTATCACGAACGGCTGCCGGACGTGGCGTCAACGGCGTCCGGATGGTTCCTGCACGGGGTGTTTGCATGAAGCGCGCGCCGCCCCCGGACGGCCGCCGGGCCGCCCCAAGCCGGCCCGGCATCCCTTTGGGGGATAGGTCGGCGCACTCGTCGACCGAGGGGCTGCGTTATGCCGAACTGCATTGCCTGTCGGCGTTCAGCTTCCTGCGCGGCGCGTCGGAGCCGTCGGAGTTGGTGGAGCGCGCCTACACCCTGGGCTACGAAGCCCTGGCGATCACCGACGAGTGCTCGCTTGCCGGCATCGTGCGGGCACATGCGCAGTTGCGCCGCACGCGCGAAGCGGCCGAGGACGCGGCCAGGAAGGCCGCGCAAGAGGCCGGCACGGAGCCCTTGCCTGTCCCGCCACTGCCCAAGCTGTTGATCGGCAGCGAATTCCTCGTCCGCGACGACGCCGGCACGCCGCGCTTCAAGCTCGTGCTGATCGCGCAGAACCTGAACGGCTACGGCAACCTCAGCCAGTTCATCACGCAGCTGCGCCGCGCCAGCCCGGTCAAGGGCGAGTACACGCTGTACTGGCGCCAGATCGCGCCCGAAAAACTCAGTGACTGCCTGGCCTTGCTCGTGTTGCCACGCGAGGCCAGCGACGCCGAACTGCTGCCACCCGCGCACTGGCTGCTGCAGCACTTCACCGGCCGGGCATGGATCGCCGTCGAACTGCTGCGCGAGGCCAGCGACGCACAGTGGCTGCAGCGGCTGCAGCAGCTGTCGGAAGACACCGCGCTGCCGCTGGTCGCGGCCGGCGACGTGCACTTCCATGTGCGCTCGCGCAAGGCGCTGCAGGACGTGATGACCGCCACGCGCCTGGGCCGCACGGTGGCCGAATGCGGCTTCGACCTGCAGCCCAATGCCGAGCGGCACCTGCGCAGCCGGCAGCGCATTGCGCAGATCTGCCCGGTGGAGCTGATGGCCGAGACACTGCAGGTGGCGGCGCGCTGCACGTTCAGGCTCGACGAGATCAGCTACCAGTACCCGAGCGAGGTCGTGCCTGCCGGGTTCACGCCGCGTCAACACCTGCGCAACCTCACCTACGCCGGCGCCAGCAAGCGCTGGCCCCAGCCCCAGGGCGTGCCGGAGAAATTCAGGCGCCGCATCGAGGATGAGCTCGCACTGATCGAAGACCTCGGCTATGAGCACTACTTCCTGACCGTCGCCGACATCGTGCAGTTCGCGCGCAGCATTGGCATCCTCTGCCAGGGCCGCGGTTCGGCGGCCAACAGCGTCGTCTGCTACTGCCTGCATGTCACGTCGGTGGACCCCGACCGCAGCACGCTGCTGTTCGAACGCTTCATCAGCCGCGAGCGCAACGAGCCGCCGGACATCGACGTCGACTTCGAGCACGAACGCCGCGAGGAGGTCATCCAGTACCTCTACGGGAAGTACGGCCGCGACCGCGCCGCGCTGACCGCCGTCGTCATCTGCTACCGGCCCAAGAGCGCGATCCGCGACGTGGGCAAGGCGCTGGGATTCAGCGAGGACCAGCTGGAGCTGATGAGCCAGGACCACAGCGGCTGGGTGTTCGACGTCTTCCCCGACACGCACCGCGCCGGGCTGCTGCAGACCCTCGGCCTGCCCGACGATGACCCGCGCCTGCAGCAGCTCGTCACACTGGCCCGCCAGCTCAATGGCCTGCCACGCCACCTGAGCCAGCACGTGGGCGGCTTCGTGCTGACCGAGGGGCTGCTGGAGCGCCTCGTGCCCATCGAGAACGCGACGATGAAGGACCGCAGCGTCATCGAATGGGACAAGGACGACATCGACGAGCTGAAGATGATGAAGGTCGACGTGCTGGCCCTGGGCATGCTCACTGCGATCCAGAAGTGCTTTGCCCTCGTCAACCCGATGCGAGGCACGTCTATTGACCTCACCATCCCCGACAACGACAGCGCCACCTACGACATGATCTGCAAGGCCGACACCGTCGGCGTGTTCCAGATCGAGAGCCGCGCGCAGATGTCCATGCTGCCGCGGCTCAAGCCGCGCGACTACTACGACCTCGTCATTGAGGTCGCCATCGTGCGGCCTGGCCCCATCGAGGGTGGCATGGTGCATCCCTACCTGAAGAATCGGGCGCTGCCCGAAGATCAGGTCGAGTACCCCAGCGAGGCCTTGAAGGCGGCTCTCCAGCGCACTCGCGGCGTGCCCATCTTCCAGGAGCAGGTCATGCAGGTCGCCATGATCGCGGCGGGCTTCACGGCCGGCGAGGCCGATGAACTGCGCCGCGCGATGGCCGCCTGGAAGCGCCCCGGCGTGCTCGACAAGTATTACGACAAGGTCATCACCGGCATGCGCGAGCGGGGCTACGAGGATGCATTCGCCGAACGCATCTTCAGCCAGATCAAGGGCTTCTCCTCCTACGGCTTCCCGGAGTCCCACGCCGCCAGCTTCGCACTGCTGACCTACGTCAGCTCCTGGCTCAAATGCCACGAGCCTGCGGCCTTCCTGTGCGCGCTGCTGAACTCGCAGCCACTGGGCTTTTACACGCCCAGCCAGCTCGTGCAGGACGCGCGCCGGCACGATGTGGAGGTGCGCGCCATCGACGTCAACCACAGCCGCAGCGACAGCACGCTGGAGCCTCGGCCTGGCGAGCACCACCCGGCCGTGCGGCTGGGCCTGCGCCTGGTCAGCGGCCTGGCGAAAGAGTCGGCCGAACGCATCGAAAAGTCCCGCAACCGCGACGGCCTCTTCGCCCTCGCCGCTGCCGATGCGCTGACCTCACTCGCCGGCCACCGCCGCCAGCAGGTCTGGCAGGCCTCGGCGCTGCACACAGTCCCAGAGCTGCTGCAGGGCAGCCTGCTGCCCGAGGACGACCTCGAACTGCCCGCCGCCGCCGAGGGTGAGGAGGTGCTGTGGGACTACGCCGCCACGGGCCTGACGCTGCGCCGCCATCCGCTGGCCCTGCTGCGCCCGCGCCTGGCCAAGCAGGGCCTGCTCAACGCGCAGCAGCTCGATGCCGTCAAGAGCGGCCGCCGCGCCAAGGCCTGCGGCATCGTCACCGGGCGGCAGAAACCGCAGACGGCCAACGGCACTCTGTTCGTCACGCTGGAAGACGAGACCGGCAACGTACAGGTCATCGTCTGGCCCAAGGTCTACGAGGAGCACCGCAGCACCATCCTCGGCGCGCGGCTGCTGGCGGTCGAAGGCGTCTGGCAGCGCGGCGACGGCGACGTGCGCCACCTGCTGGCACAGCGCTTCACCAACCTCAACCCGCTGCTCGGCCGGCTGCCGACCGAAAGCCGGGATTT
>JAEKLF010000178.1 GCA_019509985.1 Burkholderiales bacterium | reverse complement strand
GCACGCCATAGCCGCGCTGTTGCCAGTGGGCGATCAAGGGCATGTCGCGCCCCCAGCCCCAGGTCACCGTGGCCGCACCCGGGCCGCCGTAGGCCATGACGATGACGGGGTGCTTGCCTGCGCGGCGGTCCTGGGCCGGAAAGAAGAAGGCGTTCAGCGGCGTGCGGCCATCGGCCGCCATCAGGTCCAGCGCCAGCGGCGTGTTGGTGTAGGCCTTGAGGTCGGCGTCAGGCGGATCGCCGGCCAGCGCAATGGCGCCGTCCTGCCCCAGGCTGCGCAGCTCCAGGCGCGGCGGCTGGCCCCAGGCCGAACGGGTGACTAGCAGCCGGCCACAGCCACTGTCGGCCTTGGCATCCCGCCACTGGCGGTTGGCCGCACCGGGCAGGGCCTGTACCTTGCCCCCCGCCAGCGGCAGGCTGTAGAGCTCTTGGCTCTTGCCACGGTCGCCCGCGGCGGCGAAGACGACGCTCTGCGCATTGGCGCAGATGGCGTGAGCGATGGGCTCGGGCTGCTGCGTCAACGGCGTGCGGGCGCCGCTCGCGCGGTCGACGAGCAGCAACTGGCGCCGGCCCGAGGCCTCGCTGGACCACAGCAGTCCCTTGGCCGTCTCGATCAGATCGTCGTGCACCTCGACCCAAGCCACATCGGTCTCGACGGTGATGTCGCGCGCCGCGGCGCCAGCCTTGAATTCGGTCAGCGTCAGCCGCGTCTGGTCGCGCGTGAACCATTGCAGCCAGGGCGTGCCGTCGGCGAACCAGCCGGCGCGCGAGATGTATTCGGCCGTCTCCGGCAGAGGCAGCTCGCGACGCTGGCCGGTCGCGGCGTCGATGACGAAGGCCGTGACCTTGGCGTTGGCCTCGCCGGCCGCCGGATAGCGCTGCTGGGTCATGGCCGTGCGGTCGGCAAAGATCTGCGCGCGCGTCTTCACGGCCACGCCGGACTCGTCCACGCGCAATGCGAGCAGCGACTTGCCGTCCCTGGACCACCAGTAGCCACGCTGACGCCCCAACTCCTCAGCGGCGATGAACTCGGCCACGCCCCAGCTAACGGTGGCGCTGCCGTCCGTGGTCAGCTTGTGCGGCTTGCCGCCCGCGGCCAGCGGCAGCACGAAGAGGTTGCCGTTCTGAACATAGGCCAGGCTCTTGCCGTCGGGCGTGCAGCGGGGCTCCAGCTTGGGCGCGTCGGGCTCGTGCGTGATCCGCTGCGCCTGGATCTTCAGATCCTGGCCGCCGACGCCCAGGCGCACGAGATAAAGGTCGCCCGACAGCGGGAAAAGCAGCGCGCTGTCGTCACCGCCGCACCACTGGTAGCCGGTGATGCCGCGCTGGTTGATGCGCTGGCGCTCCAGCGCCATCTTCTCGGCCTCGGACAGCTTCTGCTCCGCGCCGCCCAGCAGGTCGGCCGCGCTGACCAGCCGGCGCGGTTCGCCACCCGAGGAGGGCTGGGCCCACAGTTCCAGCACCTCGCTGTCGGCCTGCGAGGGCCGCAGGAAGCTGACCCACTGCCCACCGGGCGAGACCTCCGCCTGGCGCGGCAGGCGGCCGGCCAGCGGTGGGTCGGCAGTGATGCGCTCGAGGGTCAGGGACTGGGGCTCGGCGGCAACGGCAGCGCTTGTGACGCAGGCGCTGGCGAGCAGGGTCAGCAGGATCTTCATCGCGCCATGCTAGCCGGGCGCCGGCAAAGTCCGGGACGTCACGGTGGACGCGGTCAGGCGGCCTCGGCCACCGTGGCCAGCTCGAAGCCCTCGTCCACCCAGCCCGTGAGGCCACCGGCCATGATCTTCACCGGCCGGCCCAGCCGCGCCAGGCGCAGCGCACCGCGGGCCGCGCCGTTGCAGTGCGGGCCAGCGCAATAGGTGACGAACAAGGTGTCGGCCGGCCAGGCGGCCAGCTTGCTCTCGACGAGCTTGCCGTGCGGCAGATTGATCGCGCCGGGCACGTGGCCGCGGGCGAACAGCGCGGGCGAGCGCACGTCCAGCAGCACGAAGTCGGGATGCTCGCCGGCGAGGCCGTCGTGCACGTCCCAGCAATCGGTCTCGAAGCCGAACTCGGCCGCGAAATGGGCCTCGGCTTCGGTGGACGGGGCGGCGGGGATGGCGGTGACTTGCGAGGGCATGGAAGGCTCCGTTGAAAGGTTCACGCATGGTCGCCAAGCCGGCTTCGCACCACAATTGGCGCCCATGCCGACTATCGACAAGATTCCGCCAAACGCCGGCCCGCTCGTTGTCGCGCTGGTCTACGACGGCCTGTGCACCTTCGAGTTCGCCATCGCCGCCGAGGTCTTCGGCCTGGCGCGGCCGGAGATGGGGCCGGGCTGGTACCGCTTCGCGAGTGCCGCCGTTGAGGCCGGACCGTTGCGGGCGCATGGTGGGTTGACGGTGGCGAGCGACGGCGGACCCGAGTTGCTGGACCAGGCCGACCTCATCGTCATGGCCGGCTGGAAAGGCGCCGACGTTCCGGTGCCCGAGACGCTCGCCCGCCGGTTGAAGCAAGCCTGGCAGCGCGGCGCGCGGCTGGCGTCGATCTGCTCGGGCGCCTTCGTGCTGGCCGCCACCGGCCTGCTGGACGGCCGCCGCGCGGCCACGCACTGGCGCTATGCCGACAAGCTGCGCGAACGCCACCCGGCCATCGACGTCGATGCCGGCGTGCTCTACGCCGAGGAGGACCGCGTGTTCACGTCGGCCGGCAGCGCGGCGGGCATCGACCTGATGCTGCACCTCGTGCGCAGCGACTTCGGCGTGGAGGCCGCCAACAGCGTCGCCCGCCGGCTGGTGATGCCCGCGCACCGCGGCGGTGGCCAGGCGCAGTTCATCGAACGGCCGGTGCCGCGCGACCGCACCAACCGGCTGTCCGGCCTGATGGACCAGGTGCGCGCCGACCTGCGCACGCCCTGGACGCTGGAGCGCATGGCCGCGGCCAGCGCCATGAGCCCGCGCACGCTGCTACGCCGCTTCACCGAGGCGACAGGGCAGTCCCCCGGCGACTGGCTGATCGCCGAGCGCGTGGCCGAGGCGCAGCGGCTGCTGGAGGCCAGCAGCCTGCCCGTGGAGAGCGTCGCGGCCGAGGCCGGCTTTGGCAGTGTGCAGGCGCTGCGACATCACTTCCAAGCCCGGCTGGGGCTGGCGCCGCGGGCGTATCGGAGCAGTTTTGGGGTGGCGCGGTAGTGCTGGATGTTGGAAGGCGGGTGTGGGCGGGACCACCGCAGCCGACAGGCTCTTGAAAAGGCACTGTCGGCAGCACGCCACCGCGCCGCTTGTTGATCAGTCGGTCGGTGCGTCTGTTGGCCGGGACCGCTGCGCCATCAGGCGCTTGCGCACGGCATAGATGTTGTTGCGCAACGCGTAAAGCTCTTCGGCATAGGACAGCGGCACCGCAATGCGGTGGGTGACGCGGTCCAACTCGTCCAGTTCGTCGAGCAAAGCGACGCGCTCGCCTGCGCCGGTTTCAAGCTTGGCTTCCACCTCGCGCAGCCGCGCATACCAGCGGAACACGCGCGAGCGCACGCGGAAGGTGTAGAGCGGCGGCACCACGCGCGACAGCGGCAGCATCAGCACCAGCAGGCCGCCGACCACCAGCCACATCCGTTCCAACAGATTGCCGGCCCAGAAGGGCAGGTAGCGCGCCCAGGCCGGCGGCGTGCCGTTGATCGCGCGGTCGCCCTCGGCGCTGACCGGCAGCTCGCTGGTGCGGGTGTTGGGAAAGTCGCGTGCGCCATTGAACCAGCCCGCCTCGCCATGCTGGCTCAGGGCCGCCTGCGCGAACAGCTGGCGCAGCGCAGGGTGCGTCTGCTCGCGCGCCAGCAGTGCGGTGGTGGTGGCCAGCAGCGGCACGTCGTGCGGTGGCAAATCGGCGGCCAGGTCCACCACGCCGCGCGGCAGCGTCACGGTGGACAGGAAGGGCAGGTGGCGCGAATAGGCCTCGTTCTGCTCGAAGGCCATCAGCGCAATCGCCGGGTCGCGCAGCAGCGCGCGGATCAGGCCGGACTGCGGTGCCGAGATCAGCACCGCGGCGTCCAGCCGGCCCTGGCGCAGCGCCTCACCCGCGGCGTCGGGCGCCAGATTGGACAGCTGAAGATCGGTCGGCTTCAGCTGGTTCAGCGCCAGCAGCTTCTCGACGATCTGCGGCACACCGCTGCCGTCCTGATCCACGTTGACCCGCAGGCCGCGCAACTGGTCCAGGCGCTGCAGTTCGCCGCCCGGCTGGCGGCGCGCGATGCCGAGATCGCGGCGGTAGAAGATCCAGATCGGCTCGTAGAACAGGCTGCCCAGCGAGACGATGCCGGCCTCGGTATCGGCCACCGGATCGGCCATGCCGCCGCGTACGAAGCCCACATCGGCCGTGCCTGCGCGCAGAAGGGCCAGATCGTCCTGCGCGCCTTCGCTCGCGATCAGCTCCACCTGGATGCGCTCGCGCGCCAGCGCCTTCGCATAGCCCTCGCCGAAGCCGGCGTAGGCACTTCCGGCCGGGCCAGTGGCCAGGCGCACCTGGCGCGGCGGCTGCGGATCCAGCCACCAGTAGGCAGCGACCAGCAGGCCTCCGCCGAGCAGCAGCAGCGGCCCCATCGAGACCATCAAGTCGCGCACTGTCTGCAGCAGCAGGCGCAGGCTGCGGGTGGCCTGCCATTGTTGAATCGGGGTCACGGCTTGCCATCCCGAGCGGGCAAGTGCCGGGCCTGCGTGTTGCAGAGCCGCTCGCAGTCCTGAGCACCCGCATGGGTGATGGCCGCGAGGGTGGGGATGATCGTGATGCCGAGGCGTCGCACGGGCTGGCCCTTTGCCGATGGAGGACCGGCCGATCGTATGGGAGGCGCGCTGGCCGGTTGAATCCGCCATGCAAAGCGATCTTTGCGGCCGACCCGCCTCGCCCACTACCGCCGCGCCACCAACCCCTCCGCCGCCTCATCTCCCAGCGCCCTGCCCTCGGCCTCCAGCGCCGCGGTGATGTCGCTGCCCAGCA
>JAEKLF010000136.1 GCA_019509985.1 Burkholderiales bacterium | reverse complement strand
GCGTTCTCGCGCGTCAGCAGCTCGACGACCTTGGGCTGCAGGTCCTGGCGGGTGCGGTAGTCCACCGTGAACGAACCCGAGCAGCCGTAGTTCGGGAAGAGCTGGGACAGCGCGGCGTAGAACACCCGGTCCTGGCCCCAGCCGCCGTGGAAATAGCTCGCGACGCGGTGGGCCACATCGGTCTTCAGCAGATAGCAGTTGGTGTCGACCAGCGGATAGGGCTTGGCCGAGCCCCAGGGGCCGACGCTCTGCGACTCGTCGTCCATCAGCGGCTCCCCCGTGGGTGCGACGACGCGGCGCAGCGCAAAGGCCCAGTCCCAGTTGCCGCTGGCCAGCGCGGCCGACAGCCGGGCGAGGTGGTCGGGGTGGAAGCGGTTGTCCTGGTCGAGGTAGGCGATCAGTTCGGTATTGACGAGGTGCGAAAAGGCCGCGTAGACGCGGTGGCCGTAGAAGCCGTCGGCGCCGACATTGACCGGCAGCGTGATGACGTGGCAGCGGCTCAGATCCAGGCCGGCCGTGGTGGCCTCGAAGGCGGGCAGGAAGCGCGGGCCGTCGACGACGATGAAGGGCGTCACGTCCGGCGCCGTCTGCGCGAGCACCGACGCGATGGCCTCGCGCACCAGGGCGTCGCCGGTCGTGGGGATGATGACGGCAATGGAAGCCACGGCCTCTCTCCAGGAAGTTGCGGCGATGTTACGAGCGACGTGCGCCGGGCAATGTGTCGAACTGACCCGCATCTGTAGCGCAACATTGCTGGGAACGCCCCTCGTGCCGGGCTAGCATCGCCGGCCATGACCGCCCCCTTCTTCTCGGTCGTCATGGCGACGCACCACCGCCCAGCCACGCTGGCGCGCGCGATCGCGTCGCTGCGCGCCCAGACCTGCGCCGACTTCGAGATCCTGCTTGTGGCCGACGCGCTGGACGCCGAGACCGCCGCCGTCGTCGCCCGCGACCTCGGGCCGGCCGACAGCTTCCTGAAGCGCACCGGCCCCAACGGCCCGGCCGAAAGCCGCAATCGGGGCCTGGCGATGGCGCGCGGCGAGTGGGTCGTCTTCCTGGACGACGACGACACCTTCGAGCCGCATCACCTAGCGACGCTGCAATCCCACTGCGAACGCGCCGACGCCCGCGTGCTGTTCACCGACATCACCGTCGTCACCGAGGATCGCGCCCAGCCCGGCATCCCCGAGCTGGGCCGCCAGACCAGCGCACTCGGCGCGGCGGACCTCAACTCGCTGTGGGTCAAGAATTTCATCCCGCTGCACTGCCTGGCCTACCGCCGCAGCCTGCTGCAGGGCCTGAGCTTCGATGCGCATCTGGCGTCGCAGGAGGACTGGGACTGGCTGCTCGGCGTCTGCTCGCGGGCGATGCCCGTGCACGTGGCCGGCGGCGGCGCGGTCATGCACAAGGACTATGTGAACCCGGGCGCCAGGCGGGGCCAGCAGGAGGCGTCCAACGACACCCGCGTCGTGCTGGATTTCCTGCACGTCTACCGGCGTTGGCCGGCGCCGACGCCCGAGCTCAAAGCCGCTCGGGCGGGTCTGCTGCAGGGTGTGGGCTTGGCCTTGCCGGTGGAGTGGTTCTAGTCATTCCACTTGCCGAGATATTTCTTGTAGCTCTCCAGCCAGGCGTTGGAGCCAAAGCCGCCTTCGCTCTGGTGCGTGATCGCAATCGGCCAGGTCGACAGCCGCAGGCCTGCGGCACGGGCCGAGCGGCAGAAGTCCATGTCGTAGAAGTGGAACTCGAAGCGCTCATCGAAGCCGACCTGCTTCGCTCGCAGCAGGTCCCGCCGCGCCGCGAGCAGCACGCCGTCGAGCAGCTCGCACTCCGCCGGCACCGGCCCGAAGGCCGAGATCTGGCCAAAGGGCGACGGTCCGTGCGAGACGACGCCGCTCAGGTTGGCTCGCTCGTCCCATTCGAACTTGATGGTCGGGAAGGCCCACGAGGGCTGGCCCGGCGCGCGGCGGCGGTTTCCGGCCACGCCGATGACGTCGAAGGTGTGCACCGCCGCCATCACATGCTCGAAGAAAAAGAAGTCATCCAGCCAGACGTCGTCGTGGATGAAGGCCAGCACCGGCGACGCATCCTCGGCGGCGATGCGCTCGTTGTAGAGCACCGGCAGGCCCCGGCGGTTCTCGAAGAAGACACGCGGCTTCAGGCGGTCGTCATGCGCCATGCGACGCAGCGACAGGCCCAGTGCCGAGCGGCCCCAGAACTCGTCGGCCGTGAGGCGGGTGGCGCAGACCAGGTCGATCATCTAAATCTCCAATTTGCCCGGATTGTGTGGCCGCTGCGGTGAGAATTGCCCGCAGAAGACGCCGCCTCCGAGTCGCCTTTTCGGCGGCTTCCTCGCCCATGCCAGCCCACATCCCCGTCCACCTGTTTCACATCGCCTATTCGGCGCAGACCCGTGACGACATGGAGTCGGGCTTCGCGCTGCTGGACAACCTGGCCAACCCCCGGCCCGACTGGTTCGAGTTCTGGCCGATCCGGCAATGGCTGATGACCGGGACCATGGACGAGGACGCCTTCTACGGCTTCTTCTCGCCCAAGTTCCGCAGCAAGACCGGGCTGAGCCACGCCGACGTCGTGCAGCAGGTGCAGGCCCAGGGCGCCAGCGCCGACGTGCTGCTGTTCTCGCCCTTCCCCACCCAGATCGCCTACTACCTGAACATCTTCGAGCAGGGCGAGGTCTCGCATCCCGGTTTCATGCAGCTGTGCATGGATGCGCTGCAGGCCATCGGCCGGCCGGTGGCGGTCAACGGCCTGGTCATGGATTCGGGCCAGATGGTCTACAGCAACTACTTCGTCGCGCGGCCCACCTTCTGGCGTGAATGGCTGCGGTGGACGCAGGCGATCTTCGATCTCTGCGAGTCACCCGCGGACCCGGCACTGCAGGCACGGCTGTGCGCGCCGACGGCCTATGCCGGCTCGGTGCAGTTCAAGGTCTTCCTGATCGAACGCATCGCGTCCCTGCTGCTGGCCGTGCAACCGCGGTGGCGGTCGGTGGCCCGCAACCCCTTCGGCCATCGCCACGGCAGCGAGCCCGAGCTGGGTTCGCAGGCGCTGCTGCTGGCCTGCGACGCCCTCAAGCTGGCCTATCGCCAGCAGCCCTTCCCGGACTATCTGCGCGCCTTCCACAGCCTGCGGCAATGGATCGTGCGCCAGGCCGCCAGTGGCACGGGCGACGCCAGCCTGCCTCAGTAGCAGGTCAATAGCGGCCGAGCACGTTCTTGTCGAAGAAATACTTGTCGAGCGAACGCTTCAGCTCGGTGGCGCGCATGCGCGTCTCGGCGCTGGCCGCCGTGCCCACGCCGAAGAAATAGAGGTCGTGGCACTCGAAGTCGGTGTTGAACCCATGCTCCGTGAACCAGGCGGTCGGCGGGCACAGAGCCGTGAAATCCTCCGCCACGAGGTTGCGGTAGTAGTTCTGCTTCATGTCCACGGTCAGCGGCGAGTCCTCGGGCAGGAACTCTTCCGTGCCGTGCTGGCGGCGCCCGACGGTGGCGCAGGTCATCAGCATCAGGCCGTCAGGCTTGAGCATGCGCAGCATGTTGAGCCAGGTCGTGCGCCAGTCCGGGTTGTGCTCCATCGCCTCGCAGCTCATGATGACGTCGAAGGACTCGGCCTGGCCACCGTAGTGCTGGCCAGGGCAGACGACATCCACGTCCCGCCCCGGGCCGACGTCCAGGCCCGTGTATTCGCAGTTCTCGAAAAACTGCCGGACCGAACCATTGAGATTGAGGCTGCCGATCTCCAGCACCTTCTGGCCGCTGAAGAACTGCGGCAGGAACTGCTTGACGCCGTTGACGAAGACGAATTGCTGTCGGTGTGCCATCTTTTGAGTTCTCCGAAATCCCTACAAGAATAAGCGTCAGCGCAGCGGTGTCGACACGCCCCGGCCCATGCTCCAGATCAACGCGATGATCTGCTGCGCGTCGAACATCGCGTTCACGTGGGCGACGCGCATCGAGTAGTAGTCGCCCTCGGCGGCCATCACGTCGAACAGGGAGCGGCGGCCCAACTGCTGCCATTGCTGCAACGTCGACGCGCGCACGCGGTCGCTGCTGCGCAGGATCTCGACGATACGCCGCGCGCGGTCCAACGTGGACGTGCCGACCTCGTGCATTTCCAGCAGCCGGTAGCGCTTGGCCTCGATGGCCTCGTCGCGCTGCATGACCGTGGCGCGGTAGCGCTGCACGGCGGCATTCGCCTGGGCCTGCGCGCCGGGCTGCAGCAGTGGAATGGTCACGCTGACGCCACCGACATACTCGGTGGCCTTGGACACGCCGGCCTGGCGGATCGCGTTGCCACTGACGCTGACGCTGGGCTTCTGGCCGGCGATGACGGACTCGGCCAGGCTGCGCTGTGAACGCGCCTGGGCCTCGGCCTGGGCCACGTCGGCACCGAGCAGGATGTCGGTCTCCATCTGCGCCAGGTCGGGCAGCACGGACAGCTGCACCGTCATGCCGATGCTGGGCGGCAGCGGCTCGCCCACCAGGCGGCGCATGCGCACCTCGGTCTGGCGCAGTGCCGACATGGTCTGCTCCAGCGACAGGTCGGCCTGCTGCAGGCTCTTCTGTGCCTGCACGAGCTCGCTGGCGCGGCCGCGGTCGGCCTTGGTGATGATTTCCAGCGCGTCGACCAGGCAGGCCATCTTGCGCACGTACTGCGTGTAGACCTGGCCCTGCAGCACGTAGCGGCTGCGATCCAGCGCCAGCGTGACAACGCTCAGCGACAGCTGCTCCTCGGCGCTGCGCTGGCCCTGCTGCGCGACTTCGGCCAGCTCCTTGCGCCATTCGGTCAGCTTGGCAATGCGGCCGAAGTCCCAGACCGGCATGCTGGTGCTCAGCGTGGCGCCGTACTGGCCGCCGCGGCCGGCGTTGACGCCATTGATGGAGTTGTCCGCGGCATTGGCCGACAGGCTCAGCGTGGCTGTCGGCAGGCGCAGCGCGCGGGTCTCGTCGAAATCGGAGCGGGCCGCATCGGTCAGCAGCCGCACGGCGCCCAGCGCCTTGCTGCGCGACAGCGTCGCGCTGATCAGCGACTGCAGCGCCGCACGCGGGTCGCCGTCGTTGGTCTCCAGCGCGCTCATGTCGCGGCCCAGGCGCGACAGGCCGGCGTCTTCCTCGTTGCAGCGGCCCTGGCTTGCCGGCGCCTCGGCCACCTGCGCTGGGGGCGGCGTGGCCTTGGCCGGGCGCGACTGCGCCAGCGCAAAGGGCCAGAGTGCGGCAAGGGCGATGAAAAGGAGGCGGCGGGGCGGGTACAGCATGGCCCCGTCACTAGACCATTCCGACCCCTCTGCCAAAGCCCGGAAAAGCGGGCCGCAGGGCCCTCAGTTACCGCTCGCTCAGCGCTTCCCGTGACTTCATCATCGGTCGCAGCAGATAGCTCAGCACGGAGCGCTCGCCGGTCTTGATCTCGACGACCGAGGTCATGCCCGGGATCACCGGCAGGCCGCCACCCTTGTACTTCAGGTTGTTGCGCTCGGAAGTGACGATGACGCGGTAATAGCCCTCGCCGGTCTTGTCGCCTTCGGTCACCGCGTCGGGGCTCATGTAGGTGACCTTGCCCTCCAGGCCGCCATAGGTGTTGAAGTCGTAGCCGGCCAGCTTGACCTCGGCCGTCTGGCCCAGGCGCACGAAGCCGATGTCCTTGGGCTTGATCCTGGCCTCGACCAGCACCTTGGGGCCGATGGGCGCGATCTCCAGGATCGGCGCGCCGCTGGCGACGATGCCGCCGGTGGTGCTGATCTTGACGGTCTTGACAACGCCATGCACGGGCGACTTCAGCACCGTGCGCGTCAGCGCGTCCTGGCGCACGACCATCTGCTCGTCGAGCTGGGCCAGCTCGCTTTGCACGCGCACCAGCTCCTGGCTGGCCTCCTGCCGGTAGCGCGAGGCCCGCTCGGCGCGCTGCTGCTGGATCTCGTTGACCTGGCGGTTCAGGCGCATCACCTCGACGTCGCTCATCAGCCCGCGTGCGGCCATGTCCTGGGCGAGCTTTTGCTCCTTGGAAATCATGCCCAGGCTGCGGTTGATGGCCGCGATGGACTCGTCCAGCAGGCGCTTGCGGGCGTCGAAGGATTCGCTCTCGACCTGCGCGTAGCGGCTCTTGGTGTCGACACCGGCCGGCCACTGGATGCTGGCACGGCCATTGGCCTCGGCCGTCAGCCGCGCGGCCGCGGCCTTCAAGGCCTGCACCTTCACCTGGCCCTCGGCCTGCTGGGCTTCGACGCGGGTCGGGTCCAGGTAGGCGAGTTCCTCGCCGGCCTGCACCTCCTGGCCTTCACGCACCTTCAGCTCGCGCAGGATGCCGGCGTCCAGGCTGGCGATGACCTGCTCGCGGCCGTCCGGCACGATGCGGCCGTCGCTGCGCGTGATCTCGTCCACCTTGGCCAGCGCCGACCAGGTGACGGCCACGGTGACGACGGCGCACAGCAGGTACAGCGCCCAGGTCGCGCGCGGCAGCGGCTCGTCGATCTGCGCGGCGTGGATGGCGCTGACGAACAGGCCTTCCTGCTTCGTGAGCGATGAGGTCATACGGAAGCCGAGCGCTGCACGGGCTGGGCCGAGGGATGCATGTGCACGCCCTCGCCGCCCTGGGCGCCGGGTGCCGCCGCCGGACGCACGCCGGACAGGGCCGCCAGCACCTGGTCGCGCGGGCCGTCCATGACGATGCGGCCGGCGTCGACGACGACGATGCGCTGCACCAGCTCCAGCACGGCCGGGCGGTGGGTCACGACGACGAGGGTGGCCGTGCCGGCCGCGTCGCGCAGCTGGCGCAGGAAGGCCATTTCGCTCTGCGCGTCCATCGAGCTGGTCGGCTCGTCCATCAGCAGGACCTGCGGCTTGGTGACCAGGGCGCGGGCCAGGGCCACGAGCTGGCGCTGGCCGCCGGACAGCAGCTGGCCCATCTCGCCGACCGGCAGATCCCAGCCCATCGGATGGGAGGCGACGACGCGGTCCAGGCCGGTCAGCTTGGCCACTTCGACGAGGCGGGCCGCGTCCAGATGGGCACGGCCCATCAGCACGTTGTCACGCAGCGTGCCGAGGAAGAGGCGCGGCTCCTGCGACACGAAGCCGACGCGGGCGCGGAACTCGGCCGGGTCGACCTGGCGCAGGTCGATGCCGTCGACCTCGACCATGCCCTCGGTGGGCTGGTAGAGGCCGCCCAGCAGCCGCAGGATGGTGGACTTGCCGCTGCCGATGCGGCCCAGGATGGCGATGCGCTCGCCGGCCTCCAGGCGCATGGTCACGTTGCGCAGCACCTTGGGCGCGCTCGCCTCGCCGGCCGTCTGGCCATGCGCCGTGGCCGCGGCCGGGTAGGCAAAGCCCACGTCGTGCAGGCCGACCTTGCCCGTCACCTGCGACAGCGGCACGTAGTTGCGCCCGCTCTCGCGCTCGACCGGCGCATTCATCATCTGGTTCAGCGACAGCATGGCCGCGCGCGCGCCCTGGTAGCGCGTGGCCAGGCTCACCAGGCTGCCCAGCGGCGCGATGGCGCGGCTGGCGAACATCACCGAGCCGATCAGCGCGCCCGAGGAGATCGTGCCGTCGTGGATCAGGTAGACGCCCCAGATGAGGATGATCAGGTTGACCGCCTGCTGCAGCGTGCTGGACAGATTCATGCTCCAGCTCGACAGCGCGCGGGCCGTCAGCGCCGAGTCGGCGACGATGGCCGTCGTGTGCTCGTAGCGGCGCAGGAAGCGGCCCTCGGCGCCCGAGGTCTTCAGGTCTTCCAGGCCCTCGAGAGACTCGACCAGCGTGCCATGCAGGTCGGCCGTCTCCTGCATGTTGGTGCGCATCGCCCGGCGCAGCGCGCCCTGGATGGCCCAGGAGAGACCCATGATGACCGGCACCGCCAGCACCAGCACCCAGCCCAGCGGCCCGCCGATGACGAAGGTCATGCCGATGAAGATGACCAGGAAGGGCAGGTCCGACAGCGCCGACAGCGACGCCGACGTGAAGAACTCGCGCACCATCTCCACCTGGGCCAAGTAGTGGGCATAGGAGCCGGCCGAAGCGGGCTTGTGCTCCATGCGCACGCCCAGGGTCTGGCGGTAGAGCTTGGCGCCGATGATGAGGTCGGCCTTGCGCCCGGCCAGGTCGATGAGGTGGGCGCGCAGCTGACGCGCGAACAGGTCGAACAGCAGCGCCACGCCGGCGCCCACGGCCAGCGTCCACAGCGTGACCATGGCCTGGTGCGGGATCACCTTGTCGTAGATCACCGAGGTGACCAGGCCCGACACCAGCATCAGCACGTTGGACAGCAGCGCCGCCAGCATGGACGCGCGGTAGTAGGGCGTGAAGCGCTTCAGCGTGCCCCACAGCCAATGCGACGACAGGCCCTTGTCAGCCAGCTTGAGCAGCGGCGACTCGGCGCGCTGGCCGTGAGCCGACGAGCCCGCTTCCAGCGGCGACACCGCCAGCATGAAACCGCTGTACTCGGGGTCCAGCTCGGCCGTCGTGGCCGGCACGGCCGCCGCCTCGGGGCCGGGAAAGACGACTTCGTAGCGGCAGGCACCGGCGGTGACGGTCGCGGGATCGTCCAGGCGGCGCACCAGCACGCAGGCGTCGCCGCCATTGAGCAGCAGCACGGCCGGCAGCAGCAGGCCGTTGATGTCGTCGATGGACTTGCGCAGCAGGCCGGCGTTGTAGCCCGCCTCGCGCATGACGCGGATGGCGCCGTCCGGCGCGAGCGCGCCCTCTACCGGCACGCCGGCACGCAGCGACTCGGGCGAACGCGGCCGGCCGTGGTGGCGGGTCAGCCAGGCCAGGGCCTGCAGCAGCGGGTCGCCGGCCGGCTGGCTCTGCAGGTCGGCCAGCGGGTCCGGCGCCGGCGGAGGCTCGCCATTGGCGGCCAGGCGCAGGCCCGGCGACTGCGGCTGGCCGTCGAAGAAGGAATCGTGGTTGCGCGAGGGCATTCAGGCCTTTTGGCGGGCGTCGAGCGCCAGGCGCTCGAACTCGCGCTCTATATCGCGCACGGTGGCCGGGATGTCAAACAGCGGCGAGCTGTGGCCCTGTTCCGCGAGGTAACGCTTGTAAGACGCGGCGCGGGCCGGCTGCCTGCCGATCTGCACGGCGCGCTGCTCGTACTCCTCGATCGTCGTCGTGATGAGGTCGGGCAGGCCGACGGCCGTCAGCAGGCTACCGGCCATGCGCGAGATGTAGGTGCGGCCCGAACGCGTCAGGATGGGCGTGCCCATCCACAGGCAGTCGCTGGCCGTCGTGCCGGCGTTGTAGGGGAAGGTGTCCAGGAACAGGTCGGCCAGCGTGAAGCGGGCCAGGTAGTCGGCCGGCTGGGCGCGCGGCGCGAACACCAGGCGCTCGGGCGCGATGCCCTCTTCCACCGCGACACGGGTCAGGTTGGCCTGCGCAAACGGGTTGTCGGCCAGCAGCCACAGCACGCTGCCGGGCACCTGGCGCAGCACGCGCATCCAGCAGCGCCAGACCTGCTCGCTCATCTTGTGGTTGTTGTTGAAGGCACAGAAGACGAAGCCGTCTTCCGGCAGCCCGGCCTCGGTCCGCGTCGGCGCCTTGTTGGCCACGCGCTTGCGGTCGCTGACCTGGTAGCTGTTGGGCAGGTAGATGGGCTTCTCGGTGTGATACGGCAGCGCCTCGGGCGGCATCACGAAGCGGTCGGCCAGGATCCAGTCCACACCCGGCAGCGCCGACGTGGCCGGCAGGCCGAGGTAGCTGACCTGGACGGGCGCGCCGCGGTGGGCCAGGATGCCCGGGCGGGCGCCGCTGGTCAGGCCCTGCAGGTCGACCAGCACGTCGATGCCGGCCTCGGCAATCAGCTCGGCCGCGCGGCGGTCGGGCACACCGTGCAGCGTGGTGTAGCTGTCCATCGCCGCCAGGATGCGCGCGCGCAGCGGCGTGCCGTCGTCGCGGCTCCAGCTGAAGGCGTGGACCTCGAACTTCTCGCGGTCGTGCAGCTCGTAGAGCTCGGCGGTCAGCAGGCCGACGGCGTGCATGTGCAGGTCGCCGGACAAGTAGCCGATCTTGATCTTGCCGTCGCGCTTTCGGCCCTTGTGCAGCGGCGTCTCGGTGACCTTGGCGACCTTCTCGTGCACGAAGCGCTGCGCCGTCAGCAGCTGCAGCGCCGGGTCGTCGCTCTCGTCCAGCATGCCGAGCAGCGAGGTGCTCATCAGCAAATGGTTGTGCGTGACCTCGCCGAAGGTCTGGTAGACCGGCCAGGCGCATTGCTTCTGCCGGATGTGCACGTAATGCTGGGCCACATCGCTCTGGCGCGGGTCCAGTTCCAGCGAGCGGCGCATCAGCGCCTCGGCCTCGTCGTAGCGCTTGGCCGTTTCCAGCAGGCGGGCGGCGTTGTTGAAGGCGTGCAGGCGCAGGCTAAGCGGGTCGGTGCCCAGCCCTTCGGGGTTCTCGTCCTCGTAGACGGCGCGCCATTCGGCCAGCGCGGCTTCCTCCTGGCCCTGGTGCTCGAGCTGGTGGCCGAGGTTCAGGCGCGCCTGGGCGAAGGTCGGTGCCTGGCTCAAGGCCATGCGGTAGACGGCCTCGGCTTCGGCATGGCGGCGCTGCTCGCCCAGGATGGCGCCCCAGTTGAAGCAGGCCACGTGGCGCAGCGGCGAGGCCGTCGCGGCGACCCAGTTCTGGTAGAGCAGCGCGGCCGCGTCGGCGGCGCCGGCGGCCTGCAGGCGCGACGCGGCTTCCATCACCTGCGGCAGCGGCCATTGCCCGCTGCGGGCCAGGCCCAGCCATTGCTCGACGAGAGCAAGTCCTTGGGGCGGGGCGGTGGGAGGCGTCGACATGTCCATGCGGCGGGCGGCTTGAGTGGATCGTGCGATTTTCAAGCCTCATCGCTGCCGCAGGCGCAGGGAATAGGCTGTGGATTGCGCAGCATTTCCCGCCCAGGGCCCGGGCGTCAAGCTGCCGGGGCCCTGCAAGGGCCGGTTCCGGCTCAACCGCCTAGGTAGTCGCTCTTGCCCAGCGGCACGCCGGCGTGGCGCAGCAGCGCGTAGGTCGTCGTCGCGTGGAAGTAGAAGTTGGGCAGTGCGTAATGGCGCAGATAGGGCAGGCCCTGGAATTTCAGCGGCTCGCCGCTGCGGCGCGGGATGACGATTTCACGGTCTTCGCTGCCATCGACGGCCTCGGCCGGCACCGACAGCACGTAGTCAATGGTCTTGCGGATGCGCCCGGCCAGTTCGTCCAGCGACGCCTCGTTGTCTTCGAACTTCGGGATCTCCTGGCCGGCCAGGCGGGCCACGCAGCTCTTGGCGGCGTCGCTGGCGATCTGGATCTGCTTCACGAAGGGCAGCATGTCCGGGGCCAGGCGCAGCGTCAGGTAGACGTCGGTGGAGAATTTCTTGGCCTCGGCATGGGCCTTGGCGGCCTCCAGCCAGTTGAGCATGTTGCCCAGGGTCTTGGCGAACGCGGGGGCGCTTGCGCCGTGCATGGAAATGGTGGTCATCGGGTGTCTCCGTTGCGGGAAAGCGATGGTAGCCAGCACGCCCGAAGCCTGCATCGCCCCGGGGCACAATGCCCTAAAACATGCCGCCCCACGCTCACGTCGTTCGCCGCCCGGCGGCCGGCCACGCGAGCCCCGACCATGAATGTCATCATCCTCGACGACTACCAGGACGCCGTCCGCAAGCTGCGCTGTGCGGCCAAGCTGGAGCCGCTGAACGCCAAGGTGTTCACGAACACGGTCAAGGGCATCGGCCAGCTGTCCGTGCGGCTGCGCGATGCCGAGGTGCTGGTGCTGATCCGCGAGCGCACCGCCTTCCCGCGCCAGCTGCTCGAGAAGCTGCCCAAGCTCAAGCTGATCTCGCAGACCGGCCGGGTCGGCAGCCACATCGATGTGGACGCCTGCACGCGGCTGGGCATCGCCGTCGCCGAGGGCGGCGGCAGCCCCATTGCGCCGGCCGAGCTGACCTGGGCGCTGATCATGGCATCCATGCGCCGGCTGCCGCAGTACATCGGCAACCTCAAGCATGGCGCCTGGCAGCAGGCCGGGTTGAAGGCGGCGTCCATGCCGGCCAACTTCGGCGTCGGCATGGTGCTGCGCGGCAAGACGCTGGGCATCTGGGGCTACGGCAAGATCGGCAAGCTCGTCGCCGGCTACGGCCGCGCCTTCGGCATGCAGGTCGTCGTCTGGGGCAGCGAGGCCTCGCGGCTCAAGGCCGAGGCCGACGGCCACCAGGCCGCACCCAGCCGAGAGGCCTTCTTCGCCGAGGCCGACGTGCTGAGCGTGCACCTGCGCCTGTGCGACGCGACGCGCGGCGTCGTCACGCCCGAAGACCTGGCGCACATGAAGCCGACGGCGCTGTTCGTGAACACCTCGCGGGCCGAGCTGGTCGTCGAGGGCGCGCTGGTGTCCGCACTGAACCGCGGCCGGCCCGGCATGGCGGCCATCGACGTCTTCGAGAGCGAACCCATCCTGCAGGGCCACCCGCTGCTGCGGCTGGAGAACGCGGTCTGCACGCCGCACATTGGCTATGTCGAGCAGGACAGCTACGAGCTCTATTTCGACGCGGCCTTCGACAACGTGCTGAACTTCATCAACGCGCAGCCGACGAACATCGTCAACCCCGACGCGCTGAAGGTGCACCGCTGAGCACCGTGTTGAACCGCCCCGAGTCCCTCACCCACCTCTTCCTCGCGTTCTCGCGGCTGGCGCTGCAGGGCTTTGGCGGCGTGCTGGCTGTGGCCCAGCGCGAGCTCGTCGAGCGGCTGCAGTGGATGAGCAAGGAAGAGTTCGTCGAGACGCTGGCCATCGCCCAGGTGCTGCCCGGGCCCAACGTCGTCAACCTGTCGATGATGATCGGCGACCGCTTCTTCGGCCTGCGTGGCGCCATCGCGGCGCTGGCCGGCATGCTGGCCGCGCCTGCCGTCATCGTGCTGGCCCTGGCCATGGCCTACGGCGAGCTGGCCCGCTTTCCCGTGGCCGTGAATGCGCTGCGCGGCATGGGCGCCGTGTCGGCCGGGCTGATCCTGGCCACCGGCATCAAGCTGCTGCCGGCGCTGAAGAAGAGCCCGCTCGGCCGGCCGCTGGCGCTGGGCCTGGCGCTGGCCGCCTTCGTGCTGATCGCGCTGCTGCGTTGGCCGCTGATCACCGTGCTGGCGCTGCTGGGCGGCGGCGGCATGGCCGTCGCGTGGTGGAGGCTGAGGCCGTGACAACGCCCGTCGACCTCGGCAGCCTGTTCCTGCACTTCCTGACGTTGTCGTTGCTGTCCATCGGCGGCGCCATCACGACGGTGCCCGAGATGCACCGCTTCCTGGTCGACAAGACCGGCTGGCTGACGGACGCCGGCTTCACGTCGTCCATTGCGCTGGCGCAGGCCGCGCCGGGGCCCAACATTCTCTTCGTCGCCGTGCTGGGCTACAACGTGGCCGGCCTGCCGGGTGCCGCGGCGTCGATGGCCGGCATCATGCTGCCGTCCACCGTGCTGACGCTGACCGCCACGCGCTGGGCCCGCCGCAACCGCGAGCACCTCGCCGTGCGTTCGTTCTCGGCCGGCATGATGCCGCTGACCTTGGGTCTCATCATCGCCACGGGCTGGCTGCTCGCCCTGCCCTTCCTGCGCGCCGAGGAGCACCGCTGGGGCACGCTGGCGCTGATCGCCGTCACCGTGCTGCTGACGCTGAAGACGCGCCTGGGCCTGGTATGGATGGTGCTCGGCGGCGGCGTGCTCGGCGCGCTCGGCCTCGTTTAGACACCGCGAACCTGGCGGGCCTGGCGGGCCGAGCGCCGGGCCGCTCCCAAGCCGGCCCGCCTTGGGCGATGCACTTGCCGGCCAACCCGGCAAGCATCGTCGTCCCCTCGGGGGACCGGCTGGGCACGCCCGCGTTCAGCAGGGCGCGACCGGGCGAGGGGCCTCAATTCGTCCCGAAGATCTTGTCGCCCGCGTCGCCCAGGCCCGGGATGATGTAGCCGACCTCGTTCAGGTGGCTGTCGATGGCTGCCGTCCAGCAGCGCACGTCAGGGTGGGCGGCGGTCAGCGCCTTCACGCCTTCCGGCGCGGCCACCAGCACGAGCGCCCGCACGTCCTTGCAGCCGCGCGCCTTCAGCAGGTCGACGGTCGCGATCATGCTGCCGGCCGTGGCCAGCATCGGGTCGATGATCAGCGCCGTGCGGGCTTCCAGGTTGCCGACGAACTTGTCGAAGTAGTTCACCGGCTTGAGCGTCTCGTGGTCCCGCGCCAGGCCGACGACGGAGACCTTGGCGTTCGGCAGGATATCCAGCACGCCGTCCAGCATGCCGAGGCCGGCGCGCAGGATGGGCACGACGGTGACCTTCTTGCCGGCGATCTGGTCGACCTCGGTCGGGCCGCTCCAGCAGTTGATGGTGACCTTCTCGGTCGGGAAGTCAGCCGTCGCCTCGTAAGCCAGCAGCCGGGCGACCTCGCCGGTCAGCTCCCGGAACTTCTTCGTCGAGATGTCGGCCTCGCGCATCAGGCCGATCTTGTGCTTGACGAGGGGGTGCTTGACTTCGATGACGGCCATGACGGGGTTTCCTTTTTTTCTAGGTAGTCAGAATTATCGGCTGCCTGACGTTGAACGCTGGCGCAAAACTTCGTACAGACAGACGCCCGCGGCCACCGACACGTTCAGGCTCTCGACGGCGCCGGCCATCGGGATGCGCACGAGTTCGTCGCAGGTCTTGGCCGTCAGCTGGCGCATGCCCTCGCCTTCGGCGCCCAGCACGAAAGCTGTTGCGCGCTTCAGGTCCAGGTCGTAGATCGAGCGCTCGGCCTGGTCGGACGTGCCGACGACCCAGATGTCGCGCTCCTTCAGCTCATTCAAGGTCCGTGCCAGGTTGGTGACCATCAGATAGGGCACGGTTTCGGCGGCACCGCTGGCGACCTTGGCCACCGTCGCGTTCAGGCCCACGGCACGGTCCTTGGGCGCGACGACGGCATGCGCGCCGGCGCCATCGGCCACACGCAGGCAGGCACCCAGGTTGTGCGGATCGGTCACGCCGTCCAGCACCAGCACCAGCGGCGGGCCCTCGACGACGTCCAGCACGTCATCCAGCGAATGCGGCTGGGCCAGCGCCTGCACGCGGGCGACGACGCCCTGGTGGCGCGGGCTGCCGGCCAACTGGCTCAGACGCTCGTCGCTGCTCTCCACCAGCTTGGCGCCAGCCTCCTTGGCGCGCTCGACGAAGGCGCGCATGCGCTGGTCGCGCCGGCTGGGGTCGAAATGGACCTCGGCGACCGAGGCTGGATGGGTCTTGAGGCGGACGGTGACGGCGTGGAAGCCGAACAGGACGGACTTGGGCGAACTCATGGCCGCATTGTCGTCGGCGGGCGTCAGCGCGCGGCCTGCTTCTGCCTCACGTAGTCCATCACATGGACGAAGCTGTCGGTCCAGAAGCGCTCGCGGTGCTTGGCGAGGTGGTCCAGCAGCGCGTCGTGGGCCTCGCGCGTCACGCTCAGGTGCTCGGCACCGACGCCGTGGAAGACGATGGCCACCAGAGCATGCTGGGCCGCGGCCTGGTCCACCAGCGCGATCAGCTGCGCGGCGCTCCAGCCCTCGACCGAGTAGACCGGCACGGCGAACGGGTCCAGCGTCATCGGGTCGGGCACCAGCGCCCCGGGCTTGGCGCGTATGGCGACGAATTGCGAATGCAGCGCCGCCACGTAGTCCTGGCCGCTGGCGAGGTCGTCCAGGCAGGGCAGCGTGTAGGTGCGGCGCGTCTGGCCGTCCACGGCCTGCAGCCAGGTGTTGGCGGCAATGACCTGTTCCTGCACCTGGATGGGCAGGATGTGCTCCAGGTCGCGGTGCGGCAGCACCCACTCGCGGTTGGGCAGCTTGGCCGAGCAGGCATGGAAAAGGCTGTGATTGCCCAGCTCATGCCCTGCGGCCGCCGCGGCGCGCCATTCGTTCTGCCGACCCGGCAGCGTTGGGCCGTTGATGGGCACGTAGAAGCTTGCCTTGAGCCCGCGCTGGTTCAGCGCCGGCACGACATGGTCGAGCTGGCTGTCCAGGCCGTCGTCATAACCCAGGCTGACTGCGGCCTGCTGGCCCTGCGGCCAGGCGAACGGCGCCGCCTGGGCGGCCAGCGCGATGAACAGGCCAACGGCCACGAGCAGGCTTCGCATCACGTCTCCTCAACGCAGTGATTGAACGGCCATCAGCAGGCCGATGAGCAGCGGCTGATGCAGCATGTAGAAGCTCAGCGACCAGCGCCCCAGCACCGCCAGCGGGCGCGGCGCGCTGCCCCGCCAGAGCTGCGGCCGTGCGCGCGTGACGACAAAGCCCAGCAGCATCGGGCCCAGCCAGGGCAGCACCGGCACGTAGTCCTCGGTAATGGGCTTGTGCGTGACGAGGCCGGTCCAGTCGGTCCAGCGCGTATCGAAGACCGGGTGCTGCACGAGCAGCGGCGCCGCGACGGCCAGCGCCGCGATCACGAGCAGCACGGCCGACGGCAGCCGGCTCAGGCCGAAGCGCAGCAACAGCAGCATCAAGGCAATGCCATGCAGCACGCCGAAGCTGATCCAGCTGCCCGGGAACATGAACCAGGAGCCCAGCGACACCAGCAGCGCACAGCCGGCCACCTGGCTCCACCGCTTCCAGAAGCGCGCGGCGCTCTGCCCCGACAGCACGGCCAGCGCCTGGCCGCCGCCGGCGCAAAACAGGAAGAGGCTGACGATGCAGCCGCGCTGCCAGGTCCAGACCGGGTCGCGGTAGAAGTCCTGCCGGATCCAGCCGAAGTGGTTCAGATCGAAGCTGAAGTGGTAGGCCGCCATCCAGACGATGGCGGCGCCGCGCAGCGCATCCAGTTGATCGTGGCGGTCGGAGCGTGAAGGCGTGTCGGCGTCGGCCGTGGGCATGCAGGGCTAAGGAAGCGGCGAGGACGCCGGATTCTGACGCCTCGGCGCCCTTCCCCGCTGCACGAAGTCCGTCTGCATCAAGCCCTGCTGCGCGACCAGTGGCTCATGCGTGCCGCGCCGACCTGAGCCACCCGCCAGATGTTGCCGGGCGATCACGGGCTGGCCGACGGCGCTGGCGGCGGCTTGTGGCGCCGATGCCGGTGTGTCGACGACGGCAACGGACGCGGCGGACGCCGCAGGAACGGCAGCGACGGAGGATGCCGACGGGGCGGCGCGCGCCGCCTCCGTGGCGAGGCTGTCCACGACGTTGGCCCGCAGGCTGCGCGCCGGCAGCGGCTGGCCGCTTTTCTCGCAAGGCTGGTCGGTGTAGCGCACCTGTCCGTCCACCTCGCATTTCCACACCTGCTGCGCCCACGCGCCGCCCAGCACCAGCCACATCCCGAAACCCACAGCCACGCGTTGCATCGCCGATCTCCGTTACCCCGCAGCCCCCGCGCCCGGCCGCGTACGGTTCGCCGGCAAACGCCGTGCCTTGCCGCCAAAATGCGCGCCATCTCCACCTGCTCTTCGCTTCGCCGTGGCCCAACGCCTGTTGATCCTGACCTTCCTCGCCTCGCTGGCCGCAGCCGGCGCCGTCCCGGCGCGCGCCGCCGACTCCCGCACCCAGGCGCCGCCACGGGCCGTTGCAGCGCGCGGCGCGCTGGACGCCGAGGAGATGAACAACATCGGCGTCTTCAAGCGCGTCTCGCCCTCGGTCGTGCACATCACGACCTTGAGCGTGCAGCGCGACTTCTTCTCGCTGGGCGCCTACCCGGACCGCGACATCGCCGTGCTGCGCATCGAGGCCCCGCACGACAAGCTGCCGGCGATCTCGGTCGGTGCCAGCCGCGACCTGCAGGTCGGCCAGAAGGTCTACGCCATCGGCAACCCCTTCGGGCTGGACCAGACGCTGACGACCGGCATCGTCTCGGCGCTGAACCGCGAGATCGAGTCCGTCACGCGGCGCACCATCAAGGGCGCCATTCAGACCGACGCGGCCATCAACCCCGGGAATTCGGGCGGGCCGCTGCTGGATTCGGCGGGGCGGCTGATCGGCGTCAACACGGCCATCTACAGCCCGAGCGGCGCGAGCGCCGGCATCGGCTTCGCCATTCCCGTGGACGAGGTCAACCGCATCGTGCCGCGGCTGATCCGCGATGGGCGCTTCATCCGGCCTGCGCTGGGCGTGACATCGGGACCCGAGAACCTGGCCAAGGCGCTGGGTGCGCCCAAGGGCGTGCTGCTGGTCAACGTGGCCGACGGCAGCCCGGCGGCTGCGGCCGGCCTCAAGCCATTCGGGCGCGACCGTAACGGGCGCATCGTGCAGGGGGATGTCATCACCGCAGTCGACGGGCAGGCGGTGGCGGACCTGGACGACATGCTGTCGCTGCTGGAGACGCGGCGGATTGGGGAGAAGGTGACGCTTACCGTGTGGCGGACGGGGCAGACGAGGAAGGTGACGGCAACCCTCGGCAGTTCTGACTAGCATCCGCAACGTCCGCCAGTCGGCGCCACATTCACTCATGGTTTTTCCGATGAAACAAGCCATCGCACTCGGTCTTCTCTGTATGAGCGCATCGGTTTACGCCATGCCGACGTCGCCAAGATCTGTGGTGGATTCGCTGTTGCCAAAGCTCCTTAATCAATCGAAGTACGGTCGCTTCGGCCCAAACGACGGAGGACAGTTCAAGCAGCTGTCAAGACGGTTGCAGCAGTTGGCCATGGCCTTGGAATGCGATGGTCAGGCGGCCGCAGCGGCGGAGCCTGGCCCCTACCTCTTCCCGACGAGTAGACAACTGTTCGATCGCTGGGACACACCGACCGCATGCGGCACCACACGGCATAGAACGCTTGGCCTCACTTCGGACGTGGAAGTTGCTTGTACGTGGGGGCCACAAACCGATCACCAGTCAGGGCACCTCCAGCTTCATTTCCTGCTGATTCGCGAGGACGGGCATTGGCGTGTGCACGACGTCACTCATGGTGCGCAGGAAGATGCGCGAAGCGCCTCCGAGATCACAACTACGACCTTTTCCGAGCGCCTCAAACGCAATGCTCATCAGTCTCCCGAGCCTGGTGTGTGTCAGACAGGACACCCCATGGGCGCGCAATGGAAAGCCAAACACAAAGACATCGCCGCCAATGCCAAGGGCCGGCTGTTCGGCAAGCTGGCCAAGGACATCATGATCGCGGCGCGCCACGGCGCTGATCCGAAGGACAACGCGAAGCTGCGGCTGGTGGTGGAGCAGGCGCGCAAGGTGTCCATGCCCAAGGAGACGCTGGACCGCGCGATCAAGAAGGGCGCCGGGCTGACCGGCGAGACCGTGCACTTCGAGCAGGCCATCTACGAGGGCTTTGCGCCGCACCGCGTGCCGGTGATGGTGGAGGTGCTGACCGACAACGTGAACCGCGCGGCGTCGGACATGCGTGTGCTGTTCCGCAAGGGCCAGTTGGGCACGTCAGGTTCGGTGAGCTGGGACTTCGACCACCTCGGCATGATCGAAGCCGAGGCCGCCACGCCGGGCGCGGACGCTGACACCGCCGCCATCGAGGCCGGCGCACAGGACCTGCTGCCGGCCGATGAAGACGGCGTCACCGTGTTCCTGACCGACCCAACCGACCTGGACCTCGTCAGCCGCGCGCTGCCGGCGCAGGGCTTCACGGTGCTGAGCGCCAAGCTCGGCTACCGCCCGAAGAACCCCGTCGACCCGGCGAGCTTGAACGCGGAACAGCTGGAAGAGGTGGAGAACTTTCTGGCCGCGCTGGACGACAACGACGACGTGCAACACGTGTACGCGGGCCTGGCCGGCTGACGCTACTCGGACCCAGCCGCTGGCGCCGCGCATTGCGCCAGCAACCACTGCTCGAAGGCCTTCACCGCCGGCCGTGACTTGGCCGCCGGGTCGACGATGAGCCGGTAGGCCCGCGCCGACGCGATGCCGGCATCGAAGGGCGTGACGAGCTGGCCGCTGGCCAGCAGCGCATTCACCAGCGGCCGCCGGCCTAGTGCCACGCCCTGCCCCGCCACGGCGGCGGCAATGGCCTCGGAATAGCTCGAAAAGCTCAGCCGGGCCGCAGGCCTCAGGTCGGTCAGGCCCCAGGCGTTCAGCCAGGGCTCCCACTCGGCCGGCATGCCAGCGCTGTCGCCATCCATGGCCAGGTGCAGCAGCGTGTGCTGGGCCAGGTCGGGCGGCTCGCGCAGCGGCAGGCCCAGTTCACCGACCAGGCGCGGGCTGCAGACCGGCACCATGGATTCGGCAAACAACTGCTGGCCCTGAGCCGCGCCGACCGGGCTGTAGCGGATGGCGAGATCAAAACCCTCGCTGGCCAGGTTGCGGTTGCCCAGGCCCGCGTCCAGGCGCACGTCGATGCCCGGGTGGGCGCGCGTGAAGCCGGTCAGCCGCGGGATCAGCCACAGCGACGCGAAACCCGGCGTCGTCGTCAGCGCCAGCACCTGGCGCTGGTGGGGCTCGCGCACGGTGCGCACCGCCACGCGCAGCGTGTTCAACGCGGCCGAACAGGCCGAGTGCAGCCGCTGGCCGTCCTCGGTCAGCGCCAGGGCGCGGTGGCGGCGCTCGAACAGCGCCACGCCCAGCTCCACCTCCAGCGCGCGGATCTGCCGGCTCATGGCCGACTGCGTGACGAAGCGCTCGGCCGCCGCCTGCGTGAAGCTCAAATGCCGCGCGGCCGCCTCGAAGGCGGCCAGCAGCTGTAGCGGCGGGAGACGGTCGACGGGCTTGGTTGACATGAGCTGAAGGAATGCGAAGCCTTCCGAATCATCGTTTGTCGGCGGGGGCGCTGGCAATCACCATTCAGTCCAAGCACCAGGCCAGCCATGCCAACCCCGCATGCATGGCCGGCGCCGCCAGGAGCACACCATGCTGATCGACGTCCCCCGCACCCGGCTGCTGCTGCAGCGCGGCCAGATCTCCCGCCTGCCCGAGGCCCGCGCCACGCATCTGTGCAGCGCTTCCGGCACGCTGTGGATCACCATCGACCATGACTCGCGCGACATCGTGCTGGAGCCCGGCCAGTGCTTCACGGTGCAGAGCGATGAGGCCGTGACGGTCAGCGCGTTGAGCGGGCCCGCCGTGCTGGACCTGCGCCCGGCCGAGGTACGCGTGTGAACGCCATCGCCGCGCCGCTGCCGGCGCGGGTCGCCCCGGCGCAGGAAACCTGGCTGCTGCCCGGCGGGCGCGCGGTGCGCCTGCATCCGCTCGCGGCCGTGGATGCCGACGCGGAGCAGGCCTTCTTCCGCGGCCTGTCGCTGGATTCGCGCCAGAAGCGCTTCCACATTGGCCTGCGCGAGCTGAGCCCCGCGCTGCTGCGCCTGCTGACCGACGTGGACCAGCAGCTGCACCGCGCCTGGGCCGTGGAGGCGCTGCAGCCCGGCCTGCCCTTCGTGGCCGACGCCCGCTATGTGCGCGAGGCTGAGCGCCCCGACGAGGCCGAGTTCGCCCTTGCCGTGGCCGACGACTGGCAGGGCCTGGGGCTGGGCCGCCGGTTGCTCGCCCACCTCGCGTCGCATGCCGCACGGCATGGCGTGAGGCGCCTGTTCGGCGACGTGCTGGCCGACAACCGCCGCATGCTGGCGCTGATGCGCGAGGCTGGCGCACGGCTGCAGGCCCATCCTGACGGGCCGCAGCTGGTGCGCACGGTGCTGGAGCTCACGCCCACGGCCTGACCGCGGCGTAGCGTCGGCGATCATGCCGGCATGCAACGACTCCTCATCGCCGGCCTGGTGCTCATCACCGGCACGCTGATCTTCAGCCTCGTCATGGGCGAACTGCTGACCCGCCCGGCGCGGGCCCGCATAGCCCCGCCCGCCGGCCTCAAGCCCGAGGCCCTGCGCATCCCCTACGGCGACGGCCAGCAGGTGTCCGGCTGGTTCCTGCCCGGCCGCGCCGGCGAAGGCGCCGTGCTGCTGCTGCACGGTGTGCGCGGCAACCGGCTGCAGATGCTGGAGCGCGCCCGCTGGCTGCAGCGCGAAGGCATGGCCAGCTTGCTGATCGACCTGCCCGCCCACGGTGAGAGCAGCGGCGAGCGCATCACCTTCGGCCGCCGCGAGGCGCTGGGCGTGCAGGCCGCGCTGGGCTGGCTGCGTGGGCGGCTGCCGGGCGAGAGGCTGGGTGCTGTTGGCGTGTCGCTGGGTGGCGCTTCGCTGCTGTTTGCCGACCGCCAGCCCGAGCTGGACGCGCTGGTGCTGGAGTCGGTCTATCCGACCATCACCGACGCCGTGCAGGACCGGCTGACGACCCGCTTCGGCCCGGCCGGAGCCTGGGCCGCGCCGCTGCTGCTGGTGCAGATCCCGCTGCGGCTGGGCTTCAGCGCGGACGACCTGCGCCCCCTCGACGCCATCGCCACCGTGCGTGCACCGCTCGTGGTGGCATCGGGCATGGAGGACCGTTCCACGCGCTGGCCCGAGACGCAGCAGCTGTTCGCTGCCGCCCCCGAGCCCAAGGCGCTGTGGCCGGTGCCGGGCGCGGGCCATGTCGACCTGCACGACTTCGACACGCCCAGCTACCGGGCGCGGCTGCTGCCGTGGCTGCAACGGCATCTGCGCAAAGCCCCAGCCTGACGGGGCCAAACGCCGAGCGGCAAGATGGGCGGCATGTCTGCCCTGCCTCCTCTCTCCATCCTCGACCTGGCGCCCGTCGTCGAAGGCGCCACGACCCGTGAAGCCCTGCTGAACAGCCTGGACCTCGTGCGCCTGGCCGACACGCTCGGCTACACGCGCTACTGGGTCGCCGAGCACCACAACATGGAAGGTGTGGCCAGTTCCGCCACGGCCGTGCTGATCGGCCAGCTCGCGGCCGCTTCCACGCGCATCCGCGTTGGCGCCGGCGGCATCATGCTGCCCAACCATGCGCCGCTGACGATCGCCGAGCAGTTCGGCACGCTGGCCGAGCTGTTCCCCGGCCGCATCGACCTGGGGCTGGGCCGCGCGCCGGGCACCGACCGGCCGACGATGCGCGCACTGCGTCGCAGCCTGGAGAGCACCGGCGAAGACGCCTTTCCGAACGACGTGCTGGAGCTGCAGAGCTATCTCGCGCCGGTGGCGGGCGACGCGGTCGTGCGCGCCGTGCCGGGCCAAGGCACCGAGGTGCCGATCTGGCTGCTCGGCTCAAGCCTCTACAGCGCCCAGCTCTCGGCCTACCTCGGGCTGCCGTTCGCGTTCGCGTCGCACTTCGCGCCCGAGCTGCTGATGCAGGCGCTGGACGTCTATCGCGCCACCTACAAGCCCAGCGCCCGCCACCCCAAGCCGCACGCGATGGTGGGATTGAACGTCATCGTCGCACCCACGGACGAGGAGGCACGGTTCCTGTTCACGTCGGCGCAGCAGCGCTTCCTCGGCATGGTGCGCGGGCGGCGCGGCAAGCTGCCGCCGCCGGTGGCGAGCATGGACGGGCTGTGGTCGCCCGTGGAGGAGATGCAGGTGCAGCGCATGCTGTCCGAGGCCGTCGTCGGCTCGCCCGACACCGTGCGCGCGGGCCTGGCCGCCACGCGGGAACGCACGCAGGCCGACGAGTTCATCGTCGCCTGCGCCGTGCACGACCACGCGCTGCGGCGGCGCTCCTACGAGTTGCTGGCCGCGCTCTGAGCCGGCAGCCGCGCCAGCTGGGCGCGCGCCAGCGCGGCATACAACGGCGGCGACAGCAGCCGCGCCACGCCGCTGGCGATCAGCGCGCAGGCCATCAGGCTGAGCACCATGCCGTGGCCATCCACCATCTCCATGACGATGATGAAGGCCGTCAGCGGCGCCTGCGTGGCGGCGGCGAGAAAGCCGGCCATGCCCAGCGCGATGAGCGCCGGCGTCTGTGCCGCGCCGCTCCAGGCGGCCACGTCGGCGCCCCAGGCCGCGCCGATGGCCAGCGAGGGCGCAAAGATGCCCGCCGGCACGCCGGACCAGGCCGTCAGCCACGTGGCCAGGAACTTCAGCGGCGCGTAGAGCCAGGAGCCGAAATGCTCGCCCTGCAGCAACGCCCGCGTGTGGCTGTAGCCGCTGCCAAAGGTGGCGCCGTCCGTCACCACGCCCAGCACGGCCACGGCCATGCCGCAGACCAGCGCGAAGCTCAGCGGCCGCAGCCGGCGCCAGCGGCTGAAGGCGTCGCCGCCCTGGCCCGCCAAGCTGGCGATCAGCAGGCGCGAGAACAGCCCGCCCAGCACACCGCTGCCGACGGCGAGCAGCAGCCCGGGCAGCAGCAGCGACAGGTCCAGGTCGACGACGTGGATGACGCCGAAATAGGCCTCGTCGCCCTTGATGGACGCGGCCACCAGGCCGGCCAGCACGATGCCGGCGATGAGCAGGCCGCTGTTGCGCTGCTCGGGGCGGCGGCTCAGTTCCTCGATGGCGAACATGACGCCGCCCAGCGGCGTGTTGAAGGCTGCCGCGATGCCGGCCGCGCCGCCCACCACGAGCAGGCCCTGCGCGGTGACGCCGCTGCGCTCGGGCAGCCAGCGCCGCGCCGCATGCATGATGCCCGCAGCCACCTGCACCGAGGGGCCTTCGCGGCCGATGGACAGGCCGGCCAGCAGGCCCCAGGACGTCAGCAAGACCTTGGCGCAGGACAGGCGCAGCGACACGAAGAGGCCGCGCTGCTCGGGCGGCGTGGCGGTGTCGAGCGCGGCCATGACCTGCGGGATGCCCGAGCCGGTGACGCCGGGCCAGAAGCGCCGCGTCAGCGCGACGATGGCAACGGTGCACAGGGGCGTCCAGGCCAGCGGCATCCACCACCAGGCCAGGCGCGCCCGCGCGAACTGGGCCAGCGTCCAGTCGCCCAGCCAGGAGAAGGCGACGATGCTCAGTCCCGCCAGTGCGGCGAAGACGATGACGAGGGCGCGCGTCAGCCACAGCCGCCAGTCGGACAGCTCGCGCTGCACATGGGGCAGCCAGGGCCTCGAACTCATCGCGTACCCGCCCCTATCATGGCTCGATGCCCGCTCGCAAACCCGCCCCGCCACCCGAACTCAGCGAACCCGCGACGCAGGTGCTGCGGCGCTTTCGCCTGGTCTTCAACACGGTGAAGACACATTTCCAGCAGGTCGAGAAGCAGGCCGGCATCGGCGGCGCGCAGTTGTGGGCCCTCAGCCTCATCGAGGCCCGGCCCGGCCTGGGCACCGGCGAGCTGGCGCGCGCGATGGACGTGCACCAGTCGACCGCCAGCAACATCGTGCGCGCGCTGGTCGGGCGCGGCCTCATCCAGGCCGACAAGGCCGGCACCGACAAACGCGCCGTGCAGCTCACGCTGCTGCCGCCGGGTCGCACCGTGCTGCGCAAGGCGCCCGGCCCCTTGAGCGGCGTGCTGCCGCAGGCCCTCGCCGCGCTGGACGCCGAAACGCTGGCGCGGCTGGACGCTGACCTGGCGCGGCTCATCAGCGTGCTGGACGGCGACGAGCGCGCCGCCAACATCCCGCTGGGCCAGTAGACGCTTAACGCAGCGGATAGGCGATGTCCGCGCGGCGGTTCTGCGCCCAGGCAGCTTCGTCATGGCCGGTGGCCTTGGGGCGTTCCTTGCCCAGGCTGACGGCTTCCATCTGGCCGTCGCGCACGCCGTAGGCCTTGAGCGCCTTGACGACGGCCTCGGCGCGCTTCTGGCCCAGGGCCAGGTTGTATTCGGCGCCGCCGCGTTCGTCGGCATTGCCCTCGACCTTGATCGCCAGCTGGCCGTTCTTGGCCAGGTACTGGCCATGGCGCTGCAGCATCTCGTCATAGTCCGGCTTGACGGAGAAGTTGTCGAAGTCGAAGTAGACGCTGCGCTGCGTGGAGATCAGGCTCTTCGGGTCCAGGTGGGCGGGCAGTTCGACCTTGGCGACCTGAGGCCTTGGCGCCGGAGCCGGCATGGCCGGCGGCGGGGTCTGGGCCGTGGGAGCCGGCGCAGGCGCGGGCGGCGGCGTGACCGGGGTGCTGCTGCAGCCGGCGAGCACCAAACCCAGGGCCAGGACGGCGCCTGGAGTCGAAATCTTCAGCTTCATGGAGGTTGTCCTTGCAGGCGCGTGAATCGCGCTCGGGGCCGACATGATAGTCAATTACTTTTGCACAAATCTATTTCACGCGGCTGACGTCGCTTCAAACCCTGCGGCATTCGTCACTTGATGCGCTGCTTCTCGAGCTTGCGCGCCAGCGTGCGCCTGTGCATGCCCAGGCGGCGTGCGGTCTCGCTGATGTTGAAGCCGGTCTCGGCCAGCACCTCGTGGATGCGCTCCCACTCCAGCGTCTTGATGGACGCGGTCGGGCGCTGCGTCACCTCGACGTCGGCGTCACCCTGCCTGCGCGCGAAGGCGGCCTCGATGTCGTCGGTGTTGGCCGGCTTGGCGAGGTAGTGGCAGGCGCCGAGCTTGATGGCCTCCACGGCGGTGGCGATGCTGGCGTAGCCGGTCAGCACGACGATCAGCACCTCGGGGTCCCAGCCCTGCAGGTATTGCACGCAGCTCAGGCCCGAGGCGCCGCCGGCGAGCTTGAGGTCGACGACGGCGTGGCCGAGCTCCTCGTCCTCGGGCAGCGCGTCGAGCAGGATCTTCATGTCGTCCAGGCCGCCGGCACGCACGACGCGCCAGCCGCGGCGCTCGAAGGAGCGGCTCAGCGTGCGCGCGAAGCTGTCGTCGTCCTCGACGATCAGCAGCAGGCGGTCTTCAGCGGGAGCGGACATCGGTGCTCGATTGTCGCGGCAGCAGCGCAGCCAGCGGCAGCGTCAGCGTCACAGCCGCGCCCCCTTCGTCGCGGTTGCGGGCTTCCAGCCGGCCACCCAGCGTGCGCGCGACGTTGACGGACAGGAACAGGCCCATGCCGCGGCCAGGCTGGCCCTTGCTGCTCTGGTAGGGGTTGCCGAAGCGCTCCAGCATCTCGGGCGTGAAGCCGGGCCCCTCGTCGCGCACGCTGACGTCCAGCGTGTCCTCGTCGGGGCAGGCGGCCACCAGCGTCAGCGGCGTGCCCGGCGCCGCCTCGGCGGCGTTGTCGAGCAGGTTGGCGATGACCTGCTGCAGCGCGCTGTCCGAGATGATCTCGACATCGGGCAGGCCGTCGCACTGCAATGTCAGTCCGGCCTGCGGATGGGCGCTGCGCCAGGCTGCAGCGAGTCCCTCGATGAAGGCCGGCAGACGGGTCAGGCCGGGCGCCTCGCCACGCATCTCGCCGGCCGACATCAAGATGCCGGTGACGATGGCCTTGCAGCGCAGGATCTGGCGCTGCATCTCCTCGATCTCCTCGCGCAGCTCGGGCTCACCGGCGAACGGCGCCATGTGGGCCCAGTCGCCGAGGATGACGCTGAGCGTGGCCAGCGGCGTGCCCAGCTCGTGCGCGGCGCCGCTGGCGAGCAGGCCCATGCGCACGATGTGGATCTCCTCGGCGGCACGTTGGCGCAGCTCGGCCAGCTCGGTGTCGCGCTGGCGCAGGTTGCGGTTGATGCGCACGATGAAGACGCTGAGCAGGCCGACGTTGAGCAGGAAGCACAGCAGCAGGCCGCCGAGGTAGTTGGGCGACAGGGTCGTCGGCGTGGCCGGATCGAGCAGCAGCGGACGGTGCCACTGCGTCAACAGCACGAAGCCCGTCACCGCGCTCAGCATGACGGCCATCAGATAGGCCGGGCGCAGCAGCACCGACGCCACGGCGACCTGCAGCAGGTAGAGGTAGATGAAGGGGTTGTCGCTGCCGCCGGCGAGATACAGCTGGCCGGTCAGCACGCCCACGTCGACGAGCAGTGCGATGCAGAGCTCGAACTGCGACACCGGCTGCGCGAGCCGGTTGCGCCACAGGCTGAAGAGGTTGAACGCGACGAGGATGCCGAGCAGGCTGAGCATTTCGGCCCAGGGCAGCACGATGGCCAGCCCGACGTGCACGACCAGCACGGTGGCGAGCTGGCCGACGACGGCCAGCCAGCGCAGCTCGATGAGCTGGCGCAGGTTGGCTCGGCCGGCGCGGCGTTCGGGCGCGGCAACGGCCGGGTCGAGCGGCGGCGGCAGGGGGAAGTCGGCGTTCAAGGCTTGATGGGGGTGCTGGTCCGGCGGCGCTCCTCGCGAACGAGGAAGCCCGCCGCGGCGGCGGCCATGGCCGCGAGCGCCAGCCAGGTGGCGGCATAGACGGCGTGATTGTTGTTGAAGCGCAGCACGGTCAGGCCGGGTCTCGGCCAGCGGCGGGGCTGGGCCGGGTCGGCCGACTCGTCGACGAAGAAGGGCGCGACCTGACCGGTGAGCCCGAGCTGCGCGGCGATGCCCGCCACGTCGCGCGAATACCAGCGCCCCTCGGCCGGCACGTTCCGCCGCAGCGGGCCGCCGCCGGGCTCGGTCAGGCGCAGCAGGCCGATCAGCTCAACGGGTTCGCTCGGTGCCACGTGCAGCTCGGCCGCACGCTGCTCGGGCGGCACGAAGCCGCGGTTGACGAAGATGGTGCTGCCGTCGTCCAGCCGCAATGGCGCCAGCACCCAGTGGCCGCCGCCAAGCTCGGTCGTGGCTTGCACCAGCGCCTCGCGCGGCTCGAAGCGGCCATGCAGGCGCAGGCGGCGGTATTCGTCATCCTTGCCCACGACCGCCCAGGCACGTGGCGGTGGCGGCGCGACGGGTTCAGCATGAACCTGTCGATCAACCCGTGCGATCAGATCCTGCTTCCAGCCGAGGCGCTGGACTTGCCATGCGGCCAGCGCCAGGAAGCCTGGGCTGGCCAACGCCGCCGCGACGATCAATGCGACGCGTGCGACGCGATTCATCAGGGCATGTTGCGCATCGCCGCGGGGTCGGGCGTCGGCATCATGTTGGTGTTCATGTGATACATGACCCAGATCGAGCCGGACAGCATGATGACGACCAGAGCCGCCGTGAACAGCAGGGCCAGCATGGACCAGCCGGCCTCGACCTTGGCGTTCATGTGCAGGAAATAGATCATGTGCACGACCATCTGCACGGCCGCGAAGCCGAGGATGACGAAGCCGGTGATCTTGGGGCTTGGCA
>JAEKLF010000177.1 GCA_019509985.1 Burkholderiales bacterium | reverse complement strand
TGTGCGCGTCCATCACGGCCGAGGTCAGCACCTGGCCGGCCGCACCCTTGACCTTCGTGCCCGCGACGTCGACGGCGACATCGACCGCCTGGTTCGGGTCGGTGTTGACCAGCGACAGATAGACCTTGCCGTCCTTGGCACGTGCCGCCGAAGCGCTGACGCCCGGAATGGTCGTTGCGCCCAGCGTGTAGCTGGTGTTGTCCTTGATGGCCACCGGCAGCGACTTGGCGTCCTGGAACGGCACATACATCTGGAACGCGTAGTAGGTCGGCGTCAGGACCATCTTGTCCTTGTCCGTCAGGACCATCGCCTGCAGGACGTTGACCATCTGGGCGATGGTGGTCAGGGTGACCCGCTCCGCGTGCTGATGGAAGATGTGGAAGTTGAGCGCCGCCACCAGCGCGTCGCGCAGGGAGTTCTGCTGGAACAGCGCGCTTCGGGCGCCTGCTTCGTCATACCAGGTGCCCCACTCGTCGACCATCAATCCGATCTTCTTTTCGGGGTCGTTCTTGTCCAGCACGGCCACGTGATCCTTGACGAGCTGATCCATCTTCAAGGTATTGGCCAGGGTCGAGATCCACTCGCCTTCCTTGAAGCCGAGGTCCTTGCCCTTGACGTCCCAGTTGCCGGTCGGCACGGTGTATTGGTGGACGGTGATGCCGGTCGTGCGGCCCTTCAGTTCCTTGCTCAGGGCTTGGGTCCACGTGGTGTCGAAGCCACTGCCGCCGCTGGCGATCATCTTCGGCCGCGACTTCTCGGGCGCCCACAGGAAATGCTCGTAGTTGCTGTACAGGTTCGCGTAGTAATCGGGCTTCATGTTGCCGCCGCAACCCCACAACTCATTGCCGACACCGAAGAAGGCGACCTTCGATCATGTCGATCAGGTCGAAGAATTCGTGAGTGCCGACGGCGTTGATCTCTTCGACGTGGTTTCCCCAGACATTGCTCGGGCGCTTGTCCTGCGGGCCGATGCCGTCGCGCCAGTGGTAGGTGTCGGCGAAGCAGCCACCCGGCCAGCGCACCAGTGGCACATGCAACTCCTTCAATGCGCCGACGACGTCATTGCGCCAGCCCCGTGTGTTGGGGATGCTCGACTTCGTGCCGACCCACATGCCTTCGTAGACACCGGTGCCGAGGTGTTCGGCGAACTGGCCGTACACGTACTTGCTGATGACCGGGCCCGGCTTGCCGGCGTCGATGTTGATGCTGACGGAGTTGGCGGCAAAGGCCGGTGCAGCGATCAGGCCAAAAACGGCGACGCTGTGTTTGATGATGTTCATACAGAGGGGTCTTCCAGGCAGACCAAGCCGCCATGTGGTTGATGATGCATAGCTGATTCGTCATTCAGCTGTGCTGCACAAGCGGTTTATGTCAGTGGCGACGAAATTGCTTTTCAATCGACATTGACATGCGAAATGGTGTGGCGAGGCCGCCGCGCGAACGACCTTTGTCCAGTTATTTTGAGAACTGCCAGTAGTCGAACTTGAACAGTTCTTCGCCGGGCGCACCACGGAATACGAAGAAAAGATCCTGGATGCCGGAGGCTCCGGAGATCTGGGTCAACTGCGGCTTCCATTCGCCGCCAGTTCCGGAAACCGGCAGGGTCCCAACCAACTGGCCATCGAGCTTGCCAATACGAATCTCGATCTTCGCCCCGCTGGCCTCCTTCGCCTTGGCCGTGCTCGCGAGGCTGGCCATGAAGGCGCGCGCGCCGGTCACGCCGAAATCGACATTTCGCACCTGGATGTAGGCGCCGTCGTGGATGTCGCGCACATTCTGGCCGCCGGCGCTGCTGGGTTCGATCTTGACGCCGGAGGACCAGGCGATGGTCTCGGCTTCGACTCGCCTGTAGGGGTCGAGGGTAGCGATGGGTGCCGGCCCTTCCTTGGTCGGCTGCACCATCGGGACAGTGCCGTCAGGGTTGAATTTCAACTCATCGACACACACGGAACGTTTGAAGCCGTCGCCTCCCGGAAGAGCGGCGTTGTGATAGAAAAGGTAGGTCTTGCCCTTGAAATCGACGATGCCCGGATGGTTCGTGAAGGCGCTTTGCGGGGTCATGACGACGCCGCCGTAAGTCCACGGGCCTTGGGCTGTGGGGCCGGTGGCGTAGCCGAGATGCTCGGGAATGGGACCGGCGGCAAAAAACAGGTAATTGAGGTTCTTGCGCCTATAGAGCCAAGGACCCTCTTCGTAGGATGTGCCGCGCAAAGCAGGCTTCGGCTTCGTGACGCCTACTGTGTCCGGAGGGTTGCGCTCGCCCAGCGCCTTGACGGTCATTGGATGGCCAATGATGCCCTTCTCCCCGACGCTGGTGTCGTAGGAAATCATGTCCTTGTTCAGCTTCACCGACCACAGATTGGGATTGCCCCAGGCGAGATAGGCTTGACCCTTGTCGTCGATGAAAACGGTCGGATCGATGCTGTCGTACAGGCCGCCGGCGTGTCCGGCGATCAGCGGCTTCTTGATCGGGTCGATATAGGGGCCCAGGGGGTTATCGGCCACCAGCACGCCAATGCCACGGCCTTGCACCGGGCCATAGAGATACCACTTGCCATCCCGCTCAATCACTTGCGGAGCCCAGGCGCCATTGTCAAAACCGTCCCAGCCGGAATTCTCCTTGGAGGCCCACGGGAAGTCACGCAGGGAGGCGATCGCGCCATGCTGGGTCCAGTTCACCATGTCCGTCGTCGTGGCGAGCACCCAATTCTTCATATTGAAGTTATTGGCTTCCCCGACATCTTCGTCGTGGCTGGAAAACAGGTACAGCGTGCCGTTATGGACCATGGGAGCCGGATCGGCCGTGTACATCGTCTGAACAACCGGGTTGCGCGCGAATGACGTTGCAGGCAGCAAGGCCAGCAAGGACGAGAGAACGACTGTGGAGAAGGCTGTTTTTTTCATGAGCGGCGGAAATGAGAGAAGGCGGAGAAATGAAGTTGCGCGGTTCTAGTGCCCGTCTTTCGTTTCTTGCCCGACCCGGTAGTAGTCGAAGTCCACCCGGCCGCCGGCAGTCTTGGTCGAGTAATAGAAGAGGCCGAAGCGATAGCCCATGAAGTGCGGGAAGGTGTACTTCAGACGAGAGGGACGACCGATGGGGGTCCAGGTCTTGCCGTCCAGGCTGTAGGCGAAGCGGGCGATTTCGGGAGCGGGCTCAAACTCGCAGTCGACCCTGAGGTGAACGGTCTTGCCGGAGAGGGGAATGGAAGCGATCTCTTCGGGCTTGTCGGTTTCGGCGCTCACCATGACGAGAGATCGGGCGCCGTCGCTCATCTTCACGCCCACAAAACCATACTGCCTTTGAAAAGCGGCCAGGCCGGCCCAGTCGCCATCTTTCATGCCGCTCACGTCGATGCTGGTGGTGGCAGAACTGCGCGGGCCGAAGGTTCGCTGCGTCAGGGTGTTCCGCGCCTCGAGCAGCGTCGGAACGGTACGGCTGGTGGTGAAGCTCATGTAGCCCGGGCGCTTGGCGAGCGACCAGTCACGAGGCTCGGGGTTGTGATTCCATTGCCAGGCCAGGGGCAGGTCGGGCTCGCCCGGCCGGCGGTCGAATTCATCGGAGGCGACGATGCCGGAGGCGCCGGAGCCGCCTTGCGTGCCGGCCGGGATGTCCAGCGTCATGGGCACCTTGCCGTCTTTGCCGAGCACGGGCCAGCCGTCTTTCCAGGTCACGGGCACGAGGTAGGGGATGCGGCCGACGGCGCCGTTGTCCTTGAAGAGATAGGCGTACCACTTGCCTTCCGGCGTGTCGATGAGGCCGCCCTGGGCGATGCCGCGGTCATCGAGCGCGATGCGACTTTCGTAGGGGCCGTCGAGGGTGTCGGCGCGGCTGACGATGACGGTGCGCGCCCAGCGGCTGCCCGGCGAGGCGATGTTGAAGAGGTAGTAGCGGCCGTTGATCCTGGACAGCTGCGAGCCCTCGCCGCACAGCCCGCCCTGGTCGGTGCCGAAGACGGCGTTGACGTGTTCGATGATGGGCTTGTTCACGCCGCCGGGCTTGGTGCCGGTGAGATCGGTTTTCAGCTCGGTGAGCATGATGCGGTTGCAGCCCCAGACCATGTAGACGCGACCGTCGTCGTCGAAGAACAGGCTGTGGTCATTCATCAAGGGCTCGAAGCTCGTCTCCTTCCACGGGCCGCGTTCCGGGTCGCGCGTGGTGTAGACGTGCGTGCGCCCCCCGGTGGTGGCGGCGAACGTCGACGCATAGAACATGCCGTCGTGGTAGCGCAGGCTGCTGGCCCAGGAGCCGGCACCGTAGGCGTTCTTGCCGTTTTCGAGGCGGAAGGCTTCGTTGTCGGCAAGGTTCTGATGGGCGTAGGAGGCCATGCTCCAGTTCACCAGGTCCGTCGACTTCATGATCGGCAAGCCCGGGCTCATGTGCATCGTCGTGCTGCTCATGTAGTAGGTTTTTCCTACCCGGATGACTGCGATGTCCGGGACGTCTGCCCAGATCAGGGGGTTGTGGGCAGGTGCTGCCTGTGCAGCCTCTGCGGCCTGAACGGTGTGCGATCCGACGGAGAGGAGGAGGGCCATCAGGAGGGAAAAAATTGACCGGCTCAGGCCGTTGGGGTGTCTGTCCATGCTTGTCTCCGAAATACTTATTGCGAGCCAGCGCATCGGTCGCAGGACCGAATGAGTTCACGATGGCCAGGGCTCAGCCCAGCATCTTGAGCAGCATGCGATGGTGCTGCGGCATGCGCGCCACCGAGGCTTCGATGGCTTTGCGACGCTGGTCCAGCCCCTGCATGGCCCGCTCCGGCGGAATCTCCGCGAAGACCGGATCGTTGCGCTGCGGCCAGTGGTCCATGCCGGCGTGGATGGCCAGCCAGCTGGTGGCGTCGAACCCTTCCTCGTCGTACTCGTGCAGCACGCCGTAACGACGCCACAGCTCCAGCCGGAAGGCCAGCGTCTCGGGCAGTTCCATGCTGGACACATGGCGCCACAGCTCGCTGTCGCGGCGGCGGGTCAGGCAGTAGTGCAGGATGATGAAGTCGCGGATGCGTGCGTAGCGCCGCGCTGCGCCGTCGTTGAACAGCGCCCGGTCGTCCTCGTCCGCCGGCCGGCCGGTCGTCAGCAGCGTCATCAGGCGGCTGATGCCGTCCTGGATGAGGTAGATGCTCGTGGACTCCAGCGGCTCCAGGAAGCCCGAGGACAGGCCGATGGCGACGACGTTCTTCACCCAGAAGCGCTCGCGGTGGCCGGTCGTGAAGCGAAGCAACCGCGGCTCGCCGAGCGGCTTGCCATCGAGCCGGGCCAGCAGTTGTTCTCGGGCCCGGTCGGCGTCGATGAAGCGGCTTGAGAACACGTGGCCATGACCGGTGCGGTTCTGCAGGGGGATGCGCCATGCCCAGCCCCCTTCCAGCGCCGTAGCCTGGGTGTATGGCGCCAGCTCCTCGCCGATCCGCTCCGTGGGGCAGGCCCAAGCGCCGTCCACAGGCAACCAGTGGCTGAAGTCCACGAAGGGCTCTGCCAGCGCCTGGCCCAGCAGCAGGGAACGAAAGCCGGAGCAGTCGACGAACAGGTCGCCCCCGATGCGCCGGCCGTCCTCCAGCTGCACGGCTGCCACGTCGCCATCGGCTCGGCGTGACACGTCGATGATGCGCCCCGGCGTGTGGCGGGCGCCGCGCTGCACGGCCAGCTTGCGCAGGAAGGCGGCGTACTGGACGGCGTCGAAGTGGTAGGCGTACTTGAATTGCGCCTGGTCGTCGGGCAGCACGAAGCGCCCCTTCATCGCCATCACCGTCGGCACGCACTGCACGCCCAGCGGTTCGGCCAGCCCCATGCGGCGATGCTGTCCCCACAAGGTCTGCGAACCGAACAGGTTGCCGAAGT
>JAEKLF010000302.1 GCA_019509985.1 Burkholderiales bacterium | reverse complement strand
GGCACGATGAAGGGTATCGGACGTGAGCTGGCCATCGACCACCGCACCGTGCGCAACTTCATCGTGAGCGGGGCCTTTCCGGAGCGAGCACGCCGGGCGCGAGGGCCCACGCCGCTGGATGCCCATCGGCACTACATCGCAAATTTGTCACCGGCACCATCCCTCGTGAGCGGGTGCGCAAAGTGACAACTTTGCCGACACGTCCAGCAAAGCAAATTCGTCAACTCGCATCAGCGGCAAGTAATATCGTCACTTCGCAGCTTGGCTACGTCTTTCAGCGTCGGTGGCTGCAGCCGTACGAATCGATCGTGGGCCTGCTGTGGAAGTTCGCGCGTTTGAATCGGCTGCCCGGTCACGCCGTCGCCGCGCACCTGTGCGCCCGAACCATCGATCCCTACGAAGGGATCGAGCCCTTCGACATCGATGTCCGCCTCGTCGCGCAGATGCTCGACATCGCGCACAAGAGCGTCAGCGCCGGCATCGGCAAGACTTTCGATTCGACGAGCCCGCATCTGCGCTACTGCCCTCGATGTCTGAATCAGGGATACCACGCCCATGCGCACCAGCTGCTCCGAATCAGACTCTGTCCGATCCATGAAAAGCCCCTGTTGACCCTCTGTCGTCACTGCGGCCGCACCTCAGCCTACCGGCTCGACGCGCAACTCCTCGACGCCCCGTTTCGCTGTCGCCACTGCCGCGGCTACCACACGCGCAGCGGCACCGCACCGCCCCCGCACCATTTCGCACTCGAGCCCAAGGAGCGCACAGCCATCATTCGCGCGATCCTCGGCTAACGCGCCGCGCGGGCCGGGGGCCGCGCGTCAGTGGCGACTTTGCTTTCCTCGGCAAACCTCCCACGCTTCGAGTGACGACTTTGCTTTGCAAGCCCGCCAACCCGCGCCACGCTTGGCTTTGCGGCCGGTTCGGCCCGTCGTCAAACGCGGATTGACATCTTTCCCGTCACTATTGTGGCAACTTTGCACTTTGCTTTCTTCTACGGGTGGCGCCGCCCGGCCCGCAGCGCGAGCTTTTGCTCCAGCGTCAGCCCGTGCTTGGACTGGATCCACGCCAGGATCGCCTGGTGGTCGTTGCTCGCCTTGAGCAGGCATTGCGCCTGGGGCCGGCGGTACGCGCCGTGCCTGCCGTCGAGCTCGGCGGGCACGATGAATTTCTCGAGCGGGCGGATGTCGCTGGCCGGCGCCACGACGGCGTCCAGCTCCGAGCGCAGCAGCGCGGTGCGCGCTCGCACGATGTGGCGGCCCACCGCCCTGCCGAGGCTGGCCTGGTGCTCGCCCAGCCAGGCCACGACCAGGCCGGCCTTGGCGGTGCCCAGGGCCGGGATGCTGCCGTGCCAGAGCTTGCCGATGCCGTTGATGTGATCGATGAGCTGGGCCAGCGTGAAGAGCCCGGCCTGCTCGATGTGCGCGGCCAGCGACGGGTTGAGCCAGGAGGCCACCGCATCGCCGGCCCGCGGCGTCTGGGCGAGCAAGCCTTCGAGCCAGCGCAGCGC
>JAEKLF010000301.1 GCA_019509985.1 Burkholderiales bacterium | reverse complement strand
TGCGTGACCGTGATGACCGGGCCGCCGAGGTCGAACGGCGTCGTCGGCAGCAGCAGCGGGAAGGGCTTGGGATTGGGTTTCCAGACAATCATCGCCAGCACCTGCAGCAGCAGCGACATGCCCATGGCGGTGATCAGCGGCGCCAGGCGCGGCGCATTGCGCAGCGGGCGGTAGGCGATCTTCTCGACCGTGAAGTTCAGCGCCGCGCAGACGATGACGGCGCAGGCCAGTCCGATCAGCATCAGCAGCCAGCCAGGCAGGCCGCTGTCGGCCAGCGCGGTGACGACGGTCCAGCTGACCATCGCGCCGACCATCAGGATTTCGCCGTGGGCGAAATTGATGAGGTTGATGATGCCGTAGACCATCGTGTAGCCGAGTGCGACGAGGGCATACATGCTCCCCAGCACCAGGCCGTTGATGATCTGTTGAATCAGAGTCTCCATAAGGGCTCCAGAAGATTTTGTTGAGCGCAGCATGCGCCAAGCGACCCGAGGCAAATCGCAACCCTCGTGCCAATCACGACGTTTCAAGGGTATTCACCGACCGCCTGAAACCTCTGGCCACGCGATCCGTCCCACTTGACCCGTCAAGGTCGGATTTCACGAGTGTGGAGCAGCAAAACCTGGGCGGAAATCCGCACAAACCGCACGAGCGCTGAGCGGTTCCTCGCCAGGCCCTAAAAAACCGCTGCAAGGCGTGCCACGGCCCGCTGCGCGTGGGCACACTACACGGCCCGTTTGCCATGGTTGCGCCCTTCTCTTCTCCACGTCTACGCCCAGGCGCGCTGCGCCTGTTGCGGCTGCTGAGCCGGCCGGGCTTCTATCTCTTCCTGACCGGCCTGCTGATGGTGCTCGGCTTCGTGCTCGCGCACCGCTTGAGTGAACGCAGCGGCCGCGAACAGCTGTCGGCCCTGAGCACCGAACGCCTGGAGCTGTATGCCTCCAACCTCGCCGCCGAGCTGGGCCGCCATGCGTCCCTGCCCAGCCTGCTGGCCATCGACCCGACGCTGCAGGCGCTGATGCAAGGCCCGCAGGACGCTCAAGCCCGCCGCGCCGCCAGCCAGGTGCTGGCCCGCGTCAATGTTCGCGCGGGCACCAACCAGATCTTCGTCGCCGACATCGAGGGCCAGGTCTTGTCTGCCAGCGAGACATTGACGCCGCCGCCCCGGTTGGCCGAGGCACTGGTCCAGGGCCGCGGCCACTTCTTCGCGGCCGACCCCGGCACCGGCAGCACGGACTTCTATCTGCTGCACATCTTGCGCCAAGCCGGCCGCGCCTTGGGCGTCATCGTCGTGCGTTTCAACCTCGCGCCGCTGGAGGCAACATGGATCGACCTCGGCCTGCGCACGCAGGGTGAACGCATCCTCGTCGCCGACGACCAGGACGTCGTCATCATGAGCTCGGTGCAGGCCTGGAAATATGCCGTGCTGGACCACGCCGACCCGTCGCGCCGCGGCTCGACCCGGCTGGTCGTGGGCACGAGATCCGCGATGTCGGCGACCGAGCCGAGC
>JAEKLF010000300.1 GCA_019509985.1 Burkholderiales bacterium | reverse complement strand
TGCACGGCCATGTTCTCGACGATGCCAAGAATGGGCACGCCCACCTTCTCGAACATCTTCAGGCCCTTCTTGGCGTCGATGAGGGCGATGTCCTGCGGCGTCGTGACGATGACGGCGCCGGTGACCGGCACGCGCTGCGAGAGCGTCAGCTGGATGTCGCCGGTGCCCGGCGGCATGTCGACGATCAGGTAGTCCAGCTCCTGCCAGCGCGTCTGGCGCAGCAACTGCTCCAGCGCCTGCGTGGCCATGGGGCCGCGCCAGATCATGGCCTGGTCGTCGTCGACGAGGAAGCCGATGGAGTTGACCTGCACGCCGTGGGCGATGTGGGGCTCCATGTTCTGGCCGTCCAGCGTCTCGGGCCGGCCGCTGACGCCCAGCATCAGCGGCTGGCTGGGCCCGTAGACGTCGGCGTCCAGCACGCCCACGCGGGCGCCTTCGGCATGCAGGGCCAGCGCCAGGTTGGCCGCCGTGGTGCTCTTGCCCACGCCGCCTTTGCCGGAGGCGACGGCGATGATGTTCTTCACGCCCGGCAGCAGTTGCACGCCGCGCTGCACCGCATGGGCGACGACCTTGGTCGTGATGCTGACGCTGACATTGCCAACACCGGCCACGGCCCTGGCCGCCGCGACCAGCGCCGCGCGCAGGGCCGCATGCTGGCTGGCCGCTGGATAGCCAAGCTCGACGTCGATGACGACATCGCTGCCGTCGACCCTGACCGACTTGATCGCCTTCGCCTCCCCGAGCGCGAGGCCGCTGCCCGGGTCGAGCACGGCTTGCAGCAGGGGTTGCAACTGGACGTCGGAGATCGCGGTCATGGCAGGCAAAAGTTCACTGAAACAAAGGCGGTCAGTCTAGCCCTCGGCACTTTTGCATCCAGCTGGCGGGCTTTCTGCGTAGAGTGAAACGGTCCTGCATCCGACACGAGCCCCCAATGCGTCGCCCCGCCCTCCTGTTCACTGCCATCCTGCTCAGCGCACCGGCCCTGGCTCAATCCGGCGGCAAGCTGCTGTTGACGGGCGGCGTGTCCAGCATCGACGGCGCCGCGGGTGGCGGCCTGACGCCCTGGGCCGCGACCGGCAGCTACGCGACAGCCGGCGAGGTCGGTGCCACCGTCTTCGTCACCCGCGCCAGGACCGGCAACTACGGGCTGTGGACCTACGGCGCAGCGGTGTCGGCCTGGGACCGCGTCGAGATCTCGCTCGCCAAGCAGGATCTGGACACCGAGAGCAACCTTAGCTCCCTGGGCCTGGACGGCCTGCATCTGAAGCAGGACATCCTGGGCGTGAAAGTGCGCGTGGTGGGCGACGCCGTGCTCGACAGCGACACGCTGATGCCGCAGGTCGCCATCGGCCTGGAGCACAAGAAGACCCACGCCGGCGCGCTGGGGCCCACGCTCTTCGGGCCGCTGGGTGCCAGGGGTTCGGGCACGGATGTCTACGTCAGCGCCACCAAGCTCTTCCTGGCCCAGGGCGTGCTCGTCAGCCTGACGCTGCGCGCCACCAAGGCCAACCAGAACGG
>JAEKLF010000309.1 GCA_019509985.1 Burkholderiales bacterium | reverse complement strand
CGACGATGCGGTCCAGCGCCTGGCGCAGCGCCGCCTCGTCCAGCGAACCGACCAGCCGCACGCCCGTGGGCATGAGGTAAGCGGCGCTGGCGCGCGCATCGAGCTGGGCCAGGAACCACAGCCGCTGCTGGGCGAAGGACAGCGGCAGCGGCAGATCACGCGCGACCGGCACGATGGCCGGCAACGTGCTGGCCGAGGCGTGGGTCAGGGCCAGGGCGAAGTCGGCCAGGCGCGGGTGGGCGAAGAGATCAGCCAGCGCCACCTCCAGCCCGAGCGAGGAACGCACGCGCGAGGCCAGCTGCACGGCCAGCAGCGAATGCCCGCCGAGGACGAAGAAGTCGTCGTGGCGGCCGACCTGGGCCAGCCCCAGCAGCTCGCACCACAGCGCGGCCACGGTCTCCTCGACCGGGCCTTGCGGGGGCTCGTAGGCGCTGGAGCCCAGCGCCGAGGCGTCGGGCTCGGGCAGGGCCTGGCGGTCGAGCTTGCCGTTGGGGGTCAGCGGCAAGGCGGGCAGCCGCACATAGGCGGCCGGCAGCATGTACTCGGGCAGCCGGGTGGACAGCTGCGTGCGCAGCGCCTCGGGTGAGAGGGCTTCGGGCGAGGCAGACTTTTCTATCGCCACGAGATAAGCCACCAGGCGCTGGTGCGCGCCGTCCTGGCGCGCCAGTACGACGGCGTCCCGAACGCCGGGGCAGGCCTGAAGGGCGGCCTCGATCTCGCCGAGCTCGATGCGGAAGCCCCGGATCTTGACCTGATGGTCATTGCGGCCAAGAAAGTCCAGCATGCCGCCGGCACGCCAACGCGCGAGATCGCCGCTGCGGTACATGCGGCTGCCCGGCGCGCCAAAGGGGTCGGGCACGAAGCGCTCGGCGGTGAGCTCGGGGCGGTTGAGGTAACCGCGCGCCAGGCCGGCGCCAGCAATGTGCAGCTCCCCGGCCACGCCAATCGGGCAAGGCTGGCCCCAGGCGTCCAGGATGTGGATGCGGGTGTTGGCGATGGGCCGACCGATATGCACGTGAGCGTCGGCTGCGACGCGACCCAGCGTGGCGATCACCGTTGTCTCGGTCGGGCCATAGCTGTTGAGCCAATCGACCCGCTCGCCCGCGAACTTCCGCCACTGCAAGTAACGTTGTTGCGAGGCCTGCTCGCCGCCCACGACGACCAGCCTCAGTGAGCTTGCCAGGGGCTCGCTCAGGCTGCTCATGTCGGCCACCCACTCGTGCCAGTACGCCGTCGGCAAGCTGAGCACCGTGAGTTTCTCGCGGTCGATCATCCGGTGAAACTGCGCGATCGATGGCAAGCGTTGCGAGGGCAGCAGAACGAGCGTGGCACCGCTGGTGAGCGTGGTGAAGACTTCCTCCACCGCCAGATCAAAGCTGATGGAACTGCCATGGAGCATTCGATCGGATGCCTTCAGCGAATAGGCGTCCATGGCCGCATGGACGTAGCTGACCAAGTTGCCGTGCGTGACCTGCACCCCCTTGGGCGCTCCGGTGGAGCCAGAGGTGTAGATGACGTAGGCCAGGTG
>JAEKLF010000135.1 GCA_019509985.1 Burkholderiales bacterium | reverse complement strand
TGGAGCTGACGCCGACCGTCGTGGAGGGCTATGTGTCGGCCAAGGTGCTGGTGGAGGGCCTGAAGCGCGCCGGCAAGCAGCCCACGCGCCAGAGCCTGCGCGATGCGCTGGAGAACATGAGCCACTTCGACGTGGGCGGCATCGAGGTGGGCTACGGGCCCAAGGACCACACCGGCCTGGACTATGTGGACCTGGCCATCATCGACCAGTCGGGCAAGTTCCGGCGCTGAGTAAAGCCCGTAGCCCAGTCTCGCCCGGCTGAGCGCCGGTGAGCCCGGTCGGTCGACTGCTCTTCGGCAGGCACGACAAGTCCTCAGGACTTGCCGTGTCCGGCCTCAGCCCCCTGGGGGACGGCGATGCTTGCAGCATTGAGCTGCAAGCACGTCGCCCAAGGCAGCCCGCAGGGTTTCATGCGCGGGCGGCGCAACGCCACGGAAAGCTTGCTCGGTCAGGCCGCCATCGCCCTGGCCACCAGCAAGGTGTCGGTGAACTGCTCGAAGGCCACGACCCGCCCTTCGGCCAGGCGCCACACGTGGGCCACCCGCGCATCAAGCGCCTTGCCCGTCGCGCGAAAGCGGCCGGTGTAGCGGCCCAGGGCGACCAACTGCTCGCCGCCGTCGATGAGCTGCTCCAGCGTGAAGCTGTAGCCGTCCCAGTCACGGCCGAGCACGGCAAAGACGTTGCTGACGACGGCCGCAGGGCCGATCCAGGTGCCGGCGCAGGGGAAGCCGGCCATCTCCGTCCAGGCCACGTCGGGTGCCATGTCGGCCATCATGGCGGGAATGTCGCCACGCGCCGAGGCGGCGTAGTGGTCGGTGACGATCTGCAGGTTGCTTTTCATCGCAGGCTCCGTCGCGTTCACAGGGCGCAGCCGTTGGCGTCGCACAGGGCGGGGCCGAAGGCTTCAGCAGTCGCCGGGCCGGCCAGGCCCTTCAACGCCGCCGCGAAGTCCCGCGGTCGCCCGAGGTAGGCCGAGGCATCCACGCGGCTCAGGCCTGCATCCGTTTCCAGCAGGAAGCTCGGGAAGCCGCGTGCGCCCGTCTGCGCCATAAAGGAGCGGGTCTGCTGGATGTGGGCCTGCGCCGGGCCCAGGCTCTGGCGGCCCAGCTCGGTCGCGAATTCCGCCCGTGCCAGGCCGATGGCGCCGGCCAGCTCGATCAGCACGGCCGGCTCAGCGATGCGGCGGCCGTGCACGTAGTGCGCCGCCTGCAGCTCAGCCAGCAAGTCGAGGCCGCGGCCGGCCAGGGCCTCGGCCGCGAGGATGGCGGCCGTGGGCGGCTCGGAGTCGAACACAGCCTGAACGTCGCGCAGCAGGCCGTCGCGATAGGCGTCGCCGAAGGGCTGGCCGGTGGCCTCGGCGATGCGCTGGTCATGTGCCAGCACGTAGGCGCGCAGCTCGGGCGTGACGGGCTGGCGCTGCGCGCCGGCCATCATGCCGCCGGCATGCAGGCGCAGCGGCAGCACCGCGCGGGCGGCGCGCACCAGCGGCGCGGCGCCCCAGCACCAGCCGCACAGGGGGTCGTAGACGTAGTGGAGGACAGGGGTGGTCATGGCGGGAGGCAGTTGAACAGGGCATGAGACCCGCCCCGGCGCGGGCCGGAGCGGCGTGGAACGATCACCAGGCCATTTCGCCCTTGTTGACTTTGGCGCCGATGTCCAGAGCCATGCCCAGACCGGCCTGGGGATAGGCCTGCTTCATGGCGGCGATGAGGTCGGCGCCCGTCTTGGCCTTGGCGGCTTCGGCGTCGAAGCGGCGCAGGTAGTCGCGGGTGTAGCGGATGGCGCTCACGTCCAGCGCCGTGCCGGCGGCCATGTGCCCGGGCACGACGGTGGCCGGCTGCAGGGCTTCGATCTCGTCGAGCTGGGCCAGCCAGGCCTGGCGTTCGGCGGGCTTCTGGGTGTCGGCCGTCCAGACGTGCAGGTTGCCGAAGATGGCGATGTTGCCGGCCACGGTCTTGATGGACGGGATCCACACGTAGGGCCGGTGGGCCAGCACGCCGGTGGTGCCGCGCACTTCGATGGTCTCGCCGTCCACGGTCAGGCTGGTGCCCTGCAGGGCCTCGGGCACGATGGGCTGCTGGGGCGCGTTGGCGCCCATCTTGGGCGACCAGAACGCCAGCTTGGCCGCCAGCTTGGCCTGGATCTTCTCGCGCACGGCGGGCGTGGTCACCACGCGGGCCTGGGGGAAGACGGTCTTGAGCGTCTCGGCGCCGAAGTAGTAGTCCGGGTCGGCGTTGCTGATGAAGATGGTCTTCAGCGTCTTGCCGCTGTCCAGCACGTTGGCGGCCACGCGCAGGGCATCCGCACGGGTGAAGCCGCTGTCGATGACCAGGGCCTCGGTCTTGCCGCTGACGACGACGGCGTTGACGTGGAAGCTGTTGCCGTCGGCGTTGTAGACCTTGACGGCCAGCGGGGCCTGCGCCTGGGCGCCGCCCGTGGCAACCATGCCAAGCGCGAGAGCGGGGAGCAGGCGACGGGCGAGTTGGCTGAGAGGGAACATGGGGATCTCCGGTGGTGAGGTGGGGCCGCCATCGGGTGGAACTTGGCGGGGTACGGAGCGAACTCTATGTTTTGCGTTATGGTTGATAAAGTTCGATTCAGTTGACTGTTTATTTCGTAATTCGTCGCAATGAGGGAGAGGCATGGATCGCCTGAGCGCCTTGCGCGTGTTCGTGGAGGTGGCGGACCGGGGCAGCCTGACCCAGGCGGCCGAGCACCTGGAGATGTCCACCGCCATGGTCAGCCGCTACCTGGCAGCGGCCGAGGACTGGCTGGGCGCACGGCTGCTGCACCGCACGACGCGGCGGGTCAGCCTGACGGACGCGGGCGCCGCCGCGCTGCCCACCTGCCGGCAGATGCTGGACCTGGCGCTGGAGACCCAGCACCTGGCCGCCGAGCGCAGCCGCGAGCCCGCGGGCCTGCTGCGCATCACGACGCCGGGCTCGCTCGCCGAGGCCCAGCTGACGGCCGCGCTGGTGGACTTCCAGGGGCAGTACCGCCAGGTGGAGGTGATGCTGTCGGTGGCCGACAAGGCGGCCGACCTGGTGGCCGAGCGCGTCGACCTGGCCGTGCGCATCACGAACACGCTGGACCCGGCCATGATCACCCGCCCGCTGGCGCTCTGCCGCTCGATGCTGTGCGCCTCGCCGGGCTATCTGCAGCAGCACGGCACGCCACGAACGGCGGACGACTTGCGCCAGCACCGCTGCGTGGCCCACGCCTTCGGCATTGGCCGGCAGTACCGCTTCATGCGCGGCGGCGAGCTCATCACGGTGCCGGTGGAGTGGAGCCTGCACACCAACGAGACCGCCGTGCTGCGCCGCGCCGTGCTGGCCGGGGCCGGCGTGGGCATGCTGCCGACCTACTACCTGGGCGATGATCTGCGCAGCGGCCGGCTGGTGCCGCTGCTGCCCGACCACGAGCCCGAGGTGATGGGCATCCATGCCATCTACCTGTCGCGCCAGCACCAGCCGCTGGCGCTGCGGCTGCTCGTGGACTTCCTGGCGGCGCGCTTTGCCGGCGAGCCCTGGGATCGGGACCTGAACGCACCCGCTGCGGCGGCGCACGAGGAGATCATATGAACCACCCCTTGCTGGATGCTCTGGCGCTGCTGCGCGCCGGCCACTGGACGCAGGCGCATGACGAGGCGCAGCGGCACGATTCACCCGAGGCGGCCTGGCTGCATGCGCTGGTGCATGTGCAGGAGGGCGACCTCGAGAACGCCGAGTACTGGTACGGCAAGGCGGGCCGGGACTTCCGGAGCCGCCTCGGGCTGGCCGAGGAGCTGGACGCGCTGGAGCGGCAGCTCCGCGAAGCGGCCGCGCCCGATTGACAGCCAGTTGGAATTAACCGACACCACACGGGCCGCTGCAACGCTAAGGTGCCGCCGCCATGAGCTCCAACCTCTTCCCCAGACTCTGGGACATTTCCCCCACCGTCGCCCCCGACGCGCCCATCTTCCCGGGTGACGAGCCGTACAGCCTGCGCTGGACGGCCCGGCTGTCGCCCGGCTGCCCGGTCAACCTCAGCGCCATCACGATGTCGCCCCACGTGGGCGCGCATGCCGATGCGCCGCTGCACTACGCCAACGACGCGCCGGCGATTGCCGACGTGCCGCTGGACACCTACCTGGGCCGCTGTCGTGTCATCCACGCTATCGGCGCCGCGCCGCTGATCACGGTCGAGCACCTGCGCCACGCCGAGACCGACCTGCCGCCGCGCGTGCTGGTGCGTTGCTGCGAGCGCGCCGACACGGCGTGGAACCCGGCCTTCACGGCCTACGCGCCCGAGGCCGTCGAATGGCTGGCTGCGCGCGGCGTGAAGCTCATCGGCATCGACACGCCGAGCGTCGACCCGGCCGACTCCAAGGCGCTGCACAGCCACCAGCAGCTGCGCCGCCACGACCTGCGCGTGCTGGAAAACCTGGTGCTCGACGATGTGCCCGAGGGCGACTATGAATTGATCGCCCTGCCCCTGAAACTACAAGGCGCTTGCGCTTCGCCCGTGCGCGCCGTTCTGCGAGAACTCAAATGAACATCGAAGACGCCAAGCGGCTCGACGCCGCCGACCCGCTGCGCAGCCTGCGCGACCTGTTCACGCTGCCCGAGGGCATCACCTACCTGGACGGCAACTCGCTCGGCGCCCTGCCCCGTGCCACGCCGGAGCGCATCCAGCGCGCCGTGGAGCAGGAGTGGGGGCAGGGCCTCATCAAGAGCTGGAACACGGCCGGCTGGATCGACCTGCCGCGCCGCCTGGGCGACCGGCTGGCGCCCTGGCTGGGCGCGCGGCCCGGCGAGGTTCTGGTGGCGGACTCGACCTCCGTCAACCTCTACAAGGTGCTGCACGCCGCGCTGCAGCTGCAGCAGGGCAAGCGCAAGATCGTCGTCAGCGAACGCAGCAACTTCCCGACCGACAACTACATCGCGCAGAGCGTGGTGCGGGCGCATGGCGGCGAGCTGATCCTGACCGAGTCGCCCGAGGACATCCCGCCGCTGCTGGACGAGCGCTGCGCGGTGCTGATGCTGACGCATGTGAACTACCGCAGCGGCCGCATGCACGACATGGCGCTGCTGACGCGCTGGGCCCACCAGGCCGGCGCGCTGGCCGTGTGGGACCTGGCGCACAGCGCCGGCATCGTGCCGATCGACTTGCTCGGCAGCGCGGCGGACTTCGCCGTCGGCTGCGGCTACAAGTACCTGAACGGCGGCCCCGGCGCACCGGCCTTCGTGTGGATGCACCCACGCCACGAGGGTCAGGTATGGCAGCCGCTGACGGGCTGGCTGGGCCACGCCAATCCCTTCGACTTCGACAGCGAATACCAGCCCGCGCCGGGCATCCAGCAGTACCAGTGCGGCACGCCCGCGGTGCTGGCGATGACGGGGCTGGACACGGCGCTGGACGTCTACGACGCGGCGCAGAAGCTGGGCGGCATGAAGGCGCTGCGCAACAAGTCGCTGGCGCTGACCGAGGCCTTCATCGGCGGCGTTGAGGCGCGCGTGCCGGGCGCCGTCATCGCCACGCCGCGCGACTCGGCGCTGCGCGGCTCACAGGTGTCGTTCTCGCTGCCAAAAGACGGGGACGACAGCATCGACGGCTACGCGGTCATGCAGGCGCTGATCCACCACGGCGTCATCGGCGACTTCCGCGCCGGCGACCCGGAGCTGCTGCGCTTCGGCTTCGCGCCGCTTTACAACGGCTTTGCCGACGTGTCGCGGGCCGTGAGCGTGCTGGGCGAGATCCTGGATTCGCGCTCCTGGGACGCACCGCAGTTCACGTCTCGCTCGAAGGTGACTTGACCCACCCCCTACTCGCTTCGCGAGCCCCCTCAAGGGGGCACTGCCAGTGGCCCGGCAAAGCCGGTTCCACGGCAGTCACTCGGTAAGGCACTACGCATTCCCATGGCAACCACTGAACACCACGGCGCCCAGCTCGATTTCTCCAAGGACATGAGCTACGGCGACTACCTGCAGCTCGACGCCATCCTGAACGCGCAGAAGCCGCTCTCGCCCGACCACAACGAGATGCTCTTCATCGTGCAGCACCAGACCTCGGAGCTGTGGATGAAGCTGATGCTGCACGAGCTGCACGCAGCCATCGCCAACGTGGCCGCCGATCGGTTGCCCGAGGCCTTCAAGATGCTGGCGCGGGTGTCGCGCATCATGGAGCAGCTGGTGCACGCCTGGGACGTGCTGGCGACGATGACGCCGCCGGAGTACAGCGCCATCCGGCCTTACCTGGCCAAGAGCAGCGGTTTCCAGAGCGCGCAGTACCGGCGCATCGAGTTCCTGCTCGGCAACAAGAACGCGGCCATGCTCAAGCCCCACGAGCACCGGCCCGACCTGCTGGCCCAGGTGCGCGAGGCGTTCGAAGCGCCGTCGCTCTACGACGAGGCGCTGAAGCTGATGGCCCGCCGCGGCATTGCCGTACCGGCCGCCAACCTGGAGCGCGACTGGACCCAGGCCCACGCGGCCGACGAGGGCGTCAAGCAGGCCTGGCTGACCGTCTACCGCGCGCCGCAAAACCACTGGGACCTCTATCAGATGGGCGAGGAGCTGGTGGACCTGGAGGACGCGTTCCGGCTCTGGCGCTTCCGGCATGTGACGACGGTGGAGCGCGTCATCGGCTTCAAGCGCGGCACGGGTGGCACGGGCGGCGTGAGCTATCTGCGCAAGATGTTGGACGTGGTGCTCTTCCCTGAGTTGTGGGCGCTGCGCACGGAGCTGTGACGGGGCGCTGATCGCGGTCTTGATGACCTGGGTCAAAACGGCGCCGGCCGGGGAGTTCTAGTCTTGGCGCTTTCGATCCGTCACCGGCCGCCGATGAATCCCTTCCCTCACGTCTCACAAGACCTGGGCGCCCTGCTGGCGCGCACCGGACTCAGGCCGCTGAAGCTGGGTGGCCGCGAACTGCTGCCCATCGTGCAGGGCGGCATGGGCATAGGCATCAGCGCGCAGCGCCTGGCCGGCGCCGTGGCGGCCGCGGGCGGCATGGGCACGCTGAGTTCCGTCGACCTGCGCCGCCACCATGCCGACCTGATGGACGCCACCCGCGACTGCCGGGCCGGCGAGCAGGCCAAGCAGCGCATCGAGGCCGCCAATCTCGAGGCGCTGGACCGCGAGATCGCCGGCGCGCGCGAGCGCTCGCAGGGGCGCGGGCTGGTGGCGCTGAACGTGATGCGCGCCGTCAGCGCCTACGCGGCCTCGGTGAAGCGCGCGCTGGCGGCCGGCGTGGATGCCATCGTCGTGGGCGCCGGCCTGCCGCTGGACCTGCCCGACCTGGCGCAGGACCACCCGCGCACGCTGCTCATCCCCATCCTCAGCGATGCCCGCGGCGTGCAGCTCGTCGTCAAGAAATGGGAGCGCAAGAAGCGCCTGCCCGATGCCATCGTCATCGAGCACCCGCGCCTGGCCGGCGGCCACCTCGGCGCGGCGCGCATCGGCGACCTGGGCGACCGGCGCTTCGATTTCGATCAGGTGCTGCCCGCCTGCCGCGAGTTCTTCAAGCAGGCCGGCCTGGAGCGCGACATCCCGCTGATCGCGGCGGGCGGTGTCCGCAGCTTCGAGGACATCCGCCGGCTGCAGGACCTGGGCGCGGCGGGCGTGCAGCTCGGCACGCCCTTCGCCGTCACGACCGAGAGCGATGCCCATGCCGAGTTCAAGCGCGTGCTGGCCGAGGCGCGCGACGAGGACATGGTCGAGTTCACCAGCGTGGCCGGCCTGCCGGCGCGCGCCGTGGCGACGCCCTGGCTGACGAACTACCTGCGCCTGGAGCCCAAGCTGCAGGCGGCGGCGCACGCCAAGGCGCGCTGCACCAAGGCCTTCGACTGCCTGGCCCAGTGCGGCCTGCGCGACGGCCTGAAGGACTGGGGCCAGTTCTGCATCGACAACCAGCTCGCCGCGGCGCTTCGCGGTGACGTGAAGAAAGGCCTGTTCTTCCGCGGCAGCGGCGCCCTGCCCTTCGGCAGCCAGATCCGCAGCGTGCGCGAGCTGTTCGAACGCCTGCTTACACCTGCCGCCGCACCGGCCTGAACCCTGCCCTTCGGCACGGCGTGCCGGCAAAACTAAACTCGTGGCTTCGACTTTCAAAAGGTCCTGGCCATGGACACCCGCACCTCCGAAACCCGCCTGCGCATCGAGCGCCTGCGCGACGCCCTGACCGCCAACGGCGTGCACGCCGTGCTCGTGCCGTCCAGCGACCCGCATCTGTCCGAATACCTGCCCGAGCGCTGGCAAGGCCGCGAGTGGCTGTCGGGCTTCACCGGCTCGGTCGGCAGCCTGGTCGTCACGCGCGACCGCGCGGCACTGTTCGCCGACAGCCGCTACTGGGCCCAGGCCGAAGCCCAGCTGGCCGGCAGCGGCATCCAGCTCGAGAAGATGAACTCGGGCGCGTCGACGCAGTACATCGACTGGATCGCGCAGCAGTTGCAGCCCGGCCAGGTGCTGGCCGTCGACGGCCAGGTGCTGGGCCTGGCGCTGGCCAACGCACTGCGCGCCGCGCTGCAGCGCGCCGGCGTCAGCCTGCGCACCGACCTCGACCTGCTGCAGGCCGCCTGGGACGGCCGCCCCAGCCTGCCCACCGAGGCCGTCTACGAGCACCAGGCGCCGCACGCCGCCGTGCCGCGCAGCGACAAGCTGGCCCGCGTGCGCGCGGCCATGGCCAGCGTGGGCGCGACCCACCACCTCGTCTCCACCGTCGACGACGTGGCCTGGCTGCTGAACCTGCGCGGCACCGACGTCGAGTGCAACCCCGTCTTCATCGCCCACCTGCTGCTGGACACGAGCGGCGGCCACCTCTTCATCGGCGACGCCAAGGTGCCGGCCGACGTGGCCGCGCGCCTCGCAGCCGATGGCATCCAGCTGGCGCCCTACGCACAAGCCGCTGCCGCTCTGGCCGCGCTGCCCGCGTCCGGCACGCTGCTGATCGACCCGCGCCGCGTGACGCTGGGCCTGCGCGAGGCCGTGCCGGCCGGCGTCAAGGTGGTCGAGCAGATCAACCCGAGCACGCTGCTGAAGAGCCGCAAGACCGCCGCCGAGGCCGGCTTCATCCGCGAGGCCATGGCCGAGGACGGCGCGGCGATGTGCGAGTTCTATGCCGAGTTCGAGGCGTCGCTCGCCCGCGGCGAACGCTGGAGCGAGCTGGACATCGACGCCAAGCTGTCCGCCGCGCGCAGGAAGCGCCCGGGCTTCATCGGCCTGAGCTTCAGCACGATTGCCGGCTGGATGGCCAACGGCGCCTTGCCCCACTACCGCGCCACGCCCGAGTCGTTCGCGCAGATCGAGGGCAATGGCCTGCTGCTGATCGACTCCGGCGGCCAGTACCTCGGCGGCACGACGGACATCACCCGCGTGTGGCCCATCGGCACCGTCAGCGCCGCGCAGAAACGCGACTACACGCTGGTGCTCAAGGGCACGCTGGCGCTGTCGCGCACCCGCTTCCCGCGCGGCACGCTGAGCCCCATGCTCGACGCCATCGCCCGCGCGCCGCTTTGGGAGCATGGCCTGGACTACGGCCACGGCACCGGCCACGGTGTGGGCTATTTCCTGAACGTGCACGAAGGTCCGCAGAGCATCAGCAAGGCCATCGCCGAGCCGGCCATGGCGATGGAGCCCGGCATGATCACGTCCATCGAGCCGGGCCTGTACCGGCCGGGCCTGTGGGGCGTGCGCATCGAGAACCTGGTGCTCAACGTCGCCATCGACACGCCGGAGAAAAACGCCTTCGGCGAGATGCTGGAATTCGAGACGCTGACGCTGTGCCCCATCGATACGCGCTGCATCGACCTGGACCTGATGCGCGCCGACGAGATCGCCTGGCTGAACGGCTACCACGCCACCGTGCGCGAGCGCCTGGCGCCCAAGGTCAGCGGCGCGGCCCTGGCCTGGCTGCTGGCGCGCACCGAGCCGCTGGCGGCCTAAGCCGCCGCAGCGGCGCCCATCTTGGGCACGGCCGGATAGCGCCACACCAGCGCCGCGCTGGCCAGCAGCATCAGCAGCACGCCGCCGAACAGCGGCGCGGCGCTGTCGGCATGCCCCATGAACGGCGCGACGAGCTGCGTACCCACCGAACCCGCGGCCAGCAGCACCAGGATCAGCAGGGCCGTGGCGCGGCCCATCTGGGCGGGCGGCAGCGCCAGCGCGTCGCCGAAGGTGGCCGGCCCGCGGATGGCCAGCGCGCCGCAGAAGCTGACCCAGTAGGCCACGACGACCGCGTAGGGCGGCTGCTTCCAAACCAGCGTGACCCCGAGCGCCAGCGCACAGGCCAGCACCTGCACGGCGCAGCCCCACTGCACGACACGCGCATGGCCCAGCCGCGCAGCGAGCCGCCCCGACTGCGTCGCACCCAGCATGAAGGCACTGACGCCCAGCACCTGCAGCAGCGCGAACGCCGCCGTGCCCAGGCCTAGCGTGTGCTGCAGCAGCTGCGGCGCGCTGGCCAGGAAGGTCAGCAACGCGCCGATGCACAGCGCATGCGACGCGGCCAGGCGCAGGAAGCTGCGGTTGCGCAGGATGGCCGCGTAGCTCGCGTCGTGCGCGAGGTTGAGTCCGGGCAGCTTGCGCGGCGCGATCTTGACGACCCAGGGCAGCACCAGCAGCGCCAGCGCCGCCAGCACCCAGAAGGTGCCGCGCCAGTCCACCACGCGCAGCATGGCCGCGCCGATGACCGGCCCGGCCGCCGGCACGATGGCCTCGACCATGGAGATGGCCGCGATGCCGCGCACGACGTCGGCATCGCTCAGCGTGGCACGCACGACGGTGGGCGCCACCACCGTGGCCGCGGCGGCCGCGACGCCCTGCAGCAGGCGCATGACCAGCAACGTCTCGATGTTGGGGGCCAACGCGCAGCCCAGGCTGGTGAGGGCCAGCAACCCGAGGCCGATCTCGATGCTGCGCCGTGGGCCGAGGCGGTTCAGCAGCTCGCCCCACAGCAGTTGCGCGCCGGCCAGGCCGGCGAGGTAGACGGCGATGGTGGCCTGGGCCATCGGCACGCTGATGCCCATGCCGGCCTGCAGGGCGGGCACGGCGGGAAGGTAGAGGTCCATCGCGGCCATGCTGACGCCGGTCACGAAGGCCAGCGGCAGGATGGTGCGTATGGACGCTTGAGAGGGGGCGGGAGGGTAATGCATGGGGAAGCCTTCTTCACAGAGGGCGCCCTTGATCCAGCATCACCACCAAGCGTGGCGGAAGCCCTCGGGTCTTCCGTCGCAGCACCCCTCGGCAGGACGACGTCGCGGGACCGGATGTCCGAGGCGACGTGCGGCGGATTCTACGGACCTGTCAGAGTCACTGTGGCGTCAGAGGAAGCGCACCTTGCAGCGCACGCCGGCCGGGATCTCGCCGCTCGGGTTGGGCAGCTCCAGCCTCACGCCGAAGGAGCCACTGGCGGAGTCGAAGACGCTGTCGACGACCTTGATCTGCGCGCGCCAGGTGCCCTTGAGCGGCGACTCGGGCGTGATCTCGGCGGCGCGGCCGGCCTTGATCTGGCCCATCAGGCCGACGGGCAGCACGACCTCGACACGCAGCGGGTTGGTCTGCGCCATCTTCAGGATGGGCCGCGAGCCCTCGCCGGTGAAGGCCAGCTCGCCAGGGTGCTGCAGGCGGTCGGTGACGACGCCGTTGAACGGCGCCCTCAGCGCGCGCTGCTTGAGCACCGCATCCAGCCGCCGCGCCTCGATGGCGGCCAGCCGCCGGTTGTCGACGGCCAGGGCCAGCTCGGCCTCGGCCACATGCAGCTCCGCCTGGGACTCGTCGCGATCCTGGGCGGTGATGTAGTTCTGCTCGCGCAGGTCCTCGCGGCGGCGGAACTTCTCGCGCGCGTAGTTGGCGCGGGCGCGGGCCACGCGCAGGTCGGCCTCGGACTCGGCACGTGCCTTCGCACCCTCCAGCGCCTCGCGCTCGACGCTGCCGTCCAGCAGCACCAGCGTGTCGCCGGCATGCACGATGCTGCCGCGCTCGACCAGCACCTTGTCGATGAGGGCATTGGCCGGGCTGCGGATCTCGATGCGCTGGTTGGGCTCGATGAGGCAGTCGTAGCCGGCAATGGCCACAGGCGGTGGCGCGGCGGCGGCCTTGGACGCCTGCGCGAGCACGGCGGGCGACGACAGCATCAGCAGCAACAGCGGGGCGAGTCTCATATCTGGTTTCCGGCGAATCCAAGCAGGTTGTCGAGTTGGCGGTCGGCCTTGAGCGTGCGCCGGCGCATGGCCGAATGCAGGCGGCCGGCATGGCCTTGCGCGGCGCGGCGCAGCAGCTCCAGCGCCCAGCGGGGCAGCTCGTCGCGGCGGGCAAAGAGGCGGCCGAACAGGGCCTGCAGCGTGGCGGCGTGAGCGGTGAAGATCTCGTCGTCCAGCGCGACGATGGCCAGCGCCACGCCGGGGTCGCCCTGGCGCGCGCCGCGGCCGACGAGCTGGCGGTCGATGCGGGCCGAGTCGTGGAACTCGGTCAGCAGCACGGCCAGGCCGCCCTTCTCCGTCACGCCCGGGCCGAGATGGATGTCCGTGCCGCGGCCGGCCATGTTGGTCGCCACCGTCACGGCGCCGGGCTCGCCGGCGCTGGAGACGATGTCGGCCTCCTCGGCGTCCTGGCGGGCGTTCAGCACGCGGTGGACCTGGCGCGGGCCGAGCAAGTCGTTCGCCGGGCCGCTCCCAAGAACGACTTCACCCCCTCGGGGGGCAGCCGACGTACTCGTCGGCGAGGGGGCGGCAAGGACTTCGGACAGTGCGACCGAGGCGCGCACGGAGCGCGTACCGACGAGCACCGGCCGGCCGGCGGTCAGCTCGCCCGCGACGGCCTCGCGCACCGCGGCCCACTTGGCAGCCTGCGTGCGCAGCAGCCGCGGCGGCCGCGTGACGCGCTGGTCGGGCTTGTGCGTGGGCAGGCGCACGACGTCCAGGCGGTAGACCTGGTTCAGTTCGGCGGCGACCTCGGCGGCCGTGCCCGTCATGCCGGCCAGGCGCAGGTAGCGGCAGAAGAAGCGCTGGAAGGTGATGCGCGCCAGCGTGCGCGCCGGCTCGGTCAGCTCCAGCCCTTCCTTGGCCTCGATCATCTGGTGCAGGCCACCTTCCCAGCTGCGGCCTTCGAGCACGCGGCCGGTGTATTCGTCGACGATTTGCACGGTGCCGTCGATGACGACGTAATGTTGGTCGCGGTGGAAGAGGTGCAGCGCGCGCAACGCTTGGCCGACAAGGTGCTCACGACCGCGCGCAACGCCCCAGATGCCGCCCAGGTTCTCGGCCGCCTCGCGCACGGCGGGCAGGCCGGCGGCCTCGAAGTGCAGGCTGTGGCGGGCGGCGTCGATGCCGAAGTGCTCACCCAGCTTGAGCGTGGCGGCGATGGCCAGCGCCTGCCGGTAGTCGGTCGCTTCGGGCGGCTTGCCCTGCTTCTCGGACAGGATCAGCGGCGTGCGCGCCTCGTCGATGAGGATGGAATCGGCCTCGTCGACGATGGCGAAATGCAGGCCGCGCAGCAGCAGCGGCTGGGGCAGCTGGCCGTGCAACTGGCGCGCCTGCATCTGCGCCGGGCTGACGCGCCCGCCGGCAGTGACCCGGTCGCGCAGGTAGTCGAAGACGAGGCTCTGGTTGGTGCAGTAGGTGATGGGCCGCTGGTAGGCCTGGCGCTTGGCCTCATGCTCCAGCGTGGCCCAGACGACGCCGGCGGTGAGGCCGAAGAAGGCGAACAACGGCGACATCAGCTCGCAGTCGCGGCGGGCGAGATAGTCGTTGACGGTGACGACGTGGGTCGGCAGGCCGGCCGCCCCGGCGATGGTCGCGGCGAGGCCGGCGGTCAGCGTCTTGCCCTCGCCCGTCTGCATCTCGGCCAGGCGGCCTTCGAGCAGGACGGCGGCGCCCATCAGCTGGGTGTCGAACGGGCGCTTGTCGAGCGCGCGGCGTGCGCCTTCACGAACGAGGGCCATGACTTCGGCGAGGCCTTCGGCGCGGCCAGCCTGGACGGCGGCGGGAGCAGCCTTGAGGAGGCGGCGGCGCAGTTCCTGGTCGGACTGCTGCTGCAGCTCGGCTTCGAGCTCACCGGCTGCTTTCGCCATCGCGCGCAGCGTGGGCACGGCCGGGATGAAGCGGCGCTTCAGGCGCCAGATGACGCCGCGAGCGAAACGGTCGTGGACGGGCTCGTCGACGTCGCGGCGCTCGGGAAAGATGCCGTGGGCGAGGGATTCGCCGATGTCGAGGGGGAGCGTGGCGGTGCTCATTGCCTTAGCTTCACAGTGGCAGTTGTTGAGTGGCCAGGCCCGTGCCGGGAGTTCGCCCCGGCGGGCGACCTTCTTTTTGAGCGACCAAAAAGAAGGCAAAAAGTCGCCCCTGACCGCGCCGCCCTCCGCTTCGCTCCAGGTTCCCTGCGGTGCTCGCGGCTTGCAACCCCGCGCGGAACTCCCTTCGCTACGCTACGGTCAAACAGCCGCGCGGAGTCAGAGCTTGAGGCGTGCTGCACACGCGGTCGCAAGCCACTGCGCTCCTCGGCGGCGCTAAAAGGGGGGTGGAGGAACAGCCGGCGCCAGCCGGCTTGTGGGTTTGACTGTCGGCTGTTCGGGTGTTTGGGGCCTCCCCTTCTAAACCGCCGAGAAGCGCAGAAGCCCAGGGCGCGCGCGCGGCGCGCTTCAACTTCTGACTCCGTGCGGCTGTTTGACCGCAGCGTAGCGGAGGGAGTTCCGCACGGGCCCTGGGCTTCGAGCATCGCAGGGCACCCCGCAGGGGCGGTTTTGCAGGGGAGAGCTTTTTGCCTACTTTTTGGCGGCGCAAAAAGTAGGTCGGCCGCGGGGGCGAAAACCGAAGGTTTCGCCGAAGGCAAATCCCCGCTGGGCCTGGGCGTCAAGCCACCACACTGAACAGACCTCATAGCTGAAAGTGTGACAAGAACAGCCGCCGCAATCCTTCCCAAGCCCTCACCGCCACCGGCTCCGACTCATGCTCCAGCCGCACCAGCACGCGAGCCCCGATCTGCCGATACGGCATGTCCTGCCCCAGCTGCAGTTCATGCTCGAACAGCGTCTGCAGCGCCTGCAAGCCTTTGGGATCGTGCGGGTCCAGCGGAATGTCCCCACCCGCCGCCGTGCCCAGAGCCGGGCTCGGCAGATCGCGCGCCGCCGCCGGCACGCTGCGCGCGAGCGTTGCGACATAGCTCAGCCCGGGCTGCTGCGGCAACCGCACCTCGAAGCCCCGCACCGCCGCGCTCTGCCACTGCGGCAGCACGACGCGCACCCGTGGCGGCTCGGCGGTGTCGACATGGCCCAGCACGTCGCCGCGCTTGAAAAAGCGCCCGGGCAGATCGTCCGGCCGCGTCAGCAGCAGGATGCCGGCGACCTCGGCGCGCACGACGAGCTTGGCGGCTTCGTCCTGCAGCGTCGCCAGCGCGGCCTGTTCGCGCTTGACCTCTTCCACCAGCAGCGCCGAACGCGCCGGCGCGATGCCGATGACGCCGAAGGCCGCGTCGTACTTGGCCTGGGCCAGCTCGAGCCGGCCGCGCTGCTCGGCCACGCGGGCGTCCAGCGCCGGGTCGACCAGCTCGGCCACGGCCTGGCCTTCCAGCACGACGGTGCCTGGCTTGACCAGCAGCCGCGAGAAGAAGCCGGCGCCTTGCGAGCGCAGCACGGCGTTGTCGCTCGGCCAGACGACACCGGTCGCGACCGAGTGGTGGGGCATGGGGATGACGAAGAGCAGCAGCGCGATGGCGATGCCCGATGCCCACAGCACGCGGCGCACGCGGTTCGCCTGCGGCTCCAGCGCGGGGTCGCCGGCCAGCTTCTTCAGCCCGCGCGCCCAGGGCAGGATGACGCTGGCGACGATGCCCCAGGCCGCGATCAGCACGCCGATGAAGAAGTAGCGGCTCGCGATGAAGACGGCGATGCTGAACATGACGAAGAGCCGGTAGGCCAGCGCCAGCGGCGCGTAGACCAGGAACCAGCGGCGTTCGCCCGGCGTCGAAGGCGGCGGCTCGGCCTGGTGCTGGCCGAACAGGTGATAGCGCAGCAGCCAGCCCCAGTAGTCGGTGGCGCGCTGGCCGAGGTTGGGGCTCTCGATCGCGTCCGCGAAGATGTAGTAGCCGTCGTAGCGCAGCAGCGGGTTGGCGTTGAACATCAGCGTCGTCATGCTGGCCAGCACGATGACGTTGAAGGCGAGCGAGCGCACGAAGCCCGGCTCCAGCGCCAGCCACAGGTAGAAGGCGATGGCCGCGATGAAGAGTTCGGTCAGCATGCCCGCCGCGCCGACGAGCATGCGCGGCCAGCGGCTCTCGAAGGCGCTGGAGCTGCTCGCATCCACATAGGGCACCGGGAAGAAGACCAGCAGCATGACGCCCATCTCGTGCACCTCGCCGCCGAAGCGCTTGGCCGCGAGGCCGTGGCCGATCTCGTGCGCGGCCTTCAGCAGCGGGAAGAGCAGCGCCAGCAGCACGAGGTTGTCGACGGCGAGCAGGCGCTCGTTGATGTTGCCGGTCAGCTCGCGCCAGTGGCTGGGCGCCAGCAGCACCGCAGGCAGCACGACGGCCAGCCAAAGCAGCAGGCCCGGCGTGCGCGCCAGCGGCCCGGCGGCCTTGAGCACCCGGCCCAGCCAGGCATCGGGGTCGACCAACGGGAAGCGCAGCGACACCGGGTTGGCGAAACGCTGCAGCAGCTTGGAGCGGCGCTGCTTGCCGCCGCGCTCGAAGAGCTCGGCCACGTCGGGCGTCACGTCGCACTGGATCAGGTCGGAGGCGTAGAGCTGGCCGAACAGTTGAACCAGCTCGTCCTGGCTGGGCGTGTGCTCGTCCATCGCGGCGCTGAGCCGGTCCCAGACCTGCTGCAGCGAGCGCTCGCCGTCCAGCAGGCCGATGACGCGGTAGCTGCTCGGGTTGAAGCGGTGGTATTTGCCGGAGACGCGGTCCTCGACGACGTACCAGATCTCGCCGCGGTAGACGTGGCGGTGGATGCGCACATGACCGCGCAGCCGCGGCTTCAGCGTGGCGACGCGGTACCAGTTGGCCGAAAAGAGCGCGTCGCCTAATGGGCGGGCGGGCGCTGCCAAAGGCTCATTCATCGGCACGGCCCAAGCAATGCGCCACAGAGCCACGGAGGCGCGGAGAACGCATAGAGGAAATTCCTCCGTGCCTCTGTGTCTCTGTGCCTCTGTGGCTGTGTTCGGCTTTCACGGCGTCCACTGCCAGAGCGCCAGGCTGAGCCAGTCGGTGAAGCGGTGCGTCCATACCCAAAGCAGGCTGCGCTCACCCACCACCACCTTGGCCACGCCTTCCATGTTGGGCTTGAGCTTCAGGCCTGGCTGGCCCTCTAGCTCGGCAATCTGGGCCTCGGCGCGGAAATAGTTGCGGCCTTCCTCGACGACCGACACCGGCGTGACCGACTTCAGCTTGAAGTGCCAGCGCTGGCCCGGCGCGCCGGTCAGCACGAGATCGCCGCCCTGCCCCGGCTGCACGCGTGCCACGTCGCGCTCGTCGATCTTGAGCATGACGCGCCAGCTCGCCAGCGGCGCAAGCTCGAACAGCGTCTTGCCCATCTCCAGCGGCGCGCCGAGCTGCTGCGACAGGTCGCCCTTGACGACGACGGCATCAAACGGCGCGACCAGCTCGACCCGAGACAGTTTGGACAGCGTCAGGTCCAGCTGCGCGCGCGCCTGGTTGGCCTGCGCCGCGGACAGGCGCTGGTTGACACGGTCGGCCTGCGCCATGGCCTCGCGCTCCTTGCGCTGGGCCATCTCCAGCTCGGTCTCCCAGCGCACCTTCTCGAGCTGCAGGTCGCGGTCGTCCATGCGCGCCAGCAGCTGGCCGGCCTTGACGGTGTCGCCGGCGCGAGCCGGGGCGTCGCGCAGGAAGCCGTCGAAGGGCACGACGGCGGAGCGCTGCACGGCGCCCTCGACGATGGCCGGTGCCGACACGCGATGCTCGACCGGCACGATGGCCGCGATCAGCAGCAGCAGCGTCAGCACGCCGGCGCCGAGCTTGAGGCCGGGATGGGAGGTGTCGGTCAACCGGGCGGCTGCGTGGCGCAGGCTGCGGTGGGCATGCTGGGCCAGGCCCTCGTCGCGCGCATGCTTGTGCTCCAGCACGGGAGCCAGCACGCCGGCCAGCAGCTCCATGCCCTTGAGCTCGGCCGGCTGGAAGACGGTATTGCGCTCGAAGAGCAGCACCGCGAACGGCGGCGCGGCGCCGATGGCCAGCGGCTGGGACACGAGGGCCAGGCTGCCCGAGTCGGCGGCGTAGCGGCCGTGGGCCATGCGCAGCACGCGGGTGTCGCTGGCGGCCAGCGCCAGCTGCACCTGATGGCAGCCAAAGCGCGCGGCCAGTTTGTTGACCAGGGTCAGGCCGGCCTGATGGAAATCGGGCTCGGCCAGGGCCGCGAGCGAGACCTCGAACAGGAAGGCCGATTCGTCCAGCCGCTGGCGGGCCTGGCCCAGCTCGCGCTGCGCGAACAGGTCGGCCATCCAGCCGGCGCCCCAGTGCGTCAGGCGGGCGGCGAGGCGGGCGGCTTCGGGGCTGGCATCGAGCAGTTCGATGACGACGGCGCCGTGCAGGGCGTTGCCGGCGGCCAGCGGATAGGCCAGCTGCACCGGGTGGCCGACATGCTGGCGGCGCACGCCCTGGCGGGTGCCCAGGCACTCGCGGGCGATGTCGGCCAGGCGCTGCAGCTCGGTGCCCTCAGGCCAGGCCGCGGCCGGGACGTAGGAGCCGCCGGCGTCCTGTAGCAGCAAGAGGCCCACCTGCACGCCAGGGACCAGGCTGCACAACACGGCCAGCCAGGCGCGGCACAGCGCCTCGGCGGAGCTGGCCTCGGCGAGCGACGCCCAGGCGGCGTCCGCGCCGAGCGCGGGGTTGGACGAAGGGAGATCGTGGCGGGCGTTCATCGCGGCTTCAGCAAACCAGCCTGCCTGCCGCCCTGCCCGCTCGGACTGCGGCAGACATCGGGGTGCCGATCAAGCGCGGCGGCGGCGTGCAATCAGACCCATCGCGGCGAGGCCGGCGGCGAGCATCAGCGTGGGGCTGGGTTCAGGCACGGCGGAAACGTTGACCAGCGCGCTGCCAGTGACCGCGAAGTCGGGACCACCGGCGGGGTCGCCGAGGTCCAGCTCGTAACTCACCGCATGGCTACCCGCGGTCAGTCCGGTGAAGCTCAACTGCAGCGTGTGGGTTCCGGCACTCAGCGTGGGCAAGGTGCCGAAGGTGCTGAGGCCGAAATGGCTGGACGTCTGGTTAACCTCGGTGAAAGCCGGATCCAAGGTTGCAGCGAAGGCTGCCCAGCTCATGTTCAAGGCCGCCGAGCTGCCCAAGTTGAACGCCAGGCCCGTGCTCGGCCAATCCAGACTGAAAGTCAGGGACAGCGGCGAGAGCTCTTCCGAGACATCCAATGTCAACGTAACGACGGCGCTGCCGCCGACCATGGTCGAGACGTCGCCGGCGGTGCCGGTGACCGTAACCGCTTGGGCCGGCAGAGCCAGGGCCAGCGCGGCGGCGGTGGCCAGAGTGGTGATCAAGTACTTCATGTTTTTTCCTTCTCCTAAGGCAGTCGTTTAAATCGTCAATTTCCAATCATTGGGCGCTGTTTGGCGTGATCCCGCAACCCAGTCATTCACCCATGTGCTGCTGGGCAGCGGCGCGCTCAGACCGAAGTCCAGAGCACCGCCGATATGCACCACCGGAGCCGGCGCCGCGGCCGGTGTGGCGGCGGCGGATTGCGTGCTTGTCTGCTGCTTCTCAGCTTGGCTGCTCGCGCCGCTTGAGGCATCCCCCGATTCGGTGGGGATGGGCGCCGCCAGGCCGACCGCGGCAAGCTGAACCTGCTGGATCTGCTGCGCCTGGGCCAGGCGCAACGCCAGTGCTGCGTCAGTCGCGGTGAGGCGGCCGTCGTGGTTGAGGTCGGCGACGACCACCGGATCGATCAGCGGCTGGGCGGCGAAGCCCGTGTCGCTTCTTGCAGCGACACGCTGGATCAGCGTGACGTCGTCGCGTTCGACCTTGCCATTGCCGCTGCCGTCGCCGAGCACGCCGACCAGTTGCACGCCGAGGTTGGCGCGGGCGGCCGCGCCGTCGACGCGCAGGTCCAGCAGGCGCAGCAGGCGGGCGCTGCCGGCCGGAGCGGCGGCGGGCACGCTGGTGCTCAGCGCGATCAGCGTGCGCGGCGAGGCGTCGGGCAGCGCGCTGCCCAGCGTCAGCTGCACGCCCAGGCGGCCGGCGACGCTGGTGTCCAGGCTCATGACGCTGCCCGCCGGCGCACCGATGCCAAGGTTGACCGCGTCGATGTGCAGCATGGCCGGGTCGTAGGCGAGCTGGAAGTAGAGGCTGCGTGCGCCAGCGGCGTCGCGGACCTGCAGGCCCAGCGCCTGATTGGCCGCGCCGGCCGGGGCAACGAGGTCGGCCAGGCTCAGTACCGGGCCGCTGCCGGCGCCGACGTTGAAGCTGGTGACGAAGTCGTCGCCGGTCGTGCCGTCGGCATTGCCGTCGAGCTGCTGGCCGTCGGCCAGTGCCGTGAAGCCGGCCGCGCCGGACTTCAGCGTCAGCGAGTAGCTGCCGGCCGGCAGGATGCCGGCGGTGGCGACGAAGCGCAGGCCCTGGCCGTCGGCGTCGAAGAAGACGCTGCCGCCGACGCGGCCTGTACTTCCATTGACGGGGCCGTCCAGCCACAGGTCCTGGCCGCCGCTGCCGGCGCCGTAGAGCTGGATCAGCGAGGCGTTGACGGCGCGGTCGAAGCGCAGGCTGAAGCCGTCGGCCTCGGGCGTGACGCGAGTGACGACCGGGCCGACCGGCGGCGCGACGGTGGCGGGAATGGCCGGCACGGCGATGCCCTTGCTGGCGTTGAGCACCAGGGCGGCATCGGTGGCCGTGATGCGGCCGTCGCGGTTGACGTCGACGATGCGGGTCGGGTCGATCAGCGTGTAGGCCGCGAAGCCCGTGTCGCTGCGGACGGCGACGCGCTGGATCAGCGTCACGTCAGCGGTCGTCAATGCGCGGCTCCCGTCGGCGTCGCCGAGGTTGGCAACGACATGCAGGCCGTCGTCGGCGCGCAGTGCGCCGCCATTGCCGCTGAGGTTGGACAGGCGCAGCACCTCCGCCGCGCCGTAGCCGGCGGACAGCGGCACCGTGGCCTGCACGAGCACGAGGTTGCGCAGTGCCGCGTCAGGGATGGCGCCGCCCAGCGTGACCTGCACGTGCAGCACGCCCGGCTGCGCGAGGCTGCTGGTGATGCTGCTGCCGGCCGGCAGGCCGCTGGCGAGCGTGGCACCGGTGACCGTCAGCAGGCTGGGGTCGAAGCCGAGATCGAAGCTCAGCGTCTGGAAGCCCGCGCCGCGCTCCAGGCTGACGGCGAAGGCGCCGAGGGCCGGGTCGTAGCTGGCCGCCTGGCCCGGGCCGCGTGCGAACTCCTGCACCGCCAGCACGGCGCCGTTGTAGGCGGCGACCGTGAAGCTGCGCGTGAAGGCGTCGCCGGCCGTACCGTCGCCGTTGCCGTCCAGGCGCAGGCCACCGAGGCTGACGAAGCCGTCGGCACCGGCATTGAGCTTGAGCTGGTAGCTGCCGGCTTCCAGCAGGCCGCCGGTCTTGACGAAGCTGAGGCCGCGGCCGTCGGCGTCGAAGACCAGGCTGCCGGCGATGCGGCCGGTAACGCCGTTCACCGGACCGCTGAAGTCGACATCGGGCACGAGGCTACCGGCGCCGTAGAGCTGGATGGCGCTCGGGTCGACGGCCTGGTCGAAGTGCAGGCGGAAGCCGGTGTCGGTGGCCTGGAAGCTGTCGACGTGCAGCGTCGGCAGGGCCGGCAGCACGTTGAGGTCGACGTGGCCGGTCGCCGTGCCGCCCAGGCCGTCGGCGAGCTGGTAGCCGAAGCTGGTCGCGCCGCTGAAGCCGGCCGTGGGCGTGAAGCGCAGGCGCCCGTCGGCAAAGACCTGCACCGTGCCTTGCGTGCCGGTGGTGTCGATGGAGGTGATGCTGAGCGCGTCGCCGTCGGCGTCGCTGTCGTTGGCGAGCAGGCCCGGCGCGGGGATGTCGAGCACCTGGCCGGCGATGACGGTGTAGCTGTCGTTGGTCGCCACCGGCGCGGCGTTGGTGATGGCGATGCGCACGATGCCGGTCGCCTGGCCACCGAAGCCATCGCTCAGCTTGTAGCTGAACTGCGTGTTGCCGGTGAAGCCGGCCTGCGGCGTGAAGGCCATGCGGCCGTCGGCGAAGACCTGCACCGTGCCCTTGAGGCCGGTGGTGTCGATGGAGCTGATGCTGAGGGCGTCGCCATCGGCGTCGCTGTCGTTGGCCAGCAGGCCCGGTGCCGGGATGTTGAGCACCTGGCCGGCATGCACCGTGTAGCTGTCGTCGGCTGCGGCCGGGGCCGAGTTGGTCACGGCGAGGTGGACGATGCCGGTGGCCTGGCCGCCGACACCGTCGCTCAACTTGTAGCTGAACTGGGTGTTGCCGACGAAGCCCGCGGCCGCGGTGAACTGCATGCGGCCGTCGGCGAAGACCTGCACCGTGCCCTGCAGGCCGGTGGTGTCGATGGAAGTGATGCTGAGGGCGTCGCCGTCGGCATCACTGTCGTTGGCGAGCAGGCCCGGTGCGGGGATGTTGATCGTCTGGCCGGGGCGCAGCGTGTAGCTGTCGTCGGCCGCAACGGGCACGGCGTTCGTGACGGCGATGCGCACGATGCCGGTGGCCTGGCCGCCGATGCCGTCGCTGAGCTTGTAGCTGAATTGCGTGTTGCCGGTGAAGCCGGCCGCGGCGGTGAACTTCATGCGGCCATCGGCAAAGACCTGCACCGTGCCCTGCAGGCCGGTGGTGTCGATGGAGCTGATGCTGAGCGCATCGCCATCCGAGTCGCTGTCGTTGGCGAGCAGGCCCGGCGCTGCAATGTCCAGCACCTGGCCGGCGTGCACCGTATAGCTGTCATCGGCAGCCACCGGGGCGGCATTGCCGACGGCGATGCGGACGATGCCGGTGGACTGCCCGCCCAGGCCGTCGCTCAGCTTGTAGCTGAACTGGGTGTTGCCGGTGAAGCCGGCTGCGGCCGTGAATTTCATACGGCCGTCGGCAAAGACCTGCACCGTGCCTTGCGTGCCGGTGGTGTCGATGGAGCTGATGCTGAGCGCGTCACCGTCGGCGTCGCTGTCGTTGGCGAGCAGGCCCGGCGCGGGGATGTCCAGCACCTGGCCGGCGTGCATCGTGTAGCTGTCATCGACGGCCACCGGGGCGGCATTGGTGACGGCGATCTTCACGAGGGCGGTGGCCGTCGTGCCGTGGTTGTCGGTGATGGTGTAGCTGAACTGCGTATTGCCGACGAAGCCGGCCGCGGGCGTGAAGACCAGCTTGCCGTTGGCGTCGACAGTGGCCGTGCCTTGCAAGCCGGTCGTGTTGATGGCCGTGACGGTGAAGGGGTCGCCGTCGGCGTCGCTGTCGTTGGCCAGCACGCCCGGTGCGTTGATGGTCAGCACCTGGCCGGCGTGGACGGTGTAGCTGTCCTGCTGCGCGACGAGGGCGGCGTTGGTCACGGTGATGTGGACGACGGCCGTGGACGTGGCGCCGTTGCTGTCCTTCACGATGTAGCCGAACCGCGTGCTGCCGGTGAAGCCAGCGGCGGCGGTGAAGCTCAGCTTGCCGTCGGCCGTGACGCTGGCTGTGCCCTGCAGGCCGGTCGTGTCGATGGCCATGACGGTGAAGCTGTCGCCATCGGCGTCGCTGTCGTTGGCCAGCACGCCCGGGGCGTTGACGGTCAGCACCTGGCCGGTGTGGACGGTGTAGCTGTCGTCCTGTGCCTTCGGGGCGGTGTTGGTGACGGCGAGGTGGACCACGGCCGTGGAGGTGGCGCCGTTGCTGTCGCTGAGCGTGTAGCTGAACTGCGTGTTGCCGACGAAGCCGGCCGTGGCCGTGAAGCTGAGCTTGCCATCGGCCGTGATGCTGGCCGAGCCCTGCAGGCCGGTGGTGTCAATGGCCGTGACGGTGAACGTGTCGCCGTCGGCGTCGCTGTCGTTGACCAGCACGCCCGGCGCGGCGACGACCAGGGTCTGGCCGGCGTGCACGGTGTAGCTGTCGTCCTGCGCGGTGGGCGCGGCATTGGTGACGTTGATCTTGACCAAGGCCGTCGACGCGCCGCCGTTGCCGTCGGCCAGCGTGTAGCTGAACTGCGTGTTGCCGACGAAGCCGGCCGTGGGCGTGAAGACCAGCTTGCCGTTGGCGTCGATGGTGGCCGTGCCGTGCAGGCCGGTGGTGTCGATGGCGGTGACGCTGAGCGCATCGCCGTCGGCGTCGCTGTCGTTGGCTAGCACGCCCGGGGCGTTGATCGTCAGCACCTGGCCGGCGTGAACGCTGTAGCTGTCGGCCACGGCCGCGGGTGCGGCATTGGTGACGCTGATCTTGACGAGCGCGTTGGCCGTGCCGCCCTGGCCGTCGCTGACGGTGTAGCCGAACTGTGTGTTGCCGACGAAGCCGGCCATGGGCGTGAAGACCAGCTTGCCGTTGGCGTCGATGGTGGCCGTGCCCTTGAGGCCGGTGGTGTCGATGGCGGTGACGGTCAGCGGGTCGCCGTCGGCGTCGCTGTCGTTGGCCAGCACGCCCGGTGCGTTGATGGTCAGCACCTGGCCGGCGTGGACGCTGTAGCTGTCGTCCTGGGCGGCCGGGTTGTGGTTGGTCTGCTCGACGGTGACGGCGAGGTTGGGCGCCGTGAAAGTGCCGTCCTCGTTGGTGGCCGAGGCCTTGATCGTGAAGCCGCCGGCCGCGCCGTAGACGTGGGTGGCGCTGGTCGCGGTGCCGGCGACGGTGCTGGTGTTGCCGTCACCCCAGTTGATGGACCAGCCGCTGAGCGTGTCCAGGCCGGGGTCGCTGGAGGCCAGGGCCAGCGTGTAGGTCTGGCCGGCGCCGATCGTGGCAGAGCCCGAAGCCGACAGTGCCGGCGCGACGTCGTGCACGAGGACGTTGAAGCTGGCGGTAGTAAGGCCGCCTGCGCCATCGTTGGCCTGCACGGTGAAGCCGTAAGTGGCTTCGCCGTCCGTGGCCGTCCAGCTGATGAGGCCGGAGCTGGCGTTGATGGTGGCACCGGCCGGGGCGCTGGTCAGCGACCAGGTGATGGGGCCAGGCCCGTCGACGTCGCTGGCCGTGGCGGTCAGGCTCAGGGCCTGGCCTTCGTTCAGGGTCTGGTTGGCGATGGCCCCGATGACGGGCTTGTCGTTGACCGGGTTGACCACCAGGTTGATCGTCGCCGTGCCGCTCTTGCCGCCCGGATCGGTGACCTTGAAGACGAAGCTGTCCAGGCCGTTGTAGTCGGCGTCGGGCGTGTAGCTGATGGCGCCGGTGCTGGCGTTGATGGCGCCGAGCGTGCCGTGGGCCGGGCCGCTGACGAGGCTGTAGGTCAGCGCGCCGGCTTCGGGGTCGCTGCCGACGAGGGTGATGGCCTTGAGGGTGTCCTCGGTGACCTGCACGGTCTGGCCGTTGGCCACCGGCGGATCGTTGAACTCCATGTGCAGGGAAAGCGTGCTCGGCGGGTGGGCGCCGTCCTCGTCGGTGGGCGTGACGCTGACGCCGTAGTTGCCGTCCACGCCGGCGTAGGTGTGGGTCAGGCTGCCCGGGTTGCCGGCGACGGTCTCGGTGTTGCCGTCGCCCCAGTCGACGAGCAGCGACGTGATCGTGTCGGTGCCGGGGTCGGTGACCGTGTAGCTGAAGGTGTAGGCCTGGCCGGCGACGCCATTGCCCACGCCGCCAACGCTGTTGGGCGCGGTGAAGTTGAGCTTGGGATCGACGTCCTTGACGAGGATCTTGAAGGTCAGGTCGTCGCTGCGGTTGGGCGTGCCGCCGTCGCTGACGCGCACGAGGATGTCGACATTGCCCGGGCCGTCGGTCGGCGTCCACTTGAAGAGACCGGTGACGGCGTCCAGCGTGGCGCCGGCCGGGCCGGACAGCAGCGTCCAGGTCTTGGCCGGGCCGTCGGGGTCGGTGGCGGTGAGCTGGACCTGGATCTGGCTGCCTTCGTTGACCTGCTGGTCGGCGACGGGGGCGATGACCGGCGGGTCGTTGACATTGACGACGGTGAGGCTGAAGGTGGCCGTGTTGGAGGTGGCGGCGTTGCCGGGCGAGCCGTCCGGGTCGCCGCGATCCTTGGCGCGCCACGTGAAGCTGTCGGCGCCGATGTATCCGGCCGTCGGCGTGTAGACCCAGGCGCCCGCAGCGCCTTGGGTCAGCGTGCCGTGGGCCGGGCCGGTGACGAGCTGGAACGTGAGGTTGGCGCGGGCGGTCTCGGAGTCAGCAGCATTGAGCAGCAGGTTGAGGCTGCCGTTCTCGTTGACCGAGGCGGACTGGTCCTGCGCGACCGGGGCCGTGTTGGTCGGCGTGATGTTGATCGTGACCTGGGCCGAGGAGACGCCGGTCTTGCCGTCGTCGACCTTGAAGATGAAGCTGTCCGGGCCGTTGTAGTTGGCGTCGGGCGTGTAGGTCAGCTTGTGGGTGACGGGGTCGATGGCGGACAGCGTGCCGTGCTGCACGTCGGTCGGGATGGCGTAGGTCAGCGCGTCGCCGTCGGCATCGGTCGCGGCCAGCGTGATCTCGATGGAGCCGTTCTCGGCCACGCCGACGGTGGCGGGCGAGGCCACCGGCGCATGGTTGGTGCTGCGGTCGATGGTGAAGGTGCGGACGTAGTCGCCGCCCGGCGTGCCGTTGGCGTCGCCGTCCAGCGGGTTGCCGGCGGTGTCGAAGATGGCCTTGGTGCCGGACAGGGTCAGGCGGTACTTGCCTTCGGCCAGCACACCGCCGAAGTTCAGCGTCAGGCTGGTCTCCGGGAAGGAATAGAACGGGCTGAGCTTGACGACGACGTCGTCGCCGGTGTCGAACTGGCCGTCGGCGCCGGCGGCGCGCAGCTCGTAGTTGGCCGGGCTGCGCGCGGAAACGCCGTTGAGCGCCTCGCTGAAGTCGATCTGCACCGCCGAGAAGGCCAGCGCCGTCGTACCGCCGTTGGCCGGCAGCTGCGAGATGTTGGTGACCTTCGGGCCGGTGGTGTCGCCGGACGAACCCTGGAACTCGTAGGCGCCGATGTCGTAGTAGACGAGGCCGGGCGTGGGTGTCCACAACAGCGAGTTGGCGCTGGCGAGGTTGGCCTGCCCGTCGTAGCTGGCCAGCACGTAGGCCGTGCCGTTACCGGCCGACAGGCCGATGGTGGGCGTGAGGCCGGTATTGCCGGCGCCGTAGTCGAAGCGCACCGTGCCATCGGCATTCAGCGTCATCGCGACATTGACGTCGGTGTTGGTGCCCTGCAGCTTGGCGGCCCAGCGCACGGTGATGCTGGTGGCCGTCTGGCTGACGAAGACGTCCTTGCCGGCGGGGCCGGTGTCGAGGTCGTCCCACAGCGCCGCGATGCGCACGTTGTGCAGCAGCGCGTCGGTGGAATTGGCGTTGCCGTAGTAGTAGGACGAGTCCGTGCCGGTGTCGAACGAGACATAACCGTTCACGTTGACCCACATCTTGGTGTAGGTCTTGCCGTAGAAGTTGAAGTTGAACCCGATCTGCTGCTCGAAGGCGCTGTCGCTGGTCTTGTAGTTCTTGGCCGTGCCGGTGGCGGTGAAGAGGCTCGCGCCCTGGTCGGCCGGCACGAAGAGATCCCAGCCCGCGCCCTTGTTGGACACATCGGGGTCGTTGCGGCGGTCGCGGCCTTCGATGTCCTTGGGCGGCGACAGGTAGGCATTGCCGGCGTCGATGGCCGGCGAGAAGGCGTCGAGCTCGAAGTTGTCGTCGAAGCCGTTGCCGGTGGAAACGCCCTGCTCGCCCAGGATGTTGTCGGCGCCGTCGATGTCGAGCAGCAGCGGGTTGCCGGTCTGGGAGTTGGCGTCCTTGCCCGAGGCGGCCTGCCAGGCGGCCAGCGTGGCCTGGGTGGCGCCATTCCACAGGCCGATGTAGGCGTTGGCGGCCGGGCCGCGGAAGAGCAGGTTGTAGTTGCTCTGGAAGCCGGCCTGGCTGTTGGCATCGACGTTGATGCCGTAGCCGGCGTCGACGCGCAGGATGTTGTTGACGAGCAGCACGTTGCTGGCATTGCTGGTCAGGCGTATGCCCTCGCCCACCGTCTGCAGGATGGTGTTGTTGTAGAGGCCGTCGCCGGCATTGGTGTCGTGGCCGCCCTGGATGCGCACACCCTGGTTGGTGTTGGCGTAGATGACGTTGTTGAAGAGGCGGCTGTAGCCGGTGTCGATGACGCCGACCGAGTTGCTGTAGATGCGGTTGCCTTCCAGGTTGCCGTCGTAGATCTGCACGCCGGTGGTGTTGGCGTAGATGTAGTTGGCACGGATGGTGGAACCGTACTGGCCGTCGATGCCGGTGCCGTTGTGGTGGACGAGGTTGCCCTCGATGACCGTGCTGCCGGAGTAGTACTGGATGCCGTAGTTGGCCTGGTTGTAGATCTCGTTGTTGCGGAAGGCGGTGTTGGTGCCGCCGTAGTTGTAGAGGCCAAAGCCGCTGTTGTCGTGGACCTTGTTGCCCTGCGCGATGTTGTTCGTGCCGTTGTAGACGTACAGGCCGTTGGCGTTGTTGCGGATGTCGTTGTTCTCGGCGCGGTTGCCGGTGTTGCTCTCCATGTAGAGGCCACGGCTGGCGTTGTTGCGCAGCACGCTGTCGGCGACGAGGTTGTTGTCGTCGGTGCTGCCGATGAAGATGCCGTCGTTGGTGTTGCTGTTGACGTCGTTGGCGCGCAGCGTGTTGTTGTCGCTGTCGGCATTGCCGTCGAGCACGATGCCGTAGGCGCCGCCGGTGACGTTGAGGTGGTCGATGGTGACGTTGTCGCCGCCCGTGAAGTGCAGTGTGTAGGCGCCGGTGTTGGTGTTGCCGCGGCTGATGGTGGCGATGTGGCCGAGGCCCGTCGGGCCGCTGACCTGCACGCCGGAGTCACTGGCGTCGAAGGCCGCGTTCGTGAAAAGGCGGTAGCTGCCGGTGTCGACGTGGACGACGTCGCCGGGGTTGAGGTCGTAGGCGCGCAGCAGCGCCGCCAGGCTGGACATCGGGTGCGCGGCGTCCTTGCCGCTGTTGAGGTTGTCGCCGACGGCCGTGCTGGTCTCGTCGCCGGTCAGGCTGGCGTCGTTGATGAAGAAGTCGCTGCCGCCGTTGGCGATCAGGAAGGGCTCGTTGGAGACGTCCTGGGCCGCGACGCTGCCGTCGCCGTGGCGCACGATGGCGCGCACCAGCGCGGTGTTGCCGTTGGTCGCCTGGTCGGGTGTCCAGCTGTAGTGGCCGTCGCCGAAGCGGTCCAGCGCCAGGCCCGTGGCCAGGGTCTGCCAGGCGCCGCCGTTGTCCAGGCTGGTCTGCAGGTCGACCGTGGCCTGCAGGTCGGCGGCTGGCTCGACGCGCAGGACTTCGATGCCGCTGATCTCCGCACCCCAGCCGCTGGTCTTGGTGATGAGGTCGAGGTTGATGCCGTTGCCGCCGCTGGCGACGACGTTGAATTCCTTGACGACGGCCTTGAAGTTCGCGCCCGCGGCGGTACGGATGTCGAAGTTGCTCTGAACGGTGTTGCCGTTGAGCTTGATGTCGAACGGACGGTTGCCGGGCTGGGCGTAGAGATAGCTCTCGGCGAAATGCAGCCGGATGACGTACTGGCCGTCGGCCACCGGCAGCGCATAGCTCAGGCCCTGGCCGACGGTGCCGTTGGCGTAGACGTTGGTCTGGTAGACGCTGGCCGGCGCCGGGTTGGTGACGCCGCTGAGGTCGACCGGATCGGTGAAGCTGGAGTAGCTGTAGCTCTGGGTCTGGTAGGCGTTGCGCACCCAGCTGCCCAGCAGTGGGTCGCTGACCGGCCCGGCGTTGCCGGCGTTGATCAGCAGGGCCGGCTCGGTCGTGGCGATGCCGGCGGTGTGCCAGCTGATGTTGGTGGCGGTGCCGACCTCCAGCTTGGCATAGCCGTCGGGACCGGTGACCTGCACCATGGGCACGGTCGTGGCTGTGGCCTGCGGCGTGTCGCCGTAGGCGCCGACGTCGATGCGCGCACCGTTGTTGGCGGGCTCGCGGACGTAGTCGAAGCTCGGGTCACCGGCATCGACACCCGGCGCGCCGACGGGCAGGCGAAAATCGTCGTCGCGGCCGGCGTCGCCCTGCACGCGCTGCAGGCGGATTGCGTCGGCCGTGAACTTGCCGTAGGCGCCGGCGTCGCTGACGCGCACGGTCAGCGTCGTGCCGCTGATGACGACGGTCGAGAGCTTGCGCCAGTTGGCGCCGTCGGCCGTGAAGTCGTTGGACGCGCTGTTCTGGCCGGTACGCAGGACGCTGATCAGCTTGTCGGGGTCGACCAGGCCGTCGTAGATCTCATAGGGCGTGTTTGACGCATAGCCGCCGTTGACGTTGTGGCTCCAGGTCGCGGCGATCTGGTAGGTGCCCGGCGTCAGGTCGGTGAAGGTGTAGGTGGCGTAGTTGCTGCCGGTGCCGTAGAGGTTGCCGCCAGCCTCGCGGCGGTCGCCGGCGTAGCCGGGGGTGTTGGTCGTGACGGTCGTGAAGCTGCCGCTGAAGCTCACGCCGATGTCGCCGTCGTCCAGGATGGCGGAGCTGCCGATGGCCGCCTCGGACCAGGCATAGGCGTTGTCGGCGCCGTCGACGTCGTTGAACTGCACCGGAGCGACCTGGCTGTGCACGTCGTTGCCGGTCTCGAAGCGCCAGGTCAGCAGGTTGCTGAAGTCGGTGGCCTCCCAGTTCATGCCCAGGAAGGCGGTCGGGTCGCTGCCGCTGAAGAGGTTGTAGTCGCTGTCGAAGCCGCGCTCGGCATTGGCCGGCACGAAGATGGCCGTGGCGCCGGTCAGCGCGAAGATGTTGTTGCGCAGCCGGACGCTGGTGGCGTTGGCCTCGACCTCGATGGCACGCCCGCCGCTCTGGCGGATGGTGTTGTTGTAGAAGCCGTTCAGGTCGTTGCCGCTGCGCCCGCCGGCGATGCGCGCCGCCGCCACGTTGCCCCAGAAGAGGTTGTTGTTGACGAGGTCGGAGCCGGCGTCGCGCAGGCCGGTGGTGTTGCTGTAGATGCGGTTGCCGGTGATGGTGCTGCTCGAGGCCTCGACACCCATCGTGTTGGCATACACCTGGTTGTTGAAGATCTCGGCGCTGCCGCCGCCGATGCCGGTGCTGTTCTGGCGCAGCACGTTGTTCTCGGCGCGCGAGCTCTGCAGGTAGATGCCGGTGGTGGACTCCCAGACCTCGTTGTTGCGCGCCACGCCCTCGTAGTAGAGCTGGATGCCGGTGCTGGTGTCGTGCACACGATTGCCGCTGACGATTGCCGCGTCGTTGGCCTCGTCGCCGGACGAGTAGGTGTAGATGCCGGTGGACTGGTTGTAGACCTCGTTGCCGGTGATCTGCAGGCGCGTCGTCGCGTAGCCATAGATGCCGGTGCCCGAGTTGTCGTGCACGGTGCTGCCGGTGACGACAGCGTCGTCGATGTTGGCGCCGATGTAGATGCCGCCCGAGGTGTTGCCGGTGACCTCGAGGTTCTTCAGCGTGACGCGATGCGAGCCGGTGTTGTCGTTCAGCACGACGCCGTACTGGCCGCCGCTGAGCTTGAGGTTTTCCAGCGTGACATCGGTGGCGCCGATGACGTTGATCGCGTACTGGCTGCCGTTGGTGTTGCCGCGGTTGAGCTCGGTGACGGCATGCAGCGCACCGACTATGCGCACGCCGGAGTCCTTGGCCGCGAGGGTGAAGTTGGTGATGAGGTTGTAGCGGCCGCTGTCGACGAAGACGGTGTCGCCGGGGCCGAGGTCGTAAGCGCGGAACAGCGCCGACAGGCTGGCCATCGGGTGGGCTGCGTCCTTGCCGCTGTTGGCGTTGTCGCCGACGGCGGTCGTGTATTCGTCGTTGGTCGTCGCGCCGTCGTTGACGTAGTAGACCTTGCCGCCGTTGGCGATCAGGAAGGGTTCGTCGGAGGTGTCGGTCGCGGCCGTCGTGCCGTCGCCGTGCACGGCGATGGCGCGGATCAGCGCGGTGTTGCCGGCGGTCGCGAAGTCGGGCGTCCAGGTCGTGCGGCCATTGCCGAAGCGGTCCATCGACAGACCGCTGGCAATGGTCTGCCAGGACAGGCCGCTGTCGAGGCTGACCTGCAGGTTGACCTTGGCGGCTGCGTCACCGCCAGCGACGACGCGCTGGACCTCGATGCCGCTGATCTCCGCACCCCAGCCGTTGGCCTTGGTGATGAGGTCGAGGTTGATGCCGCTGCCGCTGCTGGCGGTGACGGTGAACTCCTTGACGACGGCCCTGAAGTTCGCACCCGCCGCGGTACGGATGTCGAAGTTGCTCTGCACGGTATTGCCGTTGAGCTTGATGTCGAACGGACGGTTGCCGGGCTGGGCGTAGAGATAGCTCTCGGCAAAGTGCAGCCGGATGACGTACTGGCCGTCGGCCACCGGCAGCGCATAGCTCAGGCCCTGGCCGACGGTGCCGTTGGCGTAGACGTTCGTCTGGTAGACGCTGGCCGGCGCCGGGTTGGTGACGCCGCTGAGGTCGACCGGGTCGGTGAAGCTGGTGTAGCTGTAGCTCTGGGTCTGGTAGGCGTTGCGCTGCCAGTTGCCCAACTCGGCGCCAGCAATGGGGCCGCCGTTGCCGGTGTTGATGGCCAGCACGGGCTCGGTTGGCAGCAGGCCGGCCGTATGCCAGTCGATCTCGACCGGCGTGCCGACGGTGAGCTTGGCAAAGCCGGCGGGGCCGGTGACCTGGATCATCGGCGCCGGGCTCTGCGTCGAACCCGCGGTGTTGCCGTAGGCGCCCTGGTCAATGCGCGCGCCGTTGTTCAGCGGCTCCACGCTGTAGGGCGACGTGGGGTCGCCGCCATCCACGCCGGCCGAGCCGGCGACGAGGTGGAAGTCATCGTCCGCACCGCGGTCACCGGCGATGCGCTGAACGCGGACCGCATCGGCCACGATCTTCCCGTAGGAGCTGGCGTCGCTGACGCGCACGGTCAGCGTGTCGCCGGTGATGACGATGGTGGCGAGGTCGCGCCACTTCGCGCCGTCGGCCGTGTAGTCGGTCGGCAGCACGTTCTGATTGGTGCGCGTGTTGCGCACGAGGTTCCCGTCCGTCGCCGTGCCGTCGTAGAAGTAGTAGGGCGTGTTGCCGGTGTTACCGGACGTGCTGTTCCACGTCGCCGCGACGATGTAGGTGCCGGCCTGCAGGCCGGTGAAGGTGTAAGTGGCCTCGTTGCTGCCGGTGCCGTACTGGTTGCCGTTGGCTTCGCGGCGGTCGCCGCCGTAGCCGGGCGAGCTGGTCGACACGGTCGTCCAGCTGCCGGTGAAGCTGACGCCGGCGTCGCCGTCGTCCAGGATGCTGGCCGAGCCGATGGCCGAGCCATCCCAGCCGAAGCGGTTGTCGGCGCCGTTCTCGTCGACGTAGCTGGGCGCGGCGACGCGGCTGTGCGGGTCGTAGCCGGTCTCGTAGACCCAGTCGGGGCGGCTCGTGAAGTCGCGGCCTTCCCAGCGCGTCAGCACCGCGCCGGCCTGCTGACTGAACAGGTTGAAGTCGCTCTGGAAGCCGTTCTCGCTGTTGGCGTTGACCGAGATGCCGGTCGCGCCGCCACGCAGGTCGAGGACGTTGTTGAAGATGCGGGCGTTGCTCGCGTTCTCGACGAGGACGGCCGTGCCACCGGTCTGCACGACGGTGTTGTTGGACATGCCCTGCTGCTCGGTGCCGTTGAAGCCGCCGGTGAGGCGCACGCCGGTCGTGTTGTCCCAGATCAGGTTGTTGGTCAGCAGCGTGTTGCTGGAGACGTTGACGCCCAGCGTGTTGTCGTAGCTGCGGTTGCCGCTGGCTGTCAGGCTGCTGAGGTTGAAGCCGGTGGTGTTGGCATAGGCCACGTTGCCGGTCACGGAGACGCTGGACACGTCGATGCCGGTGGTGTTGCCCCAGGCGGTATTGCCGCTGACGTCGTAGTTGTTGTAGGCGCCGATGCCGGTGCTGGCCGCCCAGACGGTGTTGTTGCGCACCCAGCCGTCGTAGTACTGCTGGATGCCGGTGCTGACGTCATGGACCTGGTTGCCGATGATGGTCGCGCCGTCGTTGGCCTCGTCGCCCGACGAGTAGGTGTAGATGCCGGTGCCCTGGTTGTAGACCTTGTTGCCGCTGATCAGCAGCCGGGTCGTGGCATAGCCGTAGATGCCCGTGGCGCTGGCGTTGTCGTGGACGACGTTGTTGAGGATCTTGCCGTCGTCGATGTTGATGCCGACATACACGCCTCCCGAGCTGTTGCCGTAGATGTCGCTGTTGCTCAGCACGAAGCGGTGAGCCGTCGAGTTGTCGTTGGCGACGAAGCCGTATTGGCCGCCGGTCAGCGTGACGCGGTCCAGCGTCACGTCGGTGGCGCCGGTGCCCAGCACGAAGGCGTACTGGCCGCTGTTGGTGTTGCCGCGGTTCAGGATGGACGCGTGGTTGACCGCGCCGCGGATGGTGACGCCGGAGTCTTGCGCGTCGACCAGCAGGTTGGTCGATGAGTTGTAGACGCCGGTGTCGATGAGGATGAGGTCGCCCGGCTTGAAGTCGTAGGCGTTCAGCAGTGCCTGCAGCGAGGCCTTGGGGTGGGCCGCGCTGCGGCCGTCGTTGGCGTCGTTGCCGATGGCCGTCGCGTACTCGTCGCCGCTGACGGAGCCGTCGTTGACATAGAAGACGCTGACGGTGGAGGCGAGGTTGAAGGTCGCGTCGGAGCGGTCGTTGACGGCCGGCTGGGTGACCGAGCTGACGCGCAGGTAGTAGTCGCCACCCGGGAACTGGCCGGCAGCCGGGGTCCAGTCGTAGACGCCGTCGTTGGCCTCGTTGGCCGCCAGCGACTGCCAGGTCGTGCCGTCCAGGCTGAGGTCGAGGTTGACGTTGCCGCCGAAACCGTCGGAGCGCCAGCGCACCGTGAAGGTCTCGCCTTCGGCGACGGTCTCGCCGCCGTTGGGTGTCATCACGCGGATGTAGACGGCCGGGCTCAGCGAGGCGTAGAGCGTGTTGCCGTCGGCGCCGATGTTGACGTAGCCGCCGCGCGGCGCGGGTTCCTTGTCGAAGGGTTGGTCCAGCGCGCCACGGTCGATGCCGGGGCTGTCCTGGGCGTCGTTGGTCAGCGCGCCCGTCAGCAGCGCGGGCAGGCCGCTCGCGCCGACGATGGGCGCGAGCGACGCGCCATGGAAGCTGCCGTGCGTGCTCTGCAGGTGGAAGTCGTCGTCGCGGCCGTCGCTGGCCACGCTGAAGTAGCCCAGCTTGCCGTCGGCGCCATCGATGTCGACGAACAGCGGGTCGGTGGCCTGGCTGTCCAGGTCCTGGAAGTTGGCCTGGCGCCAGGCGGTCAGCGTGGCGCGTTGCGTGCCCTGCCAGATGCCCACCGCGCCCTGGAAGATGTTGAAGTTGGACGTGAATCCGTTCTGCGAGTTCGCATCGACGTTGAGCGCGACGCCGCCGGCGCCGGCCCACAGGATGTTGTCGATGAACCTGGCGTTGCTGGCCGAGCCGTAGAGCTGGACGGCGTCGCCCGTGGTCTGGTAGACCGTGTTGCCGATGAACTGCGAGCTGCTGCCATTGAGCTGGACGCCGACCGTCGCGTTCGCGTACACGAGGTTGCTGCGCAGCACGCTGTTGCCCTGGGCGTACAGGCCGACGGTGTTGCTGTAGGTGGTGTTGCCGGTGGCCGTGGCCGTGCTCAGCCAGATGCCGGTGCCGACGTTGTTGTAGACCCGGTTCTCGGCGACCGTGCCGCTGTACATGTAGACGCCGTTGCTGTTGCCGTAGACGACGTTCTGGCGCATCTCGCCGCCGCTCATGCCGATGCCGTAGACACCGTTGCCGAGGTTGCCGCTGGCGACGTTGCCAACGACGAGGGCATTGCCGCTGAAGTAGGCGCCGCCGTTGCCGTTGTTCAGGAAGCGGTTGCCCAGGCCGGCCGCGAGATCGGTGCTGCCGACCAGGGCCTGCGTGCTGCCGCCGACGTTGAAGTTCAGGCCGGTGTTGCTGTTGCCCTGGAAGAGGTTGCCCTGCACGCGCGGCGCGCCGGGGTAGTAGAGGTAGGCGCCGTAGCCGCTGTTGTCGGTCAGCTGCGAATTCGTCAGGAAGCCCAGGCTGCCGTCGGCGTAGAGGCCGCCGCTGCCGTGGTTGTGGCTGGCCTTGAGCTGGTCGATGCCGCCCAGCGTGCCGGACACGTACAGGCCCGTCTGGCCGTTGTCGTGCACGTTCAGGCCGGTCCAGGTCGCCAGCGGCGCGTTGAGCTGGCTGACGTAGATGCCCTCGTTGACATGTCCGAAGGCTTCGATGTTGTCGAACTCGACCGCTTCTTCGCCACCGGTCATCAGCACGCCGCGGTTGGCGTCGCGCAGTTGCAGGTTGCTGATGGTGACGAAATCGGTGTCGGACAGGTCCAGCAGCGCCCACTGGCGCTCGTTGGGCACGATGGGGAAGAGGGACGCCGTGTGGCCGGGCTGCGTCGGGCCGGTCATGACGAAGCCCTCGTCGATGCCGAAGCCACGCGTGGCGGTGCCCGACAGCGTCAGCGATTCGAGCAGCGCGTAGTTGCCGGTGTCGACGTAGAGCGTCGCGCCGGCCTGCAGGTCATA
>JAEKLF010000048.1 GCA_019509985.1 Burkholderiales bacterium | reverse complement strand
GCCGAGACCGAGAAGCCGGACTACGACTACGCGCGCGGCACGGTGCTGCGGGTGTTCGAGCTGGATGACGGCGCGAGTGCGGGCTTCACGGTCGTGGGGCTGGACGGCCAGGTCGCGGCCCGCGGCACGGTCGGCCGCGCGGGGGCGCAGTACACGGCCCGGATCACGGAGGGCACGCTGCGCGACTGGGGCCTGGAGGTGGAGGGCAAGCGCAGCCCCATGCTGGCGGAAGGCGCCACGCTGAGCTGGAGCGCATGAAGCCACGTACCGGCGTCGGCCTTTTGCAAGGGCTGGCGGCGGTGCGCCCTCTGGCAATGACCCGAATATGCGTGCATTGACAACGCTGTCACAATTCTTGCCGCCATGAAGATTCGAGCCTTGCCCAGCCTGATCGCCCTCCGGCAGCCCCGGCGTTTCGCGGCTTCCCCGCCGACGCTGCGCGGCAGGGCGACCACGACTGAAGCTACGCCGCCAACGAGGTCGCCATCGACCGGAACGCGCCACTGGTCCAGGTGTCGGCGGCGCTGCAGGCACTGACGCCTGCGGGGCGATAGAGAAAAACAGGAAGAGACATGACGAGAGCTTGGCAAGCGGTCTGCGCATCGGTCGTGCTGACGATGCTGTGGACGGTGGCGACGCCGGCCCGCGCCTATCAATGGCTGGAGGCCGAGTCGCCGCATTTCCATGTCCTGGCGCGTGGCACGCAAGCCAAGCTGGAGCAGCGCGTCCAGAGGCTCGAACGCCTGCACCACGCCATGCTGCTGGCTTTGGGCGCCGCCGAGGGCCAGACCCTGAGCCGCCCGCCGTTCCAGATGGTGATGAAGGACGACGAGAACGTCGTCGCGAGCTTGTTTCCTGCCCTTCGCGACCGCGCCTCCGGCGTTTTCATCCTCGACGACGACGGCGCGATTGCGGTCTCGGCAGCTTGGCTGGAGCAGGGCCGCCGGGACTACACGGGCCAGATCCTGTATCACGAATACGCTCACCGGCTGATGTTTCAGTACGCGCGCTTGCGCTACCCGAGCTGGTACGTCGAAGGCTTTGCGGAGTATTTCGCGGCCACCTTCATGGACGACGATGTCGTGGAGATCGGCGCCAGCCCGCTGACCGCCAGGGTGCTGGACCGCGAACGCTGGGTCGAGGCCGCGCAGTTGTTGAGGCCCAAATCCAAGGCCGCCGGAGGGAAGGATCTCGACCCCCTCGATAGCCCGACCTTTTATGTGCAGTCCTGGCTGCTGACGCACTACATGCTGGCCGACAGCGCCCGTACGCAGCGGTTCAACGACTATTTCCGCCGCGTTGCCGCCGGCGAAGATGCCGTGGCCGCCTTCGAGCCGGCCATTGGCGTTCCGGTGGACAAGCTCAACGATGAGCTGCGCAGCTACCGCGACAAGATGTATGTCGCCCGCCTGCCCAACAGTTCGCTGCCCAAGGTCGAGTTGCGTGTCATGCCCATGCCCGAGGCGGAGGCCGAGGCGGAGTTCGACCGGCTGATCGTGTTCGCCAGCCGCAAGGGCGACGTCGGCAAGGCTGCCTTGGAGCGGTTGCGCGCGGCCGTCGCTCGGGCCGGCGGCGAACGTGCACCCGCGCGGATGCGCCTGGCGCTTGCCTATGCGGAGACCCGCATTGGCGACGTCCAGCACGCGCTCGAGCTCCTGTCCCCCTGGGCCCAGCGCGAGGACGTGCCCTTCGAGGCCAACCGCCTGCTGGGCTGGGCCTGGCAGGCGCAGGCCGAGCGCGCGCAGGGCGCCGAAAGGACGCAGGCGGCGGATCAGGCTCGAGGCTTCCTCATGGCAGCCTACAGGCAGCGCCGCAACGATGCGCCCACGCTGTTCCAGCTCGCCCGGGTGCTGCTCGAGACCAAGGGTATGAGCCCGAGTGTCGTCAATGCGGCCGAGGCGGCAGCCATGTACGAGCCTCAGGTCGGCCCGTACGCCGTGCTGGCCGCTTCGGTCCAGCTCCAATCCGGCAACCGCGACAAGGCCGCGCGGCCCCTGGAGACGCTCGCCAACAACCCCCACGGCGGCGCGGCCGTCGAGCGCGCCCGCGCCGCCCTGCAAGCCCTGAAATCCAACCAGGACACCGCCGACGTCCTGGCTCTGCTGAACGGCACGAAGAAGCCCACCACACCATGACTCAGAACTGCCGCCATCCGCTCACCTGGGTGCCCTCGCTCTACCTGGCCATGGGCTTGCCCAACGTGATGGTCGGTGTCGTCGCGGCCATCATCTACAAGAACCTCGGCATCTCCAACGAGGACATCGCGCTCTACACCTCGCAGATGTACCTCCCCTGGGTGCTGAAGCCGCTGTGGGCGCCGTTGCTGGAGGCCTTTCGCAGCAAGCGCTTCTGGGTCATCAGCATGGAGTTCACGATGGCGGCCGGGCTCGGCCTCGTGGCGTTGTGCCTGCCGCTGGAAGGCTTCTTCAAGCTGTCGCTGGCCTTCTTCTGGATCGTCGGCTTCGCGTCGGCGACGCAGGACACCTGCGCCGACGGCGTCTTCATGACGACCGTCTCCAAGACCGACCAGGCGCGCTATTCCGGCCTGCAGGGCATGTGCTGGAACATGGGTGCCGTTGTCGCCTCCGGCCTGTTCGTGTCGCTGACCGGCTACCTGCACAACCACATGGGGATGAGCTGGGTGCAGTGCTGGGTCATCGTCGTGTCCATGGCCGCTGCGGCCATGGCCCTCTTCGGCTTGTGGCATGTGCGCGTGCTGCCGCCGGGCTCGCCATCGGCATTGCATGGCCAAGGCTTGAGCGGCAGCATCACCGCCACGCGCGAGGTCTGGTTCACCTTCTTCCAGAAGCCGCAGATCTGGATGATGCTGGCCGTCATCTTCTTCTATCGCTTCGGCGAGGGCTTCATCGAGAAGTTCGGTCCGCTCTTCCTGCTTGACGGTCGCGCCACCGGCGGCCTGGGTCTGGACAACGAGGCCCTCGGCCACATCAACGGCACGGTGGGCACGCTGGCCTTCATCGCCGGCGCCTTCCTGGGCGGCTTCTTCGTCGCCAGGCGCACGCTGCCGCGCAGCTTCTTCACGCTGGCCCTGGTGCTCAACATCCCGCATCTGACCTACTTCTACCTGAGCCAGTCGATGCCGACCGACACGGTCTGGGTCGCCACCATCATCGCCATCGAGAAGTTCGGCTTCGGCATGGGCTCGGTGGGCCACATGCTCTACATGATGCAGCAGATCGCCCCCGGTCCCTTCCGCATGGCCCACTACGCAATGGCCACCGGCGTCATGGCGCTGACGAAATGGGGTACCGGCACGGTCAGCGGCCTGCTCTGGAACGCCGTCGACCACCACTACGTGAGCTTTTTCGGCTGGGTGCTGATCTTCTCCATCCCGCCAGTGGTGCTGGCCTGGCTGGCGCCGTTCCCGCATGACCACGAGGAAGCGGCCGAGTTCCACGGTGAGGCCGCCCCGGCGGGCGGACACTGATGGGCCTGCTGCTGGCCATGGTGCTTGCCACCGCGACCGCCGCGGCCGCTGCGCAGCCCGCCTGCGGCGCCGACGCGCTCGGCACGTCGCGCACGCTGACGCTCAAGCGCGAGGCTGCGGCCTGGGGCGCCCAGCACGCGGCATTGCCGACGCTGGCGCCGGGCGAGATCGTGCTCAGCTTCGACGACGGCCCGCGGCCGGAGTCGACGCCGCGGGTGCTGAAGGCGCTGGCCGACCAGTGCGTCAAGGCCAGCTTCTTCATGAACGGCGAGCCGATGCGGCAACACGCGGCCCTGGCCCGCCAGGTGCGCGACGCCGGCCACAGCGTCGGCATGCACGGCTTCCGGCACGAGCACTTCCCGCAGCTGTCCTCCGCCGCGCAGCTGGCCGACCTGGATGCCATGGTCGCCACCTACCGCGCCGCGCTGGGCAGCGAGCCGGCGGCCTACCGCTTCCCCTTCCTGGAAGAGACGCCCACGCTGCTGACCGCGCTGCGGGAGCGCGGCCTGACCGTCATGTCGGTGGATGCCGGCGCCGAGGACTGGCTGCCCGACCAGACGCCGCAGATGCTGGCCGACAAGCTGATGGGCCAGCTCGCCAAAAGCGGCGGCGGCATCGTGCTGCTGCACGACGCCCAGGATCAGACCGCCGCCGCGCTGCCCTTCCTGCTGCAGGCGTTGAAGGCCAAGGGCTACCGGGTCGTGCACCTGCGCTGGGAGTAGAAGAGTTCAGGGTTTGCCTGCTGTCCAAAGGTCCGTTCGATTGCTTGACATATGAACTATTGATTTCTAAAGTGCTGCGCAAGGACGGTTCAATCCATGCGTATCACCTGTGTCGGCGGCGGCCCCGCCGGCCTGTATTTCGCGCTGCTGATGAAGAAGGCCAACCCGGCGCATGTTGTCCGGGTGCTGGAGCGCAATCGCTCGGGTGACACCTTCGGCTGGGGCGTCGTGCTGTCCGACCAGACCGTGGATGCGCTGCGCACCGCCGACCCCGAGACGGCCGAGCAGATCAGCAGCGCCTTCAACCACTGGGACGACATCGCCGTGCACATCGGCGGCCGCACCATGGTGTCTGGTGGCCACGGCTTCTGCGGCATCGGCCGCAAGAAGCTGCTCAACATCCTGCAGGCGCGCTGCGAGGCCCTGGGCGTCGAGCTGGTCTATGAGACCGACGTCAGCGACGACGCGGACATCGATGCCGACCTCATCATTGCCGCCGATGGCCTGAACAGCCGGCTGCGCCAGAAGTACGCCGCCACCTACCAGCCCGACATCGACCTGCGGCAGTGCCGCTTCGTGTGGCTGGGCACGACCCGGCTCTTCGATGCCTTCACCTTCGATTTCCAGCAGACCGAATGGGGCTGGTTCCAGGCGCATGCCTATCGCTTCGACGCGACGCACTCGACCTTCATCGTCGAGGCGCCCGAGGACGTCTGGCGCGCCGCGGGCATTGAGGCCATGAGCAAGGAGGAGGGCATCGCCTTCTGCGAGAAGCTGTTCGCCCGGGTGCTGGACGGCCACCCGTTGATCTCCAACGCCAGCCACCTGCGCGGCTCGGCATCCTGGATCCGCTTCCCGCGCGTGGTCTGCAAGACCTGGGTGCATCACAACGGCCGCGCGCCCGTCGTGCTGATGGGCGATGCGGCCCACACGGCGCACTTCTCCATCGGCTCGGGCACCAAGCTGGCGTTGGAGGATGCAATCGACCTGGCCCGCGACATCGCGGCGCACGGCGACGATCTCGCCGCCGCGCTGAAGGCCTACGAAGCCAGCCGCAGCATCGAGGTGCTGCGCATCCAGAACGCAGCGCGCAACTCCACCGAATGGTTCGAGAACGTCGAGCGCCACGCGCGCCTGGCGCCCGAGCAGTTTGCCTACTCGCTGCTGACGCGCTCGCAGCGCATCTCGCACGAGAACCTGCGGCTGCGCGACGCGCGCTATGTCGGCGAGTTCGAGCGATGGCTGGCCGGCCGCGCGGGTATCGATGCGCAGGTGCCGCCGATGTTCACGCCCTTCAAGCTGCGCGGCGTCACGCTGAAGAACCGCGTCGTCGTGTCGCCGATGGCCCAGTACAGCTGCGAGGACGGCCTCCCCGGCGACTATCACCTGGCCCACCTCGGCGCGCGCGCGCTGGGCGGTGCGGGCCTGGTGTTCGCCGAGATGACCTGTGTGTCGCCCGACGCGCGCATCACGCCCGGCTGCCCGGGGCTGTGGAACGACGCCCAGGGCGCCACCTGGCAGCGCATCGTCGAGCATGTGCACACCTTCAGCAGCGCGCGCATCGCGATGCAACTCGGTCATGCCGGCCCCAAGGGCTCGACGCGCGTGCCGTGGGACGGTGAAGACATGCCGCTGCCCGAAGACAACTGGCCGCTGATCTCGGCCTCGCCGCAGCAATACCTCGCCGGCATCAGCCAGGTCGCGCGGGCGATGACGCGCGCCGACATGGACCGCGTGCGCGAGGACTTTGTCGCCGCCGCCCGGCGCGCGGCAGACGCCGGCTTCGACTGGCTGGAGCTGCACTGCGCCCACGGCTATCTGCTGTCGGCCTTCATCTCGCCGCTGACCAACCAGCGCGACGACGACTACGGCGGCTCGCTGGAGAACCGGCTGCGCTTTCCGCTGGAAGTCTTCATCGCGCTGCGCGAGGTCTGGCCGCTGGACCGGCCGATGTCTGTGCGCATCTCGGCGCATGACTGGGTGCCGGGAGGCACGACACCCGAGGATGCGATCGCCATCGCCGCCGCATTCAAGGACGCCGGTGCCGACCTCATCGACGTGTCGTCCGGCCAGGTCAGCAAGGCGCAGAAGCCGGTCTATGGCCGCATGTTCCAGACGCCGTTTTCCGAGAGCATCCGCAACCGCGTCGGCATCGCGACGATGGCCGTCGGCGCCATCTCCGAGGCCGATCACGTGAACAGCATCATCGCGTCCGGCCGTGCCGATCTGTGCGCCATCGCGCGCCCACATCTGGCCAACCCGGCCTGGACGCTGACCGAGGCGGCGCGCATCGGCTATGCCGGCCCCATCGGCCTGGAGTGGCCCAGGCAATACCTCTCGGGCAAGAGCCAGCTGGAGCGCGAGTTCGAGCGCCAGCGCTCGGCAGGCGTGGCCGCGGCGGAGCAGGCGAACAAGGCGTTGGGCGTATGAAGAATCAACACGCCGTCGTGACGGGTGGGGGTAGCGGCATTGGCGCGGCGATTGCCAGGCGGCTGCTGGCCGATGGCCTGCGCGTCACGCTGATGGGCCGCAGCGAGGCGCGGCTGCTGAGTGCGCAGGCTACGCTCGGCGATGTGGCCATCCAGGTCTGCGACGTAGGCGATGAAGGCAGCGTCACAAACGCCTTTGCGGCCGTGGGCGACGTGGACATCCTTGTCAACAACGCCGGCCAGGTCGAGACCGCGCCGTTGGCCAAGACTTCGCTGGAGCTGTGGCAGCGCCTGCTCAACGTCAATCTCACCGGCAGCTTCCTGTGCAGCCGCGCGGTGCTGCCCGGCATGCTCGCTCGCAAGCAGGGCCGCATCGTCAACGTGGCCAGCACGGCCGCGCTGAAGGGCTATGCCTACGTGGCCGCCTACTGTGCGGCCAAGCACGGCGTGCTGGGCCTGACGCGCGCGCTGGCGCTGGAAGTGGCCACCAAGGGCGTGACGGTCAATGCCGTCTGCCCCGGCTACACCGAGACCGACATCCTCGCGAACGCGGTCGACACCATCGTCGCCAAGACCGGCCGCACGGAGAGCCAAGCGCGGGCCGAGCTGGCCAAGGCCAACCCGCAGGGTCGGCTGATCCAGCCCGACGAAGTGGCCGCGACGGTGGCCTGGCTCATCGACAGCCCGGGCGTCAACGGCCAGGCCATTGCCGTCTGCGGCGGGGAGACCATGTGATGGCGTCCGACGACCTCGACCTCGAGACCCGACTGTCCGACGACGACCACCAGGCGCTCAGGCTCTGGCTGCGCCTGCTGTCCTGCACGACGCGCGTGGAGGATCAGATCCGCCAACGCCTGCGCCAGGACTTCGCGACGACCTTGCCGCGCTTCGACCTGCTCGCGCAGTTGGAGCGCCACCCCGACGGCCTCGCGATGAGAGAGCTGTCCAAGCGCCTGATGGTGACCGGCGGCAACGTGACCGGCATCACCGACCAGCTCGAGGCCGAAGGCCTGGTGCTGCGCGAGACCCACCCGAGCGACCGTCGCAGCATCACCGTGAAGCTGACGCCGCAGGGCCGGCGCCAGTTCAAGCGCATGGCGGCGACGCACGAGGGCTGGATCGTCGAGCTGTTCGCCGGCTGGAGCCCGGCGCAGAAGACCCAGGTCTACGACTTGCTCGCGCAGCTGAAGACCCACCTTGCGCAGAAGGACAACGCATGAACCCGCACCTCTCCTCGGGCAACAGCCAGAGCCTCGCCGGCTACGCGCCCCAGCACTTCGGCTGGCAGCAGCAAGGCGCCGTGGGCCTCATCACGCTGAACCGGCCCGAGCGCAAGAACCCGCTGACCTTCGAGTCCTACGCCGAGCTGCGCGACCTGTTCCGCCGCCTCAGCTACGTCGACGACGTGAAGGCCATCGTCGTGCAGGGTGCCGGCGGCAACTTCTGCTCGGGCGGCGACGTGCACGAGATCATCGGCCCGCTGACCGGCATGAGCATGCCCGACCTGCTGGCCTTCACGCGCATGACCGGCGACCTGGTGAAGGCCATGCGCGCCTGTCCGCAACCCATCGTGGCTGCCGTTGACGGCGTCTGTGCGGGCGCGGGCGCCATCATGGCGATGGCGTCGGACCTGCGCATGGGCACCGCGCGCAGCAAGACGGCTTTCCTGTTCACCCGCGTGGGCCTGGCCGGCTGCGACATGGGCGCCTGTGCGATGCTGCCGCGCATCGTCGGTCAGGGCCGCGCGTCGGACCTGCTCTACAGCGGCCGCAGCCTGGGCGGCGAGGAGGGCCTGGCCTGGGGCTTCCTGAACCGCCTCGTCGATCCCGAGCAGCTGCTCAATGAAGCGATGACCTGGGCCGGCGAGATCGCGGCCGGCCCCAGCTTCGGCCATGCGATGACCAAGCGCATGCTGCATCAGGAGTGGGCCATGGGCGTGGACGAGGCCATCGAGTCCGAGGCGCAAGCCCAGGCCATTTGCATGATGACCCAGGACTTCCAGCGCGCCTACAAAGCCTTCGTGGCCAAGCAGAAGCCCGTGTTCCAGGGAGATTGACATGGAGCACCTGGACTGGCCCTTCTTCGATGCCAAGCACCGCGAGTTGGCGGCGGCGCTTGACGCGTGGTGCGGCGAGCATCTGCAGCATGTGGACCATGACGGCGACATCGATGCGCAATGCCGCACCCTCGTCGCCCAGCTCGGCGCGGGCGGCTGGCTGAACCACGCGGTGGCCGGTGAAGGCCGGGCCATCGATACGCGCGCCATCTGCCTGATCCGCGAGACGCTGGCCAGGCATGACGGTTTGGCTGACTTTGCGTTCGCGATGCAGGGCCTGGGCTCAGGTGCGATCTCGCTGCAGGGCACGCCGGCGCAGCGCGAGCGCTACCTGCCACGCGTCGCGCGGGGCGAGGCGCTGGCCGCGTTCGCGCTGTCCGAGCCCGAGGCCGGGTCCGACGTCGCGGCCATGCAGTGCAGCGCCACCGAGGACGGCGACAGCTACGTGCTGAACGGCGAGAAGACCTGGATCTCCAACGGCGGCATCGCCGACTTCTACGTGCTGTTCGCGCGCACCGGTGAGGCGCCCGGTTCACGCGGCCTGTCGGCCTTCGTCGTCGATGCTGGACTGCCCGGCTTCGACATCGCCGAGCGCATTGACGTCATCGCCCCGCACCCCCTCGCGCGGCTGCGATTTACGAACTGCCGCGTGGCCAAGAGCCAGATGCTGGGTGCGCCCGGCGAGGGCTTCAAGCTCGCGATGCGCACGCTCGATGTGTTTCGCACGTCCGTCGCCGCAGCCGCTTTGGGGTTCGCGCGCCGCGCGCTGAAGGAAGGCTTGCAGCAGGCCAAGTCACGCCCGATGTTCGGCGCGCGGCTGCGCCGCCTGGCTGCGCGACCAGGGCAGGACGATCACCAAGGAAGCCGCGATGGCCAAGCTGATGGCGACCGAGGGCGCGCAGCAGGTCATCGACGCGGCCGTGCAGCTGTTCGGCGGGCGCGGCGTGCGGCGCGGCGAGATCGTCGAATCGCTGTACCGCGAGATCCGCGCGCTGCGCATCTACGAAGGCGCCAGCGAAGTGCAGCAACTCATCATTGGCCGCGAACTGCTGAAAGGCTGACCCATGCACCCTTCGGCTCACATCGATACCTTCGCCAGAGACCACCTCCCGCCGCAGGATCAGTGGCCGGAGTTGCTGTTCGACCTGCCCGAGCTGCAGTTCGGCCCCCGGCTGAACGCGGCCACCGAGTTGCTGGACCGCTGGGTGCAGGACGGCCACGGCGACCGCCCCTGCGTGCAGGGCGCCGGCGTGCGCTGGACCTACGCCGAACTGCAGGCCGAGGCCAACCGCATCGCCAACGTGCTCGTCCACGAGCTGGGCGTGCTGCCCGGCAACCGGGTCTTGCTGCGCGGCGCCAACACGCCGCAGCTGGCAGCCTGCTGGTTCGCCGTCATCAAGGTCGGCGCGATTGCGGTGGCGACGATGCCGCTGCTGCGTGCCGTCGAGCTGGGCAAGGTCATCGCCAAGGCGGAGGTCACGCATGCGCTGTGCGATGCGGCGCTGGCCGATGAACTCGCGGCCGCGCAACTGCAGAACCCGGTGCTGCGCGGCATCTGCCATTTCCGCAGCGCGCAACCCGATGGCCTGGAAGCCTGTGCTGCGCGCCAGCCGGCGTGGTTTGCCAATGTCGACACGGCCAGTGACGACTGCGCGCTGATCGCCTTCACGTCCGGCACCACGGGCCAGCCCAAGGGCACGATGCATTTCCATCGCGACATCCTGGCGATCTGCCGTTGCTGGCCGCCGCACTGCCTGCGTGCCGACGCCAGCGACGTCTTCATCGGCAGCCCGCCGCTGGCCTTCACGTTCGGCCTGGGCGGCCTGCTGCTGTTCCCGATGAGCGTGGGCGCCTCGGCCGTGCTGCTGGAAAAGCCCGCGCCCGAAGCGCTGCTCGCGGCTATTTGCCAGCACCGCGCGACGGTCTGCTTCACGGCGCCCACGTCCTACCGCGCGATGGCACCGCTGGTCGGCAAGGTCGACGTCTCGTCCCTGCGCAAATGCGTCAGCGCCGGCGAGGCGCTGCCGGCGGCCACGCGCGCGCTGTGGAAGCAGGCCACCGGCATCGAGCTGATCGACGGCATCGGCGCGACCGAGCTGCTGCACATCTTCATCTCGCACACCGAGGCCGCCGCCAAGCCCGGCGCGACCGGCAAGCCGGTGCCCGGCTACCAGGCCTGCATCCTCGACGACGGCGGCCAACCGCTGCCAGCCGGGCGTGTCGGCCACCTCGCGGTGAAGGGGCCGACAGGCTGTCGCTACCTGGCCGATGAGCGCCAACACCAGTACGTGCAGGATGGCTGGAACCTGAGCGGCGACTCGTACCTGATCGACGAAGACGGTTACTACGTCTACCAGGCGCGCACCGACGACATGATCATCTCGGGCGGCTACAACATCGCCGGCCCGGAGGTCGAGGCCGCGCTGCTCAGCCACCCGGCCGTCGCCGAGTGCGCCGTCATCGGCGTGCCGGACGAAGAGCGCGGCCAACTGGTCAAAGCCTTCGTCGTGCTGCGCGCAGGCCATGCCGGCGACGCGCGCGCGCTGCAGGACCATGTCAAAGCCACCATCGCGCCCTACAAATACCCGCGCGCCATCGAGTTCCGCACCCAGCTGCCGCGCACCGAGACGGGCAAGCTGCAGCGCTTCAAGCTGCGCGAGCCGACGTGATGGCAGGCGTCATCTTCCAGCGCGACCAGACCGTGCGCTTCGGCCACTGCGACCCGGCCGGCATCGTGTTCTACCCGCGCTACTTCGAGATGCTGAACGAGCTGGTCGAGGACTGGTTCGCCCAGGGCTTAGGCATCCCGTTCACGCAACTCATCACGGAGCGCCGCATCGGCATGCCCACCGCGCAGCTGGACACGCGCTTCAAGCGCGTCAGCCGCCAGGGCGACGTGCTGCATCAGCGCCTGCGGCTCACGCGGCTGGGCGGCAGTTCGCTGACGCTGGCCGTGGCGTTCGATGGCGACGACGGCACGCGCGTCGAGTTCGACCAGGTGCTGGTGTGCACGTCGCTCGACACCCACAAGCCGCAGGTGCTGCCCGACGACGTGCGCGCCGCCATCGTGCGCGCCCAGGAGACAAACCCATGACCAAACAGATTCTGCAACCCGCCGGCTGGGCTCAACCCCGCGGTTATGCCAACGGCGTGGCCGCGAGCGGCCGCCAGGTCTTCGTCGCCGGCCAGATCGGCTGGAACGAGCGCTGCGAGTTCGACAGCGACGACTTCATCGCCCAGGTACGCCAGACGCTGCTCAACATCCGCACCGTGCTGGCCGAGGCCGGCGCCGCGCCCGAGCACATCGTGCGCATGACCTGGTATCTCGTGGACAAGCGCGAGTACATCGCCCGCGGCCGCGAGGTGGGCCAGGCCTACCGCGACGTGCTGGGTCGCGACTACGGCATCGCGATGAGCGCGGTGCAGGTGGCGGCGTTGATGGAGGACCGGGCGAAGGTGGAGATCGAGGTGACGGCGGTGGTGCCCTAAGCCAACCGTTGGCCTACCCAGGCGGCGACGGCGTCCGCGCTGCGGAACTCGTCGACCGAGCGTACCGGCACGTCGGGGTGTTCGGCTGCCCACAGCCGTGACAGCGTCGTGCCCGGCCCGACCTCCAGCACGCAGAGCGGGCGGCGTTCCGCCAGCGTGGCCATCGTGCGGCGCCATTGCACGGTGTGCGCGATCTGCTCGGCGAGAGCGTGCTTCAGCGCGTCGGCGCGGCGCAGCCCGGCACCATCGAGGTTGGCGATGAAGGTGCTGCTCAGCGGCCGCCAGGCGCGCGGCGCGAGATGGCCTGCGAACGTCGCAGCTGCGGGTGCCATGCGCGGCGTGTGCGAGGCGACGCGCACGGCCAGCGTCTTCACCTCGGCGCCGCGCGCGACCAGCAGTGGCGTGGCCGCTTCGAGCGCGGCCAACGAGCCTCCGAGCACGGCGCGGTCGGGGCCGAGGTCGATGGCGAGGTCGAGCCCGAAGCGTTCGTCGACCGGCCCATGCACGGCGATCAGCCCGGCGGGCTCGGTACTGGCGGCGTCCATGGCGGCGGCACGCATTGTGGCCAGTTCGAGCGCCTCGACGATATCGAAGGCGCCGGCCGCCGAGGCTGCCGGCAGCTCGCCGACGCTGTAGCCGAGCACGGCGTCCGGCTGCGGCAAGCGCGGCGCGAGGCAGGCCCAGGCGGCCAGGCTCAGCCCCGTCAACAGTGGCTGGGCGTGGCAGTTGGCGGTCGCCCAATCAGGGTCGGCGAGGCGCGTTCGCCACGCGGCGCCCAACCGGGCGGCGAGCGCTGCAAGCACCGGCTGTGCGAGCGGCTCGCGGTCCACCCAGGCCAGCATGTCCGGGTGCTGCACGCCCTGGCCGGGGAACAGCAGCGCAAGCGTCATCCCGTGCAGACGCGGTCCAGCCAGCAGGCGGCGGCCAGCAGGTCCGCCGTGCCGCCGGGCGACAGGCGGCGCGAGATAAAGGCGGCATGCAAGGACTGCGCATGGTTTACGGCATCGGGCCGCGCGGCACCGCCGGCGGCGAGGAAGCCGCGCGCCTGCTGCTGCGCCCAACGCAGGCCCTGCAGCCCACCGCGGTGCGCAAGATTGGTGTCGTCGAGCTGGGCCATCAGCTCGAACAGCGTTTGCAGCCTCGCCAGGCGCGGGCCCAGCGCTCGCGCGTTGCGCAGCGCAGGCAGGGCGATGTCGAACAGCACCGGGAAGCCCAGCGCAGCCTCGGCGGCGGCCGGGCGCAGGCCGTACTGGCGGGCGGCATTGCGGCCGTGCGACAGGTGCGGGAGATGGGCGAGCCGGTCGAGCGCATGACCCCAGCGCTGCAGCAGGCCGGCGCGCAATGCGGCGGGTCCCATCGGCGCGCCATGCGCGAGTTGGCGACCTGCCGCGGCACACAGCAGGCCCAGCGTGAAGACCGCGCCGCGGTGCGTGTTGATGCCACCGGTCGCCGCCAGCATGCGGGCTTCGGCGGCGATGCCGAGCTGCTGCAGCGCAGGGAAGTCGGCGTCCGCCGCGCCGGCCGCAGCGATGGCCGGGAAGTAGCGGCGCAGCGTGAACAGGCTGCGCAACAGCGTGCCGGCGTCCATGTCCGCGTGGCTGCCGCTGTCGACGAAAGACACGAGACCGGGCTTGGGATCGAGCGCAAGTTCGTCGTAGAGCGACACGATGGCCGCCCGGCCGAGGGCTTGTGTGTCGACCCGCGTCGAGCCGCAGGGCAGCGCGCTCACGGCGCCTCCAGCGCGACGCCGCCGAGCCGCTTCACCAGCACCTCGCGCACCCGGCCTTCGCGCAGCTGCAGCCACTCGCGCCAGGCGATGGCGCCGCCGTCGGGAAACAGCAGCTCGCCGTCGATGCGCGGTCCTGCGGCGCCAGCGCCGCGTTGCAGCAGCGTCGCGACGCGATCGGCCAGCGGGTCGCTGTCCACGCTGATGTGCAGATCGATGTCGGAGGCCGCGTGCAGGTAGCGCAGGCCGGTCAGCTTTTGCCAGCCATGGCTGCCATGCACGCGCGGGCGCACGCCCAGCAACGACAGCTCGGCGCACAGCGCGCGCCACGGCAGCCGTGTGGTGGCGGGCAGCAGCGGTGCGATGTCGGCTGCAGCGGGAAAGGCACCGCTGTACAGCAGGTGCTGGTGCGCAACGCGCAGCGCGAGCTTGCGCCGCTCCCAGCGTGTGGGCATCGCGAGCCCGACGGCGATCAGCGGGTCATCGGGCGATTGGCGCGTGACGACCAGCGGCAGATGTTCGCGCGCCCAGTGCGCCAAGCATTGGCGCGACGCAGGGTCCGGCGCCTGAGGCAGCAGCTCTTGCCAGCCGGCGTCGGCCAGCCATACGAGGCGGTGGCGTTGGAGGTCCATCGTGCAGTGGCGTTGTCAGGCGCCTTCAGGCGGCCAGGACGCGGGCGGTCACGTCGGCGGCCAGGCGCCGTCCGCCGCGAGCGGCGCCATCGGCGGCGCGTTCGTCGGTCGTCGGCGCATGGGCCAGTGCGTCGCGCAGCGCGGCCTGCAGGTCGCCCTGCCACAACGCCTTCACGCCGCCCATCGCGACGTAGTTTTCCACGCCGGGTGCGAACACCGGGTTGTCGCGCGACAGCTCGGCCAGCCGTTCCTCGGGCAGCTTGGTGACGCGCGCCATCGCGGGCAGACGCATGACGCGGATCTCGGCCTCGGGCAGCGCGTAGCAGGCGTCGGCGATGAGGCCGGAGGTGATGAAGCCGCCGGACAGCGCCTGGTCGTAGATCAGGCCGATGACGCGGTGGTGGCGGCGGCGGGCGAGGTCGATGCAGCAGCCCAGGTGTGCCATCGCGCGGTGGATGCCCAGCAGTTCATCGCGGCGGCGCAATTGCTGGCCTTGCGTGTCGATGAGCAGCAGGATGGGTTGGCCTGGATGTTCCTTGAGTGTGCGCAGGACGGCGCTGGCCTGAGCGAGGGCGAGGGCGACGCCAATGGGGGCGTGGTTGGTGGTGCCGATGACGGTCAGTTGTTCGCCGTCGAAGGTGGCGTGGCCGTGGAGGAAGTTGTCGTCGGCGTGGATGGTGTGGTCGTTGCCGAAGAGCGTTTGCGTCAGGGTCTGCCAGTTCATTTGTCCCTCGCTGCGGTCGCTTGGTGGCCAGTGAGGTGCCGGGAGTTCGCCCCGGCGGGCGACCTTCTTTTTGAGCGACCAAAAAGAAGGCAAAAAGTCGCCCCCGGTCCGCCCGCCCTCCGCTTCGCTGCGGGTTCCTTGCGGTACTCAGACCTTGAGGCCTCGTGCGGAACTCGCTCCGCTACGCGCCGCTCAGACAGCCGCACGAAGTCAGTGCTTGAGGCGCGCTGCGCGCGCGGCCTCAAGGTCTTCCGTTCCTCGGCGGGCTCAAAGGGGGTGTGATGAACAGCCCACGCCAGACGGCTGTTGGGCTTGGCTGTTGGCTGTTCGGCTGTTTGCGAAACTCCCCCTTCAAAACCGCCGAGAAGCGCAGAAGGCCAAGGCGCGAGCGAAGCTCGCTTCAAGAACTGACTCGCGACGCTTGTTTGAACGGAGCGTAGCGAAGTGAGTTCGGCGCGGCCTTGGCCTTCGAGCATCGCAGGGCACCCGAAGGGCGGTTTTGCAGGGGTGCTTTCTTTGCTTACTTTCTTGTGCGCACAAGAAAGTGAGTCGCCCGCCGGGGCGAACTCCCGGCAACGTGGCGCCAAGCCATGATCCGAAAGGCAAGCCATCCACATCGCCTCACCCCGCCCGCGCCGCAACAACCTCAGCCGCGCTCAAGTCAGGAATCAAACCTGCATCGGTCACGCCCATCGACCGCCACAGCGCCACCGCATCCGCACCCAAAGGTGCATCAATCAACCGCCGCTCCAACAGCGAATGCTCGCCCTCCAAAAACTCCAACGTCAATGGCCGATGCCGGTCCAGCGCCTCGACGGCGGCCACACGAAACGCCGCCACGTCGTCCTCCACCAGCACATCGCAGTCACCCATCAGATAGCGATGCTTGCCCCCCGTCGTCCGCCACACCAAGGCCCGGTCGCGCGAGTCGAACTCCTCCACACCGTGCGACGCCTCGATGACCTCCGGCCCCGACATTGCATGCCGCGCGATGTCGCTCATGACGATCCAGTCCGCGCACCGCGCGACGATGCCCATGCCGCCGAAGCAGCCGTTGGCGCCGCCGATCAGCACGACCGTCGGCACACCCGCCGCGCGCAAATCCAGCAGCGCCCGCATCACCTCGCTCACCGCGATCAGCCCGGCGTTCGCCTCATGCAGCCGCACGCCACCGGACTCGGCCAGCAACACCACGGCATCCGGCTTCTCCACCAACGCGCGTTTGAACAGGCCGACCAGCTTGGCGCCATGCACCTCACCCACCCCGCCGCCCATGAACTCGCCTTCCTGCGCGGCGACCAACACGGTGCGGCCCGCCAGCGTCGCGCGGCCAACGGCAACACCGTCGTCGAAGGCCGCCGGCAAGCCCAGCTGCGCCAGGTGCGGGCTGGTCACGCGCGCCGCGGGCGGTAGCCACTCGACGAAGCTGCCTTCGTCCAGCAGCAGCGCCAGCCGCTTCCGCGCCGAGCATTCGGCAAAGCTGACCGCTGCACTCATGGCAGCCCCGCCGCGGCCTGGTCCAGTCGCAGGCTGACGACGGCCGGCGTGGCGCCCATGTCGTTGATGGACACGCGCGCACCCGCCAGGCCGTGGCGGTCGTGGAAGTCGCGCACGACCGCTTCCCAGATCGCCGCAAAGCCGCGTGCGGACGTGGCGACCTCGAAGGTGCAGTCGCCACCCGCGGCGGGCTCGACCATCACCTCCAGGTTGCCCGATGCGACCACGCCCACGAGCACCGGCGCAAAGCCGGCGGGCAGCGGCTTCACGCCGGGCAGCGTGAACGACAGGGTTTCCATGCCGGCTTGCATTACCAGTTCCTGAATCGGGCGGGCGGTTTGTAGAGGCCGCCCGATGCGCGCACGAGGTCGCGCATGGAGCGGGCGGCGAGCAGGTTGCGCGTCGCGTCGCGCGGGTCGATGCCCAGGTCTGCGGGCCGCTGGATGACGCCGCGGTCGCGCAGGTTCTCCACCATGCGGCGGTCACGCGCCAGACCCACGGCCGTGTACCCCGCCACGCCGCGGATGGCCTGCTCGCGCTCCTCGTCGGTCCGGCACTGCAGCAGGTTGGCCAGGCCCTCTTCGGTCAGCACGTGGGTCACGTCGTCGCCGTAGATCATGATGGGCGGCAGCGGCATGCCGGCCTGCTCGGCCAGCTGCCATGCGTCCAGTGTCTCGACGAAGGCGGGCTGCATGTGCTCGCGGAAGGTCTCGACGATTTGCACGACGAGCTTCTGCCCGCGCGGCGTGCCGGCGGCACCCGTGCGGCCGGCGCGCGCCTGCTGGCCGGCCTTCAGCCAGGCGTCGCTGGCGTGCCGGCGGCCGCGCGCGTCGGCGCCCATGTTGGGTGCGCCGCCGAAGCCGGCGATGCGGCCCAGCGTGGCGGTGGACGAGTTGCCGGCCAGGTCCATCTGCAGCGTCGATCCGATGAACAGGTCGCAGGCGTAGTGGCCGGCCGCCTGGCAGAAGGCGCGGTTGCTGCGCATGCTGCCGTCAGGCCCGGTGAAGAACACATCGGCGCGAGCGCGCAGGTAGTCCTCCATGCCCAGCTCGGAGCCGAACGAATGGATGGACTCCACCCAGCCCGCCTCGATGGCCGGGATCAGCGCCGGGTGCGGGTTCAGCGCCCAGTGGCGGCAGATCTTGCCCTTCAGCCCGAGGGTCTCGGCGTAGGTGGGCAGCAGCAGCTCGATGGCCGCGGTGTCGAAGCCGATGCCGTGGTTCAGCCGCTGCACGCCGTACTCGGCGTAGATGCCCTTGATGGCCATCATGGCCATCAGCACCTGCACCTCGCTGATCTGCGCGGGGTCGCGGGTGAAGAGGGGCTCGATCCAGTGCGGGCGCGGTGCGGGCACGACGTAGTCGACCCAGCCGGCCGGAATGTCCACGCGCGGCACGCGGTCGACGATCTCGTTGACCTGCGCGATGACGATGCCACCACTGAAGGCGGTGGCCTCGACGATGGCCGGCGTGTCCTCGGTGTTGGGGCCGGTGTAGAGGTTGCCCTCGGCATCGGCCGATTGCGCGGCCACCAGCGCCACGTTGGGCGTCAGGTCGATGAAGTAGCGGCTGAACAGTTCCAGGTAGGTGTGGATGGCACCAATCTGCAACCGGCCCTGTGATACGAGGCGCGCCAGGCGCTGGCTCTGCGGGCCGGAGAAGGAGAAGTCGAGTTTGCTGGCAATGCCGTTTTCGAACACGTCCAGGTGTTGCGGCAGCGACAGCACCGACTGCACCATGTGCAGGTCGTGCACGCGCGCCGGGTTCAGCTGCACGAGGGCGTCGGCCAGGAAGTCGGCCTGCTTCTGGTTGTTGCCTTCCAGGCAGACGCGGTCGCCGACTTCGAGTGCAGCTCCGAGCAGCGCGACGACCTGCGCCGCGTCGACCTGCTTGCCCTTCAGGCCCACGCCGAGCGCTTGCGAGACACGCGTGAGGCGCGCTTCGCGGCGCTGCGCGCGGCGGTTCCAGGGCAGCGGCGCGTTCATGGTTTCAGCGAGCCTTTGCGGCGCCCATGACCCAGTCCGGCAGGCCGGTGGCAATGCCCGGGAAGATGCAGATCATCAGCACCGCGAACAGCATCAGGCCCACGAACGGCAGCACGCCCCAGATGATCTTGTTCAGCGGGATGTCGGGCGCGATGTTCTTGATGACGAAGATGTTCAGCCCGACCGGCGGGTGGATGAGGCCGGTCTCCATGACGATGGTCATCAGGATGCCGAACCAGATCAGGTCGAAGCCCGCGGCCTTCAGCGGCGGCAGGATGATGGGCGCGGTCATCAGGATGATGCTGACCGGCGGCAGGAAGAAGCCCAGCACGATGACCAGCACGAGGATGGTGGCCAGCAGCACCCACTTGGACAACTGCATGCCGACGATCCATTCCGCCGCGGCCTGGCTGATGTGCAGGTAGCTCATCACGTAGCTGAACAGCAGCGACATGCCGATGATGAACATCAGCATCGTGCTCTCCTTCAGCGTGGAGCCGAGGATGGGCGCGAGGTCGCGCGGCCGCCAGACACCGTAGATGACGGCGATCAGCGCCAGGGCCAGCACGGCGCCCAGGCCCGCGGTTTCCGACGGCGTGGCGAAGCCGCCGTACAGCGCCACCATCACGCCGATCAGCAGCAGCACGAAGGGCACGACGCGCGGCAGCATCTCGAACTTCTGTTTCACGCTGAAGGTCTGCGTGGACAGCAGTGGCGAGTCGGTGCCGGTGTTCTTGAACTCGCGCTCCGCGTGCCTGAACTCCTGCATGTAGCGGACGACCGCGTAGGTCGCGAACAGCGCCACCAGCAACACGCCCGGCATGATGCCGGCGAGGAAGAGCCGGCCCAGCGACTGCTCGGCCGCCACCGCATACAGGATCATCGTGATGGACGGCGGCAGCAGGATGCCCAGCGTGCCGCCTGCCGCGATGATGCCGGCCGCGAAGCCCGGCGAGTAGCCGCGCTTGCGCATCTCCGGGATGCCGGCCGAGCCGATGGCCGAGCAGGTGGCGGGGCTGGAGCCGGCCATCGCGGCGAACAGCGCGCAGGCCAGCACGTTGGCAATGCCCAGGCCCCCGGGCACGCGGCCCATCCACACGTGCAGCGCGGCGTACAAGTCCTGCCCCGCGCGCGACTTGCCAATGGCGCCGCCTTTCAGGATGAACAGCGGAATGGACAGCAGCGTGATGCTGGCCATCTCCTCGTAGACGTTCTGCGTGACCGTATCCAGCGCCGAGGCCGGCATGAAGAAGGCCATGAAGATCACCGCGACGCTGCCCAGCGCGAAGGCGATGGGCATGCCCGAGAACATCAGCAGGATCGTGACGACCCCGAACAAGGACCCCAGCATCAGCATGCTCATCGCGCACCTCCACGCAGACCGTTCAAGCGAGCGATGAACTGCAGCAGCAGCTGCAGCGTCAACAGGCTCATGCCGAGTGACATCAGCCCGTAGGGAATCCACAGCGGCGGCGCCCAGGACGACGAGGTCGTCTGGCCGTCCACCCAGGCCTCGTGCAGCAGCGTCCAGCTCTTCCACGCGAAGAAGGCGCAGAAGGCGGTGCAGGCCAGGTCCACGATGGCGAGGCGAATGCGGTTGGCCCACGACGGCAGCACGCCGCTGAGGAACTCGATGCCGACATGCCCGCGCAGCGCCTGCACGAAGGCGCTGCACAGGAAGGTGGCGCCGACGAGCAGGAAGACCGAGGCCTCGTCCTGCCAGTCGGTGGAGGCCTTCAGCAGGTAGCGTGAGAACACGCTGTAGGTCAGTACGAAGGCAGCGATCAGCAGCGCGAGCATGCCGAGCGTGACCATCGCGCGGTTGATCCACAGCACGACGACTGCCAGCGGCCGCAGCAGTGCCGGCAGATCGGGGTCCAGGGCCAGCGTGTTGCTGCCGACGTTGAGGCCACTCATCGCTTGCTCACAGCAGCTTTTGCGCGGCCTTCAGCAGCGCGGCACAGCTCTCGTTCTTCTCGCCGAAGTCCTTCCACGCCGTGTCGCGGGCGATGGCCTGCCACTTCTTCAGCGTCGGCTCGTCCATGTCCACGACCTTGGCGCCAGCCTTGGCATACAGATCGGCCGCAGCCTTGTCGTCGGCCTTGGCGGCTTCCATCGCGAAGGTTTCCAGCTCGCCACCCACGGCCATGATGATGTCCTGCTGGGCCTTGGGCAGCTTGCTGAAGATCTCCTTGGACATCATCAGCGGCTCGAGCATGAACCAGTAGGTGCGCTGGCGGCCCGAGGTCAGGAACTTGGCGATCTCCTCCAGCTTGAAGGAGATGAAGCTGGTCGACGAGGTCATGGCCGCGTCCATCGCGCCGGTCTGCATGGCGGCGTAGATCTCGTTGGACGGCAGCGTGATGACGGAGGCGCCCGCGGTCTTCAGCATCATGTCCATCTCGCGGCTGCCGCCGCGCACCTTCAGGCCCTTGGCGTCATCCGGGGTCAGCAGCGCGCGCGTGCGGCTGGCGACACCGCCGGCCTGCCACACCCAGGACACGACGACGATGCCCTTGTCGTCCAGCGTCTTGGTCAGCAGCTTGCCGACCTCGGCCGTCTTCCACCGCGCGCCGACGTCATAGCTGGGCACCAGCGCGGGCATCAGCCCGATGTTGGTCTCGGCCACCTCGCCGCCGGCATAGGACAGCGGGACCAGACTCAGGTCCAGCGCGCCCTTGCGCATGGCGGAGAACTGGGCATTCGTCTTCATCAGCGACGAGCCGGGGTAGACAGTGCTCTTGAGCGCGCCGCCGCTGCGCTTCTCGCACTCGGTCGCGAAGCGCCGGCACAGCCGGTCGCGGAAGTCGCCCTCCGTCAGCGTGCCGCCGGGGAACTGGTGGGAGATCTTCAGCCCGCCGGTCTGGGCAGAGGCGTTCAGGCCTGGCAGGCCCAGGGCGGAGGCGCCCAGCAGGCCGAGGATGTCGCGTCGATCAAGGCTCATCATGTCTCCTGTGAAGTTGTCGCTTGGGCGCGTGGCTTCGGTGGGAAGGGTGGGGCTGATCTGTGTCAGCCGCTCTGATTACGCATATTAGCCATTCGTGTATACATTGCAAATAGCTTGCGGATAAGTGGATACCCTGGAAGTCGACAGGATGCATGTGCGAGCATGCAAAACTAGAATCTTGGGTATGAGCCGACTGTCCGAAACCCTGCGCGAGAGCATCGAGGAAGAGATCGCCACGGGGAAGCTGGCGCCGGGCACGCACCTGGACGAGGTGGAGCTGACGCAGCGCTTTGGCATGTCGCGCACACCGGTGCGCGAGGCGCTGAACCAGCTGGCCGGCGAAGGGCTGGTGGAGATTCGGCCGCGGCGCGGCGCGGTGGTGGCGCAGGCCACGCCGCAGCGCATCGTCGAGATGTTCGAGGTGATGGCCGAGTTGGAAGCCATGTGCGCCCGCCTGGCCGCGCGGCGCATCTCGCCAGCGGACCTGCAGCGCCTGGAGGCCGCCCACGAAAGCTGCCGCAGCGCCGCCGCAGGGCTGGATTCCGACGCCTACTTCTACGCCAACGAGGCCTTCCACGAGGCGCTATACCGGTCCAGCCACAACGGCTTTCTGACCGATGAAGCGCTCGGCCTGCAGCGCAAGCTGCGGCCGTATCGCCGCCTGCAGCTGCGCGTGCGCAACCGCGTGACGCGCTCCTTCGAGGAGCACCAGGCCGTGGTGGACGCGCTCAAGGACGGCGATGCAGACCGGGCGGTCGATGCCATCCGCAGTCATGTGCTGGTGCAGGGGGAGCGGTTTGCGGACCTGCTGTCGATGCTGCAGGCGGACGCAACGGCGACTGAGGCGGCCTGAGGGGTCAGTGCTTTGCGCGGCTGCACCCAGCCGCGACTATGCGGCGGTGACGACCCATCGCCCAGGTGCGCCGGACGGTCCTGAACATCGCCCCACGGCTGCCAGGCGGGTCAGGCCCGGCTGTGGCCCAGGGTCGTATGAGCCGCAATGCGTCAGGTTCGGCTCATTAATTGAGCTGAAAATGCTAAATTTCGGCTCATGATCGTGAGAGCGCGCCCTTGGAACTGGCTTCGTGCCGACTGGCCGGACTTCGTCTACGACGAGGCCGCCGTCAGCGCCGGCCTCGCCCAGGCCTACCGTTTGCATGGCGTCATGGAAGGCAAGGCTGCAGCCCTCGGCTTCACCGGTGCCAGCGATGTCGCGCTCGACTCGATGGCCGACGAGGTGCTGACCACGGCAGCCATCGAAGGGGAACGGCTGTCGCTGGACGCCGTCCGGTCGTCGGTCATGCGCCGCATGGGTTTGGAGGCATCCGGTCCCATCGACCGCGCCGTGGACGGCCTGGTCGCCGTCGTTCACGACGCGACCACCGCAGCGGGCACGCCGCTCGACGAAGACCGGCTCTGCCGGTGGCAATCGGCGCTGTTTCCGGGCGGCACTTCAGGTCTTCAACGCATCGCCGTAGGCCGCTACCGGAGTCACGAAGACCCGATGCAGATCATCAGCGGCCTGCCGGGTCGCGAGGTCGTGCACTACGAGGCGCCGCCATCGGCCGATGTGCCGGGGCACATGGCGCGCTTCATCGGCTGGTTCAACGACACCGCGCCCGGCGGTACGTCGTCGGCATCCCTGGACGGACTGGCCCGCGCCGCCATCGCCCACCTGTGGTTCGAGAGCATCCACCCGTTCGAGGACGGCAATGGCCGCATCGGCCGCGCCCTCGTCGACATGGCCGTGGCACAGCACCTCAGCACGCCGGCACGGCTGTTCAGCCTGTCACGGCAGCTGCTGGAGCGCCGTGCCGACTACTACGACCAACTGAACCGCTGCCAGCGCGGCGGCATGGACGTCACAGGCTGGGTGCAATGGTTCATTCAGCAATGCGCCGCTGCCTACTCGGCGGCGAGCACCACGATGGACGAAGCCCTCGTGAAGCGCCGTTTTGCGGAGCAGCACGGCGTTGCCGGGCTGCCTGAACGCCAGCGGAAGGTGTTGCAGCGGCTGCTCGACGACGGCGATGGCGGTTTCGTGGGTGGGCTCAACGCCGAGAAGTACATGAAGATGACCGGCGCATCGAAGGCCACAGCGACACGGGATCTGGCAGAGATGGTCAAGCGCGGGCAACTCCGGACCACGGGCGCCGGCAAGGCTTTGCGGTACTACGTCAACGTGCCTGGCTGGACGCATGGCGTCACGATGGACGAGTGCTCAAGTGCGCCGTAGTAAGTGCTGATCGCCGTGATGAACACTGGCGGCCGCTCGGACATCGCAGTGAGAATCGCATACCCAATGCCATCAAATTGATCGAGCACCTTCCTACTTTTTGCCTAGGAATAGACACCACATGGCTCGCCAAGCTTCCAGGAAGGAGCGTCGTCAAACCGCAATCGCCCGGCTGATGCTCGCGGTTGTCTTGTTGGTCCCGATTGCGGTTTACCTTTGGACGTTCGGGTTCAGGTTGTCTTCAGACCATACGAGGTGGTCGGAATTTGGTTCCGCTATGGGCGGAATCTACGCCCCGGTGCTCGCGCTGTTGACGTTGGCGATGCTGATTGTTCAGTTGCAGATTCAGGCAAAGTTGAACGAGCACACCTTCGACAGCTCATACGTCCAAGACGCGCGCGGGGATCTTCAGTTCTTCTTGGACCATTTGCGAATCGAGCTTGCGGCGTCTTTCGTGGAGGGAGTCACCGTTCGAGATGCTCTAGTGGTGCGACTTGGCTACCTCACAAAAGATTCGCTTAGAGAGTCATCCGCCTTGCAAGAGGCGAAATTACTGGACCAAAAGTTCAATCGACTAATGCCGCTGTGGTCCGGCGTGAACTCAGTTTTTGCAGGACTTGGAAGCGCAGACTATCCGCCGTACAGCAACAACTTTGCGACTGCACGGCTGAAGGCTATCGCCCTACTGTCTTACGAGTGCTGCGCCGGATTGGACAACCTGAGCTGGCTGGCATCTAGCGAAGCCATGAAGCACTGTGAGTTTTCTAGCGCAGTCGCCGAAGCAAAGCGCGAGGTTGCCGTTTAAATGCTTGCGTCGGGCGTTGCGCAGGAAATCACCCGCGAGACGCCTCACGCCAACACCACCTCAATCCCCCGCCCCCGCAACTGATCCACGATCGCCTGATCCGCCCCGGTGTCCGTGATCAGCATGTCCAGCTGCTCCACCGGCGCGATGACCGACAGGTTGCGCTTCATCAGCTTGGACGCGTCCGCCACGGCGACGACCTGGCGGCTGATCTTCATCATCTGGGCGTTGAGCTGGGCTTCCAGCAGGTGGGGCGTCATCAGGCCGATGTCGGGGTCGAGGCTGTCGACGCCGAGGAAGAGTCGGTCGGCGTACAGGCCCTGCAGCGCGGCCACGGCCTGAGGGCCTGACAACGAATACGAGTTCGGCCGCAGCTGGCCGCCCGGCATGATGAGGTTGACGTGCGGCACCGTGGCCAGCAGCGCGGCAATGTTGAGGGCGTTGGTGATGACGTTCAACTGCGTCAGCCGCAGGCCGCGGATCTGCTTGGCGATTTCTTCGGTGGTGGAGCCGGAGTCGAGCAGGATGGTTTCGCCGTCGCGGATCAGCTTGGCGGCCTCGATGGCGATGCGGGCCTTCTGCTCATGGCGCAGCTTCTGCTTCACGCCGATGGGCACTTCCTCGGTGTCGCGCTGGGCTAGCGCGCCGCCGTGGGTGCGCAGCACGGCGCCGGTGGATGCCAGCGAGTTCAAGTCGCTGCGGATGGTGACGACGGAGGTGCCGAAGCGCTCGGCCAGTTCGTCCACCGTGACGCGGCCCTGCGACTGCACCAGCTCGCGGATCAGCCGGCGCCGCTCGTCGATGAGCAGCGGGCTTTCGCTTTTCGCGGGCAGGGAGAGGGAGGCGGGCATGCGGGGCTGAGTGCGGGGAGCCAACTTTCGAATGATATCGAGGGCGTTCAGCCGGCCAGCCGGCTCAGCGCGCCGGGCGACAGGGGCTGGCCGGCCAGGCGGGCGGCGTAGAGCGAAGCGCCCAGTTCGGGGCCGAAGCGCGGCGCCTTCAGCGTGGCGCCGGGCAGGCGGCGCGCCAGCGCGGCGCGCAGCGGGCCGAGCACCAGGTCGCCCGCGGCGAACACGCCTCCGGAGTAGGACACGGGCACGGCCTGGATACCGCTCAGGCCGAGATTGCGGGCCACGCCTTCGGCCAGCGCGGCCAGTTCGTCGCCGGCGCGCACGAGCAGCTGGCGGGCCTGCGTGTCGCCGGCTTGCGCAGCGGCCGTGGCCAGGCGGGCGAGCTGGGCCAGCTCGCTGCGGGCGGCGCCCCCATTAATGTGGCCGCAGAGGTCGAGGTCATGCGCGAGCGCAAAGTGCTCGCGCACCAGGCCGAGCAGCGGGCCGGGTTCGGCGCGGCAGTCGGCCATGCGCGAGAACAGGGCCAGCACCTCGCGCGCCAGCCAGTGGGCCGAGCCCTCGTCACCGAAGACCTCGCCCCAGCCGCCGCAGCGCGCGCCGCGGCCCATCCACTCGCCGTAGGCGATGGAGCCGGTGCCGGCGACGAGGCTGATGCCGTCCGCCCCGGCCAGCGAGCCGGCCCAGCTGCAGACCATGTCGTTGCCCACGGTGCTGCGCGGCAGCAGGCCGGCGAGCAAGGCGTCAAAGGCCGGGAGCAGGGCGCTGTCCTCGCCGTGCGCCGGCAGGCCGGCAAAGGCATGGGCCACGTCGGCGGCCGTCACGCCGGCCAGGCGCAGCGTGGCCTGCACGCCGTCTTGCAGCAGGGCGCGCAACCGGTCGAAGCCGATCTCGATGTAGTAGCTCGTCGTCGACTCGTGGTGGGCGAGCAGGCCGCCGTCGCCATCGATGAGGACGAAGGCGGTCTTGGTGCCGCCGCCGTCGATGCCGAGGAACATGCCGCTCATCCTTGTTGCTGGTTCAAGGGGGTCACGGGGTGGATGGTGACACCGCTGACGACGCGCGTGACGGTGCCCGAGGCGCTGGGGTTGTCCGGCGTGATGCCGAGCTGCAGCGAAGTGAGCAGGGCGAGGCATTGCGCGAAGACAAGGGCCACGGGGGCCAGGGCCAGGTCGGGCGCCGCCGCCGGCAGGGCCAGGTGCACGTCATCGGCATGCGGGGCCTGGACGCCGTCCAGCGGCAGCGTACCGAGGGCCAGCACCCTGGCCAGGCCTTCACGGCGCAGCTCATGCAGCAGGTCGAGGTCGTAGCGACGCGTGTAGGCATCGTTGGACAGCAGGATGACCACCAGCGTGCAGTCGTTCAGGATCGTCTTGGGGCCGTGGCGAAAGCCCAGCGTCGAGTCGGCCAGTGCGACGAGCTTGCCGTCGGTCAGCTCCAGCATCTTCAGCGCAGCCTCGCGTGCCAGGCCCAGCAGGGTGTTGCTGCCGAGAAAGACGACGCGCTCGAAGGGCTGTTCGGCCAGTGCGTAGAGGCGGTCGGTCTCGCCTTCGGCCAGCGTCTGCGCCGCCTGCGCCAGCGCAGCCACGGGGGGCAATGCCAGGCCGAAGGCCCAGGCCGCCGCCAGCAGCATGCCGCTAAAGCTCGACGTCATGGCAAAGGCGCGGTCGTGCGTCGCGTCGGGCAGCAACAGCACGTGGGCATCGGCTCGGTCGGCCATGCGGCGATTCAGTGTGCCGTCGGCCGCGCAGGTCACGACGAGGTGGAAGCTGTGCGCGACGAACCGGTCGGCCAGCTCCACCGCGGCCAGGCTTTCGGGGCTGTTGCCGGAGCGGGCGAAGGAGACCAGCAGCGTCGGCACCTCGGGCTGCAGGCATTGCTCGGGGCTGGAGACGATGTCGGTGGTCGCCACCGCCTCGACGCGGATGCCGGGGCGCTGCCCCAATAGGCGCAGCAGCGCGGGCGCCAGGCATTGGCCGATGAAGGCCGAGCTGCCGGCGCCGGTCAGCACGATGCGCAGGTCGGGCAGGGCGAGCAGCGGTTGCAGAAAGGCGTCGAGCTGCGGGCGTTCCGCCTGCACTTGTTCGAAGACGGCTTGCCAGACGGCCGGCTGGTGGGCGATCTCGCGGGCGGTGTGCGCGGCGCCGCGGTGGTCGAGGTCGGTGGGGTCGAGGTGAAGCAGGGTCATCGGATCAAGTCGCGCAAGCGTGAAGGTAGGGGCGAAGGGCCTGGACGGTGCCGTCGCGAAGGAGCGAGTCGGTGTGCGTTGAAATGCGGCCCTCGCGGACGGCCTCGTACTGGCGCGGCAGGTACTGGCTGAGCAGCGTCAGCGGCGGCGGGGCGGCGTCCAGGCGGGCGAGCATGGTCCGGCAGGCTTCGCGCACGGCGGGGTGGGCCCAGTAGTAGCGAATGCGGTCGCTCAAGGAGTAGGCGAGGTCGACGTCCAGGCGTGCGGCGTCCTGGTAGTAGCCGTGCCAATGCTCGGGTTCGGCGCGCATGACGCCGAGCACGGTGTCGACGAGGCCGTCGCCTTCGCCGACCCATTCACGCTCGACGGCGGCCAGCGCCCACAGCGTCTCGCGCAGCGCGAAGGTCACGCCGGGGCCGACCTTCAGGATGGCGAAGTGGTCGCGTGCCAGTTGCGCGAGGTGCGCGGGCGTCTGGTAGTCGGTCGAGTGCGCTTCGAAGACAAGGCCGGGCCGGGCGGCGATGAAGGCACTCAGGGCCTTGGCCTTCTCGGGGCGGTAGTCGATGACCTTGTGGTGGTCGAACTCGACGCCGGGCTGCACGACCATGGCGACGACGCGCTCCCAGGCCGCCTCCAGGCCGGCGCGGGTGAAGGCGTCGCGGTGCAGCTCCAGCGTGGACGCCGCCGCCTCGGGCGACGTGACGGCCAGTTCCCCCAGGTCTTCATGCGCGCCGCCGGGCACGGGCACTTCCGTGCCAATGACGTAGACGGGCAGGTCGCCCCGGTCAGGCGAATGAAGCCAGGCCTGCTCGGCCGCGCGGCACAGGATCACGGCGCGCGCGGCGATCTCGGGCTCGGGCAGCGGCACCGGGTCGCCGGCGCAGGACATCGAGCAATCGAGGTGGATCTTGCGAAAGCCCGCGGCGACGTACTGCGCCACCATCACTTCGGCCTTGGCCATGGCCGCGCCGGCCGGCAGCTTGCGCCAGGCGTTGGGGCCGAGATGGTCGCCGCCCAGCAGCAGCAGCTCCGGCGCCAGGCCTTCGGCAGCGGCGAGCTGCTGCACGTAGCGGCGGAAGTCATGCGGCGTCATGCCGGTGTAGCCGCCGTCCTGGTTGACCTGGTTGGAGGTGGCCTCGATGAGGGCCGGCCGGCCCTGGGCGGCGCATTCACGCAGCGCGGCGGCGATGACGACGGGGTGGGCGGAACAGACGGACGGAATACCGACGGCGGGGCCGTCATCGCGGGCTTGCTTGTGGCGGCGCACGAGGTCGAGCATGAGCTTCATGCGGCGTCTCCTTGAACGGTTTGGGAAGAGGAAGAAGGCGTTTCCGGCTGCAGCGCCAGCAGCAGTGCGGCCAGCAGGGCGAGGGCCACGCCGAGCAACTTGCCGCCGCTGGGCGCGGTGCCGCTGAGTGCCATCGACAGCACGGCCGTCAGCAACGGTGCGCCGGCATTGACCAGCGGCGACACGACCATGGCCTTGCCGTAGCGGAAGGCGTAGACGAGGGTCAGCGCGCCAACGGCGTTCAACACCTGCGTGATGGCCGCCAGGCCCGGGCCTGGCCAGCCCCAGTTGATGGGCTGGGAAAAGTCGGTCATCGCCAGCGCGACCGGTACGCACAGCAGGGCGCCGACGGTCATGTAGAAGAAGATGCTCTCGGCGCTGCTGCCTGCGTTGGCCAGCTTGATGAAGTAGGCCTGCAGGCCCCACGCCGCCAGCACGACGAGGGCCAGCACGAACCACAGGCCGAGGCCGGCGCCGGCCTGGCCGAACTGCAGGTCGAACAGCGGCAGCGAGCACAGCGCCAGCGCGATGCCCGCCATGCCCAGGCGCCCGGTGCGCTCGCCCAGCAGGCCGAAGGACAGGGCAATCGTCAGCGCCGGCGACAGCGAGACGATGGGAAAGATCAGATAGGCCGGGCCGGATTGCACGGCGCGGAACAGCAGCATCTGGCCGCCGGCCCCGAGCAGGCCGACCGTCAAACCGAGCACGACCGAGCGGCGGTCACGCTCGATGCGCCAGCCGCTGCGCACCAGCACGATGACGGCGGGCGGGATCATCGTCAGCGCCCACACCACGTAGATCAGCGTGTCGGGAAAACCGTGTTCGGACGGCAGCCCGGCGAAGGCGCCCCACACGCCCCAGAGCAGGGTGGTGACGAGGGCGTGGAAGAGCCAGTTGCTCTGCATGGGCAGCATCTTTCGGGTTAGGGTCGGTGTGCAAAGGCGACTTTCGTGCGAAAGCATAAACGAACGAAAACGAAAACGCAACGGTATGGCCACTTTCGTATACGAAATTTATGGCCACCGGCCTCGATGTCCATATAGCTCCATGATTCCGCTCTATGTCAGCCGGGCAGAAGCCTTTCGTGGCATGATTCATCGAAAGCATTCGGTATCGGTGAAAACTCTATACGAAATCAAACGAAAGAATTCGTAGACTTGCGTCAAGCCGGTTCGGGGCACTTCCGGAGCCGGCACACCGCACCGGGGGAGAGCTGCCCCGGCAACAAGCCGATTTGCTTCCCGCTGCCCTGACGGCAGCGGGCGCGACATAAAAGGAACCGTTCGATGAGTCCTCGACTGCAACCCCGTTTTGCGCTGCACCCGCTGGCAGCGGCTGGCTTGGTGGCCCTGGCTGCATTCGCAGCCCCGGCGTTCGCCCAGGAGACGGCGGCCCAGCCGGATGCCGACCAGACGCTGGACCGCGTGGAAGTCACCGGCACCCGGGCCAGCCTGCAGAAGTCGCTGGCCTTGAAGCGCAACGCCGCCGGCGTGCAGGACAGCATCAGCGCCACCGAGCTGGGCCGCTTCCCCGACAACAACGTGGCCGACTCGTTGAGCCACATCACCGGCGTGTCGATCTCGCGGACGGCCGGTGGCGAAGGCCAGAAGGTCAGCATCCGCGGCCTGGGCCCGGACTACACGATCACCACCTTCAACAACCGCCTGCTGGGCACGGACAGCGCCGGCCGCTACTTTGCCTACGACGTGCTCCCCGCCGACGTCATCAACGGCGCCGACGTCGTCAAGTCCACGCAGGCGTCGCTGATCGAGGGCGCCATCGGCGGCCTGGTCAACCTGCGCTCTGCCAGCCCGTTCGACCAGCCGGGCCAGCGCGGCCTGCTGCGCGTGGAGGCCGACCGCAACCAGATGAGCAGCCTCAACGGCACGAAGCTCTCCGGCACCTACAGCAACACCTTCGGCAACCAGCTCGGCGTGCTGCTGGGCGTGGTCTACGCCAAGCGCGACGTGCGCACCGATACGGCCGGCAATGACGGCGGCTGGTCGCGCAACCCCGCGCCCAACAAGCCGGAGCTGTTCTGGCCCTGGGGCAACACCTGGGGCGGCCCCATCGACCCCAACGGCAACGGCGTGCTGGATCCGGACGAGGAAGGCCTGATCGGCCCGGGCCAGTTCCGCTTCGGCACCATCATGGAGAAGAAGGAACGCATGGCGCTCTCGGGCAAGGTGGAGTGGCGGCCGAGCAGCGATGTGAAGGTGGTGGTGGACGGCTTCAAGACGCGGCTGGATTCGCCGCAGGTGGGCTACCAGCTGTCGTTCTACCCGCTGTTCGCGCCGGGCCGCTGGTCCAACATGAAGATCAGCAACGGCGTGGTCACGGACTTCACGCTGGCCAATCCCGACCCCGAGCTGGCGCTCAATCCGGAGCTGCTGAACAAGACCGAGTACCGCGTGGTGGATACCGCGCTGTACGGCGCCAACGCGGAGTGGAAGCTCTCGCCCACATTGAAGCTGACGGGCGACATCTACGAGTCCACTTCCAAGCGCCATTCGGGCGGCAACGACAGCTATGTCGTGCTGCGCATGAACCAGCCCAACGTGACGCGCATCCAGCTGACCGGCGCGGCGGTGCCCGACGTGAAGACCACCTTCGCCGATGGCCGTGACCTGCAGACCGGCCTGGCGCAAGGCCTGTTCAAGGCCAGCGACTTCAACACCCACTACTACAGCCGGGCCGGCGACAACATCGACGACAAGATCGACGGCGCCACGGCCAATCTCGACTGGAAGCTGGACCGCTTCAACATCGACCAGCTGAAGTTCGGCCTCAGCCAGACCAACCGCAAGAAGTCGCGTGACCTGATCAACAACGCCTTCAATGCCGGCGCTGATCACTACTCGGGACAGAACGCGATCAACGTCGCCGCGCTCGGCGGCAACGTCATCAACCAGACGCTGAGCCCGTCCGGCTTCCTGGACGGTGTCAGCGGCAACTTCCCGCGCAGCTTCCTGGGCTTCGATGTCAACAACTACGCCGAAGCCCTGAAGTCCTACGACGGCAAGCCCCGCCCGGGCGGTGGCGTCTACAGCTCGACCGCCTCCGCGCCGGCCTGGAACCCGCTGGAAAGCTATCGCGTGACGGAGAAGACGACGACCGCCTTCGTGCAGGCCGACCTGTCCGGCGATGGCTGGAATGCGGACGCCGGCGTGCGCTTCGTGAAGACCAGGACGACCGCCCAGGCCTGGGATGCCAAGATCACCGACATCATCGAGAACGGGGCCTTCAACTACACGGCCGTCTACGCGGCGCCATCCGTCGTGCAGCAGGAGTCCAGCTACAACTTCGCGCTGCCGGCGGTGAACTTCACCTGGATCATCACCAACGACCTGCAGCTGCGCCTGGGCGCGGCCAAGACCATGGCCCGTCCGTCGGTGGACAAGCTGGCGCCCACGAGCACCACGGAGAGCATTTCCTGGGGCGACTTCACGCAGGTCTTCGGCGGCAACGCCGACCTCAAGCCCTACAGCGCCCGCCAGGCCGACGCGTCGCTGGAGTGGTACTACGCCAAGGACTCGGCGCTGACCTTCGCCGTCTACCAGAAGAACATCAAGAACCAGATCACCTCGGAGTACCTGACCGGCCAGAACATCGGTGCACCGGGCGGCCGCCTGTTCAACATCAGCCGACCCATCAACGGCGACAAGGCCACTGCGCGCGGCTTCGAGATCGGCCTGCAGCACCTGTGGGACAACGGCTTCGGCGTGCGGGCGCAGTACACCCGCAACAAGTCGCGCAGTTGGGTGGGCGGCGAAGAGCGCGCGCTGGAGGGCATCGCGCCGGCCACGTCGTCCTTCGGCCTGCTGTACGAGAAGGGCCCGTGGAGCATGAGCGCCACGGCCGACCACACCGACGCCTTCGTCACCGCCACCAACGTGCTGGGGGCCGGCTTCAACGAGCGCGCCAAGGCCACAACCTGGATGACGGCCCAGATTGCCTACGAGGTCAACAAGTGGCTGCGACTCAGCATCGAAGGCAACAACCTGACCGACGCGACGCAGGAGTACACGCTCGGCAACGACAGCGTGAAACTGCCTCAGGGCTACTACCGCTATGGCCGCGCCTTCACGCTGGGCGCCTCGATCAAGTTCTGATGCGACACCTTGTCTCCTCCGTTGCCGCCCTGCTTGCCGGGGTGGCTTTTTTCTCCGCCCACGCTGCAGGAGCGGCCAGCTACACGATGGCCGACTACGGCCGGGTCGTGAAGATCGACGCCCACCTGCATCTGCACAACCCCGCGCCCGCCTTCATGGCGGCGGCGAAGCGCCAGAACTTCAAGGTGCTGACCATCAACGTCGACTACCCCGACTTCCCGCCGCTGGACGATCAGCAGCGCGTGGCGATCGAGCTGAAGAAGCAGTTCCCGCAGGACGTCGCCTGGGCGGCGAGCTTCCCCGTGGTCGGCTCCGACCAGCCGGGTTGGCTGCCGGCCACCCGTCAGCGCATCGACGCGGCGATGAAGGCCGGCGCCGTCGGCGTGAAGGTGTGGAAGAACATCGGCATGAGCCTGCGCGATGCCCAGGACCGGCTCGTCATGATCGACGACGGCCGCTTCGCGCCGCTGTTCGACGACTTCGTCAAGCAGGGCATCCCGCTGCTCGGTCACCAGGGCGAACCGCACAACTGCTGGCTGCCGCTGGACAAGATGACGGTCAACAATGACCGCGAATACTTCAAGGCCCACCCTCAGTACCACATGGCCCTGCACCCCGAGATGCCGAGTTGGGAGCAACAGATGGCCGCGCGCGACCGCATGCTGGCCGCCCACCCGGGCCTGCGCTTCATCGGCGTGCACCTGGCCTCGCTGGAGCGCGATGTGGATGAGCTGGCCGCCTTCCTGGACCGCTTTCCTGAGGCCAAGGTCGACGTGGCCGCGCGCATCGGGCAGTTGCAATACCAGAGCCAGAGGGACCGCGAGCGCGTGCGGCGCTTCTTCATCAAGTACCAGGACCGCCTGCTGTACGGCAGCGACATGTCGCAAGCGCCGGATCAGGACGGTGCCGCCCTGGCCCGCGAGGCCGAGGGCGTCTGGCGCATGCACTGGCGCTACTTCAACACCGCGGAGAGCTTCAAGGTGAGCGACCTCGACAAGCCGGTCCAGGGCCTGGCCCTGCCCAAGGCGGTGGTCGACAAGCTCTACCACCTGAACGCCGAGCGCAGCTTTCCCGGCGCCTGGAGCGGCCAGCCATGACGGCCCGCCGCGCCTTCCTGCAATGGCTGGCTGCCGCGCCGCTGGCCACGCAGCTGCCGCCGGTTCTTGCACAAGGCAGGGGCCATGTGCGTGTGCAGAACGCAGCACTGTCCCTGCAGTTCGACGAGCAGCTGCGCTGCCGCATCGTCGGCCTGATGGGCAAGCAGCCGCTGCCGCTGACCGGCTTCGATGCGAGCGAGCACCTGGTGGTGAAAGGCAGGCCGCTGGGCCGCTTCGCGCTGCAGCAGGCTGAACCGGGCAAGGCCGCCACGCCGTTCGGCGCGGGCCAGGTGCTGCGCCTGACCGGTCGCTCCACCGATGGCATCGAGAAACACGTCAGAGTCACGCTGCTGGATGAACATCCCGGCGTCGCGCTGCTGGACGTCAACTACGTCAACACAAGCGACAAGCCGCTCGTCGTCGATGCCTGGGTCAACGCCGCCCACCGCCTGGCCGCCGCGCCGCGCCACGCAGGCGGCTGGTGGACCTACTCCGGCGCCAGCCACGCCGACCGGCGCGACTGGGTGCAGCCCGTCAGGCGCGGCTTCGAGCAGCGCAACTTCATGGGCATGAACGCATCGGACTACGGCGGCGGCACGCCGGTCGTCGATGTCTGGCGCCGCGATGTCGGCATGGCCGTCGGCCACCTGGCCCTGCACCCGCAACTCGTCGCGCTGCCGGTGAAGGCAATGGGCGATCAGGTCGACATCGCCCTGCGCAGCGATGCACCGCAGACGCTTGCACCCGGCCAGACCCTCACCACGCCCACTACCTTCCTCGCCGTCCACCGCGGCGATTTCTTCGTGCCGCTGGACCGCTACCGCCGCCTGATGGCCGCACAGGGCCTGGCCGCGCCCGAGCCGCCGTGCAGCGCCTACGAGGCGCAGTGGTGCGCCTGGGGCTACGAACGCGACTTCTCGCTGGACTTCGTGCGCGCCACGCTGCCCAAGGTACAGGAGCTGGGTTTCAAATGGGCCGTGCTGGACGACGGCTGGCAGGTCAGGACCGGCGACTGGCGGCCGGACCTGGCCAAGTTCCCTCGCGGCGAGGAAGACATGAAGGCCCTCGTCGCCGACATCCATGCCCGCGGCATGAAGGCGCGGCTGTGGATCGCGCCACTCGCCGTTGCGCCGGGCAGCGACGAGCTGCACGACCACACCGACATGCTGCTGCTGGATCACGACGGTGCCGTGCAGAACGTGACCTGGTGGAACAGCTTCTATCTATGTCCGGTCTACGCGAAGACGCAGGCCCACCTGGCCGCCACGGTGCAGAAGATCATCGGTGACTGGGGCTTCGACGGCCTCAAGGTTGACGGCCAGCACCTCAACGGCGTGGCGCCCTGCTTCAACCTCGCCCATGGGCACGCCCGGCCCGAGGATTCGGTCGAGCACCTGGCCGACTACTACCGCGTGCTGCACGAGTCCGCCCACGCCGCCAACGCCGAGGCCGTCGTCGAGGTCTGCCCCTGCGGCACCGGCTATGCCTTCCACAACATGCCCTTCATGGACCAGGCGCCGGCGTCCGACCCGACGTCGAGCTGGCAGGTCCGCCACAAGGGCAAGACGCTGAAGGCGTTGATGGGCCCCTGGGCCGCCTACGCGGGTGACCATGTCGAGTTGAGCACGGGTGGGCAGGACTTCTCCTCCAGCGTCGGCATCGGCGCGGTGGTCGCCACCAAGTTCACCTGGCCGGTGGACCCCAAGCCCAAGGACAGCTTCCTGCTGACACCCGAGCGCGAGCAGCACTGGCGGCAGTGGGTCGACCTCTACAACCAGCAGCGCCTCGCTGAAGGCCGCTATCGCGGCGAGCTCTACGACCTCGGCTTCGACAAACCGGAGACCCACGTCATCGAGCAGGCCGGCGCGCTGCACTACGCGTTCTATGCGACGACCTGGGACGGCCCCGTGACGCTGCGTGGGCTTGGAGCCGGCCGCTGGACGCTTCGCGACGTCGTGAACCAGCGCAGCCTCGGCACGGTCAGCGCGGCGCAACCGACGCTGCCTGTGCGCTTCACGCACAGCCTGCTCATCGAAGCGCGGCCCGAGACGCCCGACGCGCTGCCGATCGCCTTCGCGGGCAAGGTAGCGACAGTCGGTGACGACGGCTACCCGCACGCCTCGCAGTGGGCCGACGCGCCCGCCACCTTCTTCCGCCACGACTGGCAGGGCCGCGCTCTCGCCGGCCCGCAGTCCACGCGCGTGCAACTGCTGCGCGGCGCCAGCCAGCTCTACCTGCGCTTCACCTGCAAGTTCGGCACGTTGACCACCTATGAGCGCGCCGGCTCGGCCACCGACCTCTGGCCGCTGTGGGACCGCGACGTGGTCGAGGTCTTCCTGCAGGCTCCTGGCCGCACCGGGCTCAAGAGCTACCGCGAGGTGGAGGTGTCTCCCAACGGCCTGCTTCTGGATATCGCCGTCGAGGCGTCGGGCAAGAAGCGCGTGCTGGGTGAATCCCGCGCGAGGACGCAGGTGGACGCGGCGCACAAGGTCTGGACGGCCGAGCTCGCCGTGCCAATGCAGAGTGCGGGCGACACCGAGGAAGGCTGGCGGCTCAACCTGTTCCGCGTCGAGGGCCAGGGCGCGACTCGTGTCTACTCCAGCTGGAGCCCGACGCACACGCCCGAGCCCGACTTCCACCTGCCCGCTGCCTTCGGCCGACTGATGACCCGCACCGCATGAAGCCTCGCCTCGCCTCGACCCTTGCCCTCATCCTTCTCGTCGGCGCTGCGCACGCGCAGCAGCAGCCCCTGGCCCCCACGGGCCGCTGGGGCCACCAGCCGGTCGGCAGCGCGCCGACACCGCCCATGGGCTGGTCGAGCTGGAATGCTTTCCAGATGGACCTCACCGAGCAGAAGGTGCTCGACTCCGCCCAGGTCATCGTCGACACCGGGCTGGCTGCTGCCGGCTACCGCAGCATCAACGTGGATGACGGCTGGTGGCTGCAACGCCGCCTCGCCGACGGCCGCATGCAGGTCCGCACGGGGCTGTTCCCGAGCGCAGGCACCGGCGGCGCGGCCGGCACGTCGCTGCGCCCGTTCACCGACCGCATCCATGCGCTCGGCCTGAAGGCGGGCCTGTACTCCGACATCGGCCGCAACGCCTGCTCGCAGGCCTACAACACCGACAGCCCCAACCTGCCCGAGGGCACGCAGGCCGAGCGCGAGGTGGGCCTGATGGGCAACGTCGAGCGCGACATCGCGCTGTACTTCGGCGAGTGGAACTTCGACTTCCTGAAGGTCGATGGGTGCGGCCTGTCGTCCTATGGCAAGGACCGTCCCCCCGTCACGTCCGGCCGCTTCCGCGAGTTCGGGCCGACTGTCGTCGAGGGCAATGCCAACCAGTCCGACATCGAGGGTGCCCGCGCGCTGTACGGCCGCGTCACGCAGGCGCTGCGCAGCGTGCGGCCGCGGGGCGACTATGTGCTGTCCGTCTGCCTCTGGGGTGCCGCCAACGTGCGCAGCTGGGGCGCAGAGGTCGGCACGATGTGGCGCAGCAGCCGCGACATCGCCAGCGGCTTTCCGCAGATGGTGCACAACTTCGACACGGTGGCCACGCGCGAGTTCTACGCCGGCCCCGGCCGCTGGAACGACCCCGACATGCTCGAGATCGGCAACGGCGACTTCGACGGCAAGCACCTGCTGGAGGCGCGCACCCACCTCGGCCTGTGGGCCATCGTGGCGGCGCCACTGATGATCGGCACGGACCTGTCCAAGGTGTCGCCGGCGATCATCGACCTGCTGAAGGCGCCGGAAGTCGTCGCCATCAACCAGGACCCGGCCGGCCACCAGGGCGTCATCGCCTATGCCGACAGCGACCGCCAGATCCTCGTCAAGACGCTGGCCGACGGACGCAAGGCCGTGCTGCTGTTCAACCGCGGTGGCGCCAACGCCAAGTTCACGCTGACCGCCGAGCATTTGAAGATGGACGCCACCACGCCCATCGCGCTGCGCGATGCCTGGGCGCGCGCCGATGCGGGCACGTTCACGGGCAAGAAGGAGTTCGAGCTGCAGCCCCGTGAGGCCCTGCTGTTCACCGCCACCGGCAAGCATGTGCTGCCGCGCGGCTACTTCGTCTCCGAGCGGCCCGGCAACGTCTTCGTCGCCCGCGACGGCATCCGCGCGCTGGAGGCCGACCCCATCGTCTACCGCTCGCTGGCTTCCTGGTCCGTCAGCGACAACGGCGGCACGCGCCCGGCCTATGCCGGCTGGGGCGCGCCGCGTGCCGACTCGACGCCTTATGACGAAGCGCTGCGCGTGCAGAACGTCACCTTCCGCCATGGCGTAGGCGCGCTGGCCGACTCGCGGTTGCAGGTCCAGGTGCCGGCGGGTTCGCAGCGCTTCGCGGCGCGCGTGGGCGTGGACGATTCGACCCGCGGCAAGACGGCGGGCGTCAGCTTCGAGGTCTGGGGCGATGGCCGCCGCCTCGCAGCGACGCCTCCGATGAGGTTCAACCAGGCGGCGCGCGAACTGAGCGCCGATCTGCGCGGCGTGAAGCTGGTCGAGCTGGTGGCACGCCAGCACGGGCCCGATGCCGCCGGCCCCGTCGTCGTGACCTGGGGCGAGGCGCGCATCGAGTAGGGCCTTCCCATTCCTCGGCCGGGTGCCTGAGTGCCGGCCGGCGTCGCGTTGGCGATGAGAGGCCGGCGCGGCTGAGCGCCCTGGTGGTTTGCCGGATGAGGGGGCGGCCGTTCCAGCCACCCCCGCCCGCGCTCAGGCCGCCAGCGCGGCCCGGGTCGGCGCCTCGGCATAGTGCCCCAGCTGCATCGTGAACTGGGCCCGCCCCGAGCTGATCGCCCGCAGGTGGCCGATGTAGCCGAACATCTGCTCCAGTGGCACCTCGGCGCTGACCACGACCGCGTTGCCGCGGGCGTCCTGGCCATGCACCTGGCCACGCCGCCTCAGCAGGTCGCCGATGACGTCGCCAAGGTAGTCGGCCGGCGTGATGACCTCGACGGCCATCACCGGCTCCAGCACCCGCGGCGACGCCTTCAGCACCGCCTCGCGCAACGCCGTCGCCGCCGCCAGCTCGAACGCCAGCGCCGACGAGTCACGCACATGGTGGCTGCCGTCCAGCAGCGTCGCCTCGAAGTCCACCAGCGGATAGCCCGCCAGCGGCCCGCTCAGCGCGGCCTTGCGCACACCGGCTTCGACCGCCGGAATGAACTCGCGCGGGATCGCGCCGCCCACGACGGTGTTCTCGAAGCGGATGCCGGAACCGCGCGGCAAGGGCGCCACCCGCAGCGTCAGCTCGGCGAACTGGCCGGGCCCGCCGCTTTGCTTGCGGTGCAGGTGGCGCACCTCGGCCGTGCCGGCGATGGTCTCGCGGTAAGCGACCTGCGGGCGGCCCACGGCCACTTCCACGCCGAAGCGCGAACGCAGCTTCTCGACCGTCACCTCCAGCTGCAGCTCACCCATGCCGGACAGCAGCGTCTGGCCCGAGTCCGCATCCTGGCGCAGGCGCAGCGACGGGTCTTCGCGCACGAGCACGCCCAGGCCCTTCGAGAGGGCCGCGGCATCCGCCTGGCTGCGGGGCTCGATGGCGACGTCGATGACGGCTTCCGGCACGGCGATGCTTTCCAGCAGCGGCGCATCCTTGGCCGAAGCCAGCGTGTGGCCGGTCAGCGTGTCCTTCAGGCCGACGACGCCCGCGATGTCGCCCGCGACGAGTTCGTCGCGCTCGACGCGCTGGTCGGCATGGATCTCGTACAGCCGCGACACGCGCTCGGCCTTGCCGGTGCTGGCGTTGAACACCGAGTCGCCGCGTTTCAGCCGGCCGCTGTAGACACGCACGAACACCATCGCGCCGTGGTCGTCGGCGGTCAGCTTGAAGGCGAGGGCAGACAGCGGGCCGTCCGCCGCCGCCGCACCGGGCGCTTCGCCGGGGCGGGGCAGCAGCGCGACGACCGCGTCCAGCAGCGGCTCCACGCCGCGGTTGCGGAAGGCCGAACCGGCCAGCACGGGCACGATCTCGCCGGCGATGGTGGCCGCGCGCAGGCCCGCGCGCAGCGCATCGACGGACGGCTGTTCACCGCGCAGCCAGGCGTCCAGCAGCGCGTCGTCGCGCTCCACGACGGCTTCGACCAGGCGTGTGCGTGCCGCCTGCGCGGCGCTCAGCAGCTCGGCCGGGATCTCGGCCACGCGCGGCGGCTCGGCGGCGTCGTCGCGATCCCAGATCAAGGCCTGCATCGACAGCAGATCGACGACGCCGCGGAAGTCGCCCTCGGCGCCGATGGGCAGTTGCAGCGGCAGCGCGCGCGCGCCCAGGCGTTCCTGCATGGACGTGACGACGCGGCCGAAGTCCGCACCCATGCGGTCCAGCTTGTTGACGAAGGCGATGCGCGGCACGCGGTACTCGTCCGCGAGGCGCCAGTTGGTCTCGGTCTGCGGCTCCACGCCGGCCACGCCGTCGAAGACGACGACGGCGCCATCGAGCACGCGCAGCGAGCGCTTGACCTCGATGTTGAAGTCGATGTGCCCGGGCGTGTCGATCAGGTTGATCTGCGTGCCCTGCCAGTGCACGGTGGTGGCCGCGCTGTGGATGGTGATGCCGCGTTGGCGCTCCTGAGGGTCGAAGTCCATCGCCGTGTTGCCGTCGTTGACGTCGCCGATGCGATGGTTCTCGCCCGTGTAGAACAGGATGCGTTCGGTGGTCGTGGTCTTGCCGGCGTCGACGTGGGCGATGACGCCGATGTTGCGCAGATTGCGGAGGGTATTGATGTTCGAGTTCATGGCGATTCCTGAATGGGTGAGGGGCCAGCCCCTCGGCGGAATCGCCGTCAGGGCTAGCGCAGAAGCAGGACGCCGAAGCGCAGACGCAGCTCAGCCGCGCTCCGGCGCTCGGGAATCGTGGCGATCAGCTTGTCGAAGGTGCGCGTGCGCATGGCTTGAACTCAGGTCGGAAAAAACGAAACCCCGGGAGGACGGGCCTGCCGGGGTTGGGTGGACCGGAAGGCGCGGCGCCTTCCGAACACGGTCGAAGGGCGCTCAGGTGTTGAGGCGGGCTTGGATCGTGTGGTTGAGCTTCATGATGCGCGGATTGTCTTGCAGGCTGCGAAGCCTTGGAGGTTGTGGGGGGATCGGGGCGCGTTCCTTCACGAGTCCGACCTAGCCGTTCAGCACGAGAGACCCCTGCGGATATTGCTCGCACATGAAGTCGACGAACGCCCGAACCTTCGGCGCAGGAAGTCGCCGCGATGTATGCAAGACCCAGAGCGCGACCTCCACGCCCGAAACCGTGCCCCACTGGACCAGCTCTCCGCGCGTCAGCTCGTTCCACGCAATGGACTGCGGGATCAAGGCAGCACCGGCGCCGGCAATCGCAGCGTCGCGAATCATCAGGAATGAGGAAAGTCTCAGCCTCGGGATCGGCTCCAGGATCAGGCGTCCGTCATCGAGCGTCCAGTTCCCGGGCTGAAAGCTGGAAGGCACGATGGCGGGAACAGGGCTGACCTTGCCACCGGTCGGCGCGGGCACGGAGGGCGCGGCCACGACCACCAGCCGGTCCTTGGCGAAGCACCGGCCGACGAGACTGCTGTCCGGGCCTGGATTGATCCGGATCGCCGCGTCGAACTGCTCCTCGACGAGGTCGACCACGCGATCTTCTGCCACCACCTCGCATGAGACCTCCGGATACGCGGCGCAGAACCTGGCGGAGAGGCCGCCCATCGCCAACTGCGAGAACAGCACCGGGGACGCGATGCGCAGGCGCCCGCGCGGTGCCGACAAGCCCTCGCGCGCGGCCGTCATCGCTTCAATCACCTCGTGCATCGGCCCTTCGGTGCGATCCATCAGCATCTGACCGGCTTCCGTGAGCTTGAGCCCGCGGGCGCTGCGCTCGATGAGTCGCACGCCGAGTTGCTCTTCCAGGTCCGCGAGGCGCCGGGACAGGGTCGCCTTGGATCGCCCGCTCGCACGGCTTGCCTTTCCAAGGCCGCCATTCGTTGCGACGAGCGCGAAGTCGGTCAGCGCGTTCAAGTCCATGGTGTTTCGAAGTTGAGACAAAGTGTCTTGATTCTGGCGTCTTCGTTTTGTTGTCGCAACGACCTATCTTCTCGTCATCGCAACTCCGAGATGACAGAAATGACCACCACTCAACGCGCCGTCCTGATCCGCACCTACGGCGGTGCCTCTGCCGCCGAGGTCGCCCAGATCGCGAAGCCCACCGCCGGCCAGGGCCAGGTTCTCGTCCGCGTTCACGCCGCCGGCGTGAACGGCATCGACTGGAAAGTTCGCGAAGGCCTCGTCCAGCAGGCCTTCCCGATTCAACTGCCCGCCGTGCTGGGCATCGAACTGGCCGGCGTCGTCGAGGCCATCGGCACCGGCGCCTCGCGCTTTCACGTCGGTGACCGCGTCATGGGACCGCTCGGCGGGCTCGGCGCCTATGCCGATTTCGTCGCGGTTGACGAAGCCAAGCTGGTGCGCACGCCGCGGAGCCTGGAGGACGTCCAGGCGGCGGCTATCCCTGTCGCGGCCGTGGCCGCCTGGCAGAGCCTGCACCTCGCGGGCCCGATTACTGCCGGGCAGCGCGTCCTGATCCACGGTGCTGCCGGCGGCTTGGGCGGCTATGCCGTGCAGTACGCCAAGCGGGCCGGCGCAGAAGTCTTCGCCACGGCGTCGACGGCGCACGTCGACTATGTGCGCAGCCTGGGCGCGGACCATGTCATCGACTACCGGACCCAAGGCTTCGAGTCGGTCGCGCACGACATCGACCTGGTGCTCGACTACGTCGGCGGCGAAGTCCTCGACCGCTCCTGGCAGGTGTTGAAGAAGGACGGTGCCATCGTCGGCACGTCCTCTCCCGACATCCTCGCCCGCACGCCTGCCGGCCGCCGCGGACTGTGGTTCGTGAACACGCCCGATCCCGCCCTGCTGGAACGCTTGGTGGCGGAGATCGCCGAAGGCACGCTGGTTTCCAAGCTCAGCGAGGTTGTCGGCTTCGACGAGATCCCCGCCGCCATCGAACGCAATCGCACCAGCCCCCGCATCGGCAAGGTCGTCGCCGACTTCTCGCGCTGATCGATCCCCAACACCCCGCGCTATCCCACCCAACATCCCCGGAGATTTTCATGAGCATTCTCGTCACCGGTGCCACCGGCACCATCGGTTCCCTCGTCGTCCAAGGTCTGGCTGCTGCCGGCGCCCAGGTCCACGCGTTCGTTCGCACGCCGGGAAAGAAGAGCTTTCCGGCGGGCGTCAAGGAGGTCGTCGGTGACCTGACCGACGTGGCCTCATTGCGCGCTGCACTGTCTTCCGTGCGAACCCTGTTCCTGCTGAACGCCGTCACGCCCGACGAAGTGACGCAGGCCCTCGTTGCGCTGAACCTGGCGCGCGAAGCGGGTATCGAGCGCATCGTCTACCTGTCGGTCATCCACGCTGACACCTTCACCAACGTGCCGCACTTCACCGGCAAGCACACCGTCGAGCGAATGATCGAGAGCCTCGACATCGCGGCGACCATCCTCCGGCCCGCCTACTTCATGCAGAACGAGTTCATGGTCCAGCAGGTGATCCAGGGCTATGGCGTCTACCCGATGCCGATCGGCTCGACGGGCGTCGCGATGATCGATGCGCGAGACATCGCGGACATCGCCGTCGCCGAACTGCTGCGCCGCGACCGCGAGACCGTGCCCTCACCGCGCGTGACGCTCGACCTGGTCGGGCCGGAGCAGTGGACGGGCGAGTCGGCGGCCAAGGTCTGGAGTGCGGCCCTCGGTCGGGAGGTGGCTTACGGCGGCGACGACGTGGCAGCCTTCGAAGGGCAGATGGCTTCGATGGCGCCGTCCTGGCTTGCCTACGACATGCGCCTGATGATGGCCGGCATCCAGAAGTTCGGCATGCACGGCGCCGAGGGTGCAGCGGACGGCCTGCAGGCCCTGCTCGGCCGTCCGCTGCGCAAGTACGCAGACTTCGTCACCGAGGCCGTTGCCGCGTCGTAAGCGATGAGGCTGGCGGTCCTCGACCGCCAGCCGTCAAGCCACCAAGCCGTCAAGCCCGCAGCGGCGTGGCCGCGAGCTGGGCGGTCGTCGCGCTGCGATACGGCGCGCACAGTTGCTCGACGTAGGCCTGGTGCGACGGCAGGCCGGCCACGGTGCGCGACACCTTCAGCTGGATGTCGCCGAGGAAGTGGGTCAATTCGGTCCTGCCCATCAAGTCGGCCACCGGGTGGTAGCTCTGCGGCTTCACGCCCTGGCCCATCAGGACCTGGATCCAGGAGTTCTCGCCGAACAGCTCGTCGCTGGGGCGAAAGACGCGGGCGCTTTCGCGGAACAGCTCGATGCGGTGGCGCAGCGTGACCGGCACGTCCATCTCGCGCACGTGTTGCCAGAGGCTGGAGTCGGTGCGCTCGTTGACGTGATAGTGGGCGACGACGAAGTCGCGGATGTGTTCCAGCTCGCGCTTGGACTGCAGGTTGAACTCGTCGACGTCCGCCGGGTTGATGCCCCCGGTGGGAAAGAGCTGCATCAGTCGGATGGCCGAGCGCTGGATCAGGTGGATGCTGGTGGATTCCAGCGGTTCGACGAAGCCGCTGGCCAGGCCCACGGCGATGCAGTTGCGCTCCCAGACCTTGTCGCGCTGCCCCGGCAGGAACTTGAGGACGCGCGGCTGGATCAGCAGCTCGCCCTCGACGTTCTGCTTCAGCAGCTCGGGTGCATCGGCGTCGCTGAGTTCCTTGCTGCTGTAGACCAGGCCGTTGCCGACCCGGTTCTGCAGCGGGATGCGCCATTGCCAGCCGAAGGGGTGGCAAATGGACCGCGTGTAGGGCCAGGCCTCGCGCACCGAGGCCGTCTGCACGGCGACGGCGCGGTCGCAGGGCAGCCAGTAGGACCAGTCCTCGTAGCCCACGCCCAGCGTCTCGCCGAGCAGCATCGAGCGAAAGCCGGTGCAGTCGATGAACAGGTCGCCGTCGATGCGGCTGCCATCCTGCATCTGCAGTGCGGTGATGTCGCCGTCACGGCCTTGCGGGCCGTCCTGCAGCACGGCGGCGATCTTGCCCTCGATGCGCTGCACGCCGAACCCCTCGCTCATCGCGCGCAGGTATTTGGCGTAGCGGCCGGCGTCGAGGTGGTAGGCGTAGTTCAGGCCGTTGCGTGGCAGGTGGGCGAAGCGGTCGGCATAGGCGGCGGCCGTCTCGGGGTTGTAGGCCGTGTATTCCTTGGCGATGCCTTCAGCGCGGCCCTTGAGCCAGAAGTGCTGGAAGCCGGCGCTCCAGTGGTCGGTGCCTGTCGTGCCGAAGGAATGGAAGTAGTTTTCGCCGATGTTCTTCCAGCCCTCGAAATTGATGCCGAGCTTGAAGGTCGCGTTGGTGGCCGCCATGAACTCGGCCTCGTTGATGCCGAGCAGGTTGTGATAGGTCAGCAGCGCGGGAATGGTGGCCTCGCCGACGCCGACCGTGCCGATCTCTTCGGACTCGATCAGCTTGATGTCGAGCCGTTTGCCGAGCAGCTTGCTCATCAGCGCGGCCATCATCCAGCCGGCGGTGCCGCCGCCGGCGATGACGATGCGATTGAAGGGCTTCGTGGACGTGTTCATCGTTTCAATTGGCTCAGGAGTTGGGCGCGGGCCTGGCGCGACATGACCTCGTCGATGGGCCCGAGCAGGCCGCGTGCGGCCTCGGGGATGTGGGCCCAGGTGCCGTCATCGGCGCCGAAGACGAAATGCTGGAAGTGGTGCTGCCAGATGCGGCGCTCCTTCTCGGGCAGGTCGCGCAGCGTCACCAGCGCCAGCTGCAGGGCGTTCAGCGGCGAGTCGACGTACTCGGGCGTCTGGCGCCACCAGGCATTGATCAGCAGGTTGACGGGCTCCAGCCCTTCGATGTGGTGGAACCACATGCTGGGGATGAAGACGGCATCGCCCGGCTCCAGCTCGGCCACCTCGCCGGCTTCCAGCGCCAGCCTGAAGCGGGGAAAGCGCTCGAAGTCGGGCGCGCTGAAGTCGACGAGGCTGATGGGCTGGCCGGCGGGTGTCGGGTCCAGCGGGCCCATGTAGAGGTTGTGGATCTGCTCGGGCGGGAACAGCGTGAAGCGGCGCCGGCCGGCGGCGACGACGGCGAGGTTGTCCGGCAGGTCGTAGTGAGCGGCGACGCGGCTGCGGTTGCCCAGCCACAGGCTGACGAGGGCATCGCGCTTGCCCAGGCCCAGGCGGTTTGCGTCGAGGAAGCCAGGCAGCACGGCCTCCACCGTCGTCGAGCCGACGTACAGCGCCGGCGGCTCGGGCGCGCCGGCCAGGCCGAGCAGGCCGGTCAGCACTTGGTCGAGCGTGGCGACATGGCGCGTGAAGTTGAAGCCGCTCAGCGTGTCGTCGCTGTAGAACGCGCGGCCGCGGGCCTCGGGTGGCAGCTGGAAGAGGCCGACGCGGACGCCGTTGTACTGGCCCATCAGGTACTGGGCCAGCGCCTTGTCGGAGCGCCGCGCGGCCTGCACGACCGGCCAGTGCGCAAAGGCGCCGCGCAGCACGTAGGGCCGGTCGGCCGCCAGCAGCTCGGCCGGCAGCGCCTCGGGGTCGACGGGCCCGTTCCAGGCCGGGACGGCATGCATGGTCAGTTTGGGCTGAGGCGGGCCTGACGTTCGACCAGGTCGTGCAGGTGAGACAGCGAAGCGATCTGCATGTAGATGGGCAGCAGGTGGCCGTCGCGCTGCAGCCGCTCCAGCGCGTCGCCGGGCAGCGCGGCCAGGCGCTCCTCGTGGATGGTGAACAGGCCCGACACGCGGCCTTGCTGGCCGTCGGCGGATTCGACATCGAAGACGAAGGGCTCCAGCAGCTGGTGGCGGGTCAGCGCCGCGATGAACAGCGGCAGGTGCTGGGCGTGGGCGTGCAGGTGCTCGAGCAGGCTGACGACATGGTCCAGGTATTCGCTGTGGCCGCCATGCGGCATGAAGACGGCCGTGCCGACTTCGCCCTCTTCGGGCTTGACGATGCGCGGGCTGTCCAGATCGACGTGCAGCTTCAGCTCGCTGCCGGTGTGGCCGATCATGAAGGGGTCGCGCTGCATGGCCATGGGCACGACGGGCGCGTCCCAGCCGGCGTCGGTCAGGAAGAGGTTCTGGTCGGGCTCCAGGCCCAGCAGCACGATGGGCTGGAAGCCGGCATCGCCTTCGACATGCTGGAAGACGATGGGGAAATGGGCCTGCAACTGGCGGAATTCGGCCGGCAGGGCCAGCGCGGACTGGCGCGCGTCGCCGAGGGCCGCGCCGCGCTCGGTGCGGATGCGCAGATGGCGGTGGCTGACGTTGTCGAGAAGGACGGGACGGGTCATCGGGAGAGGCCGTGTTGGTGAATGTGGTCGATCAGGCTGCGATGGCCGGGCAGCGCGGGCACGAGCCGGCGAGCCTGCCGGGCGGCTTCGTCGAAGCAGGCCTGAGCCGCTTGAAGCGTAGCCGTGGCAGCGGGTAGCCGCTCTGGGCGGAAACCCATGCCGTAGAGCACGTATTGGTAGCTGGCGGCGGGGAAGACTTCATCGATGCGGCCGAAGTCGTGCCGCGCGGGCTGGCGCAGTCGCCACATCGGCAGCAGCTCGCGCAGGCGTTCGGGCCAGGTGGCGGGGTCGCGGTGGGCGCGCCAGTAGTCGCTGCCGGGCGCGTCCTGGCGCTGGCTGAGCGCGTAATGCAGCTTCAGGAAGTCGATGACGCGGGCCCAGCGGTAGCTGAAGTCGTCGTTGAAGCGGCGCGCGACGGCGTCCATGGATGCGCGCGTCATGGGCAGTTCGTCGCACAGGCGCGCGGCGGACAACTCGACGAGGGCCAGGGCCGAGGCCTCCAGCGGCTCGATGAAGCCGCAGGACAGGCCGATGGCGACGCAGTTGCGCACCCAGAAGCGTTCGCGGTAGCCGGGCTCGAAGCGGATGAGACGCGGTGTGCCGCGCTCGGCCGGCGCGCCGGTGGCGTCGAGATAGGCCTGCAGCGCGGCCTGGGCTTCGTCTTCGCTGGCGTGCGCGCGGGAGAACACGGCGCCGACGCCGCGGCGGGTGGGCAGGCCGATGTCCCAGATCCAGCCCTTGGCCCAGGCGGTGGCGATGGTGCAGGAAGGCAGCGGTGCATCCGGCCGCGCGTAAGGCACCTGCAGCGCGAGGGCGGCGTCGTTGAACAGCACCTCGCGTTCGCTCTTCAGCGGCACGCCGAAGTGCCGGCCGATGAGTTGCGAGGCGAGGCCCGAGCAGTCGATGAAGAGGTCGGCCTCGATGCGGCCGTGAGCGCGGGTCTGCAGCGCGGCGATGTCGCCGCAGTGATCGCCGTCCTGATGCGACAGCACCGCATCGACATGGTCGACGACATGGCGCACCCCGAGGTGCTGGATCGCATGCTCGCGCAGCATCTGGCCGAACAGGCCGGCGTCGAAGTGATAGGCGTAGTTGGCGACCGCGGCGAACTCGGGCGTCTGCGCCTGCTTGGGTGCGCGGCCGGCGTCGCAGACCTGCGAGGACGGGCTGACGACGTCGGCAAAGGCGCGGTCCGCGTGGCCAGCCAGCCAGGCCGGCACGACGTCGATGTCGCCATGGCCCACGGGCAGGCTGAAGGGGTGGTAGTAGTGCTCGCCGGCCTGGCCCTGCACCCAGCCGTCGAACCGTGAGCCCTGCTTGAACGAGACATTGCAGCGGCGCACGAACTCGGTCTCGGACAGGCCGATGCGGCGCAGCGTGTCGCGCATCGACGGCCAGGTGCCCTCGCCGACGCCGATGGGCGGCGTCTCGCTCGACTCGATCAGCGTGATGCCCAGGCCGCCGTCCGGCCCGCCATGCACGGCGGCGAGCAGGGCGGCCACCAGCCAGCCGGCCGAGCCGCCGCCCAGCACCACGACTTCACGCAGTCTGTCGTTCACGGGAACTCCGAAAACAAGGTCCGGGAAAAACAAAAAGGGCCGCTCGCGCGGCCTCGCCAAGCGGCGAACAAGGGCGGCACCCCAGAGCGAAGCGCCGCCGAACCAGACTTTGCCTCAGAACTTGTAGCGCGCGCCGATCATCACGCGGCGGCCCAGCTGGGTCACTGAGCCGATCTGCTGCTCCGCCCGCATGTGGGTACGGGTGTACTGGTCGGTCAGGTTGATGGCCTCGAGCTGGAAGGACAGGTGTGGGTTGAGGATGTAGCCCAGGCTGATGTCGACCTGGCCATAGGGCTCGACGTACAGCGGCTGCGCACCGTCCGTGCCGCCGAAGTTGGCTGCCAGATACTTGCCGCGCCAGTTGTAGGCCACCCGGGCGCTGTAGGTGTCGTCTTCGTAGAAGGCGACGACGTTGCCCGAGTCGCCCAGGCCGACCAGGGCGAACTGGTTGCCGATGACGTTGTCCTTGGCCGCCAGGCCGGAACGCACCTTGGTGTAGTTGATGGAACCGCCGAAGCCGTTCCTGAAGGTGTGCTGGGCGTTCAGCTCGATGCCGTTCAGGCTGGCCTTGCGGGCGCTGTTGGCCTGCGTGGCGAGCTTGAAGATCAGCGACGGATCGGTCGGCTGGGCGGTGATGATGCCGGCCGACGGACCCTGGGCCGGGTTGGCGGCGACGCCGGGCGCATTGGGGAAGTGCGCAAAGATGTAGGTGCGGATGCAACCCGAGTCCGACTGGCCGCAGCCGCCGGTATTGATGGCCTCGTTGAACATCGCGTTCCCGACCGGCGTGTGCAGGTCGAACGGCGTCGCGTCAACCACGGTCGACTCGATGTAGTTCGTGATCGACTTGTGGAAGTAGGCGGCCGAGATGTAGCTGCTCTTGGCGTAGTAGTGCTCGGCGGAGAAGTCGAAGTTGTTCGACTTCAACGGCTTCAGGTCGGGGTTGCCGATCGAGCCGGAGCCGCCGTTGAGGCGGGCCAGGCCATCGAGCGTCTGCCCCCCCTGGATGGCGGACCAGCCCGGACGACCGATGGTCTGGCCATAGCTCACGCGCAGCTTGGTGTCGGCCGTCACGTCGGCAGCCAGGTCGAGCGAGGGCAGGAAGTAGCCGTACTTGCCCGAACGCGAGGAGCTGCGGGTGCCGCTGAAGGTGATGGGGATCTCGTTGTCGGACACCCAGCGCACGGTGGTCGGGATGGACTCGACGCTCGGCGAATTGACCTTGGTGCGCTCGTAGCGGGCACCCAGCGAGGCCTCGAAGGGCACGCCCCAATCCCAGTTGGCGTTGTACTGGCCGAAGATGGCCTGCGACTTTTCCGTGGTGCGGAAGTCGTCCTTGAAGTCGAACGAGGCCTTCAGCAACGCGTCCGAGCCCAGGGCCTTGATGGCGGCGTTGCGCAGCTCGTCGAAGTCGAAGACGAACAGCTGGTTGTACAGGCGCGGGTCGTTCGAGCCCGGGATGCGGCTGAAGTACTTGCTGATCGAGTCGGCATGCCAGATGTCGTCCGGCATGGCCGAGGGGCCACCGGCGGCATTGGCGCCCCAGGTGTCGCGCTGCACGTTGGCGAAGGCCGAGCGGTTCTTGACGTTGGTGAGCGCCACGCCGAAGTCCAGGCTGCTGTCCGTGTTGATCTTCCAGTTGCCGCGGGCCTGGAACTGGTCGACCTGGTCCTTCTGGTAGCTGTTGCCGAACACGGAACCCTGCAGCTCCTGCAGCGCGGGGGTCAGCGGCGCGTTCTTGATCGACAGCACCGGGAACTTCTGGCTGAAGTCGACGAAAGTGTCGCCGCGGTTCATGGACGCGGTGGCCAGCGTCACGGCGGTGCCCAACGGGTCGTCGGCGCCGGACGTGGCGGTGGAGTGGTGGGCGTCGAAGTCGAAGTTCAGCGCGTCGGTGGCCTTCCACTTCAGGTTCAGGCCGAGCGACTGGTTCTTGTTCTTGGTCTTGATCCGCGAGGCGCCCATGGCCACGTCGGAGTTGGCCATGTGCTCGCCGTAGATGATGGGCGTGGCGATGGGGCCGGGCGTGTACTCGCCGAACTGGCCGCCGAAGTTGAACCAGGCCGAGATGTCGTTGCGCTTGGAGGTGAACTTCTGCTCCGACATCGTGAAGTCCAGCGTGCCGACCAGGTCCTTGGTCGGACGGGCCTGCAGCACGAGCTGACCGTTGGTGCGCTCGCGGTGGATGCCGGTGAAGGCGTAGTTCAACGACTGCGGGACGTTGTAGATGTCGTTGGCCTGCGGGCGATTCTTGACCTCGGGCGCCGGGTTGGGCAGCGGGCCCCAGCCGCTGTCGCTGCCCTTGAAGGTATGCCAGCCGTTGTTGGCCGCGGAGGTGTTGTAGCCGGAGTCGCGCTCCTGGTAGCTGCCGATCAGCGTGATGCCGAACATGCCGTCGGCAAACTGCGAGCTGTAGATGCCGGAGACCTCGGGCGTGGCGTTCTTGCCCTTCTCGGGGTCGGGCAGGCGCTGCGCCGACTGGTCCTTCACCATCTTCACGCCGAAGCTGGCAATGGTCTCCTTGCCGTCGAAGGGGCGCGGCGTGCGGATGTTGATCGTCGCGCCCATGCCGCCGGTCGGCGTGCTGGCCTTGCTGGTCTTGTAGACCTCCAGCGCCGAAACGCCTTCGGCCGCGAGGTTGGAGAAGTCGAAGGAGCGGGAGCTGGGGGCGCTGCCGTCGACATTGGAGCCCGGCATCTGGCGGCCGTTGAGCAGCACCAGGTTGAAGTCCGGGCCCATGCCGCGCACGGTGACCTTGGTGCCTTCGCCGTTGCTGCGGTCGATGGACACGCCGCTGATGCGCGACATGGCTTCAGCGAGGTTGGTGTCGGGGAACTTGCCGATGTCTTCGGCGACGATGCCGTCAACCAGTCCCGAGGACGAACGCTTCAGGTTGACCGAGGTCTCCAGGCTCCTGCGGATGCCGGTGATGACGACGGTCTCGAGTTGCTGGGCTTGGGCGGCGCTGGCGGCCGCGGCCGGCGGCGTTGCGGTGGCCTGCGCGTGGGCCGCGGCGCTGGCGAACAGCAGGCCGCTGGCGGCGGCCAGGCTTGTGAGGCGAAGGGCAGGGCGAGGCTGTCTCATTCACTTGTCTCCAGAGTTGTGATCTTGTCGTGATGCCCCAAAAGGGCTGAAAGCGCTTTCAAGAATACGTCAATGGCAGCGCTTTCAACCTAGGCAACACCCTTGGTCTGCGGCGTTCGGACAACGCGCGGCCGGCGGAGAAACCGCGGCGCCACTGTCGCCCACCGGTGCCTCGACACCGTTCGCAGCAGGGCGGAACGTCGTTTCGGCCCGATTACGGGTTGTTCAGGGTTGAAAAGCGACGAATCTTGGCAACCAATGAAAGCGCTTTCAACAAATGATGCGGCTCGCTCCGAAGGGCGGCTACATGGTTTACCCGGGCCGAGCAACAGTCGGCGAGCGAATGAGCGGATTCAGCGCGCCGGTCGTTTGACGGCCGGTGCCGGGGTTCGGTTGATGCGGAGGGGCGGCGGCCCCGGGGCCGCCGGCGGTTCAGCGCGCCATGCGCCGCGTGCTTTCGCGCACCACCAGCTCGGGCTGGGGCAGCTGCACCTTGGGGCTGCCGCCGCGCAGCAGCTCCAGCATGGCCGTCGCGGCCTCGCTGCCGATCTCGTAGACCGACTGGCGCACGGTGGTCAGCGGCGGCATGGCGTAGCGCGCCATGATGAGGTCGTCGAAGCCGACCAGGGACACATCGTCGGGCACGCGCAGGTTGCGCCGGTGCAGGCCCAGGCAGGCGCCGATGGCCATCTGGTCGTTGGAGGCGAACAGCGCCGTGAAGTGGGTGTCGCGCTCCAGCAGCCGGCTGACGGCCAGCATGCCGCCGGCCTCGGTGAAGTCGCTCTGCACGACGAGGTTGGCGTCGAAGGGAATGCCGGCTGCGGCCAGCGCGTCGAGATAGCCGTTCTGGCGTTCGACGGCATCGTCATGCACGAGGTCGCCCGCGACGAAGGCGATGCGGCGGTGGCCCTGGTCGACCAGGTGCTGCGTGGCCAGCCGTGCGCCCAGGCGGTTGTCGAAGCTGAAGCTGTAGAGCTGCGGCCGCTCCAGTTGGCGGCCGACGACGACGGTGGGCAGGCCTTCGGTCAGGCTCAGCAGCACCTCGTCGGCCAGCCGGCCGGCCAGCACGATGATGCCGTCGACGCGGCGCGACAACAGCGTCTCGATGGCCTTGCGCTCGTCTTCTTCATGCCAGTTGCCGCTGACGAACAGCGGCACGTAGCCGGCCTGCTCCAGCTCGCGCTCGATGCCGAGCAGGGCTTCGCCGTAGAAGGGGCTGGAGATGATCTGCGTGACGACGCCGATGGACAGCGTGCGCCCGCCGGCCAGGCCGCGCGCTACCGGGTTGGGCCGAAAGCCCAGGTCGCGGATGGCGGCCTGCACGGCGTCTTTCTTGAGCTGGCTGACGGCGGCCGTGCCGTTGAGGATGCGCGACACCGTGCTGGGCGACACGCCTGCCTGCTCCGCCACCTGTTCCAGCGTGACGACGCCGTCGGGGCGGCTTGAAGGCGCTTTCTTGGCAGGGGTCGGCTTGGCGTTCATCGGTGGGGTCGGGGAATGCGCGAGTGTAGGCGCGGGGGCTTGCGCTGGTTTTGCGGGCCGAGCGCCGGGCCGCTCCCAAGCCGGCCCGCCTGGCGATGTGCTCGCGGCTCGATGCCGCGGGCATCGCCGTCCCCCAGGGGGACCGACCAGCCTGGCCCGCGTTCAGCGCGGCCAGACTGGGCGAGGGGCTAACAGTCCTACAGCTTGGTGAACTTGATCCAGTTCAGGTTCCAGCCACCCTGCTGCGCGAAGACGCCGACGTTGTAGGTGCCGGCATTGATGTTCACCGTATGCGACACGGTGGTCCAGTTCTGCCAGCCTCCGGTGCTGGGCACGCCGAGCTGGCCGAGCGGGATGCTGCCGGCGTTCAGGTCCAGCGACAACGTGCCACCGCCGGTGCTCGCCACGCGGTACTCGACGCGGTAGCTGCCGCTGGTGGGGAAGCTGATGCTGTTGTAGGCCATCCAGTCGTTGGTATCGATCCAGCCCACGTTCAGCCCGCCCTCGGAGCAGGCTTCGGTCTGCACGCCGGACTGCGCGCTGAAGGCCTCGGCTTCGATCTGCTGCGACCAGGCGGGCGCGGCCTTGGCGACGACGATGGACGTGGCCCGGTCGTTGAAGGCCTGGTCCACCAGGCAGCCGGTGTCGGCGGTGCGGGTCACGCTGGCGCCGGTGAAGTTGTCGCCGTCGAAGAGCTGCACCTGGTAGCCGGCGTTCACGTGCAGCGACGACAGGTCGTTGTCTCGCACGCCGCGGGCCTGCAATTGGGCCAGCGTGTAGCTGCCCTCGGGCAGCGCGGCCGCATAGCCGGCGTAGTTGCAGTCCTGGTAGACCGTGGCGACGCCGCCGGTAGCGGGCGCGTAGACGCGCACATAGTCCACGTACATCTTGGCGGGCAGGGCGGCCGTGTTGACGTTGAAGCCCGGCCAGTTGCCGCCGACGGCGAAATTCAGCAGCAGGAAGAAATCCTTCTGGAATTCGTCGGTGCCGTTGATGCCGTTCGCGATGTTGGCCTCGTGGTACTTGGTGCCGTCGACATACCAGCGGATGGCGTTGCTGTCCCACTCCACGGCGTAGACGTGCCAGTCGGTCACGGTGGTGGCCAGGTTGCCGCCGTACTGCGCGTACTGGCCGTTGTTGTCCTGCCAATGGATGGTGCCGTAGACCTTCTGCTCGTCGTTGATGTGCTCCATCACGTCGATCTCGCCGGAGGCCGGCCAGCCGACCTGTGGCAGGTTGGCGCCCAGCATCCAGAACGCCGGCCAGGCGCCCAGGAAGGCGGGCAGCTTCATCCGCGCTTCCATGCGGCCGTACTTGAAGGTCTTGAGCCCCTGCGTCTTCATGCGCGCCGAGGTGTAGGCGGCGCCGCCGAAGTCTTCGCGCTTGGCCGTGATGACCAGGGCGCCGTTCTCGATGGTGGCGTTCTCGCGGCGGTAGTACTGGAGCTCGTTGTTGCCCCAGCCGCCGGCGCCGGTCTCGAAGACCCAGTTCGGCCCGATGCTGCCGTTGAACTCGTCGCTCCAGACGAGCTGCCATTGGGCGTGGGCAAGGCTGGCGGCGGCCATCAGCAGGGCGCCAGCGAGGAATCGAAGCAGTCTCATGTGTGTCTCCAACAAGTGGTGGTGATGCCCGCCGCCTGTGTCGGCGACTTGAAAGCGCTTTCAAGATTAAGCGGACGGGCTCCATGGCGGCAACACCCGACGTGTGCCAGAACTCAGGGACGGGATGACCCGAAGGGCATGAGCCATCGCCCAGGCCCGCGCCGCCGGACGGGGAGCGGCCCGGCGCCCGGCCCGCGGGGCAGAGCACGTCCTCGCTGCCCTCGGGTGGAGAAAAGCCGCCGGCCGGATATCCAGCGCGGCGGCGGTCAGCTCAAGCGTTGGGCGTGCCTACTTCCAGGGCGCGTTCTGCAGCGCCGGGTCGTCGACATTGCCCAGCAGGCCCGCGGCCTTCTTGCCGATGCTGCCCGGCGAGGCCAACGCCGCGCTGCCGCAGCTGCCCGACGCCGTCTTCAGCGCCTGCCACAGCATCGCGCCGTCACGCGGGTTGCGGTTGGCCAGCGTGCTGCCGGTCACCGCGTTCAGGTAGCGCTCCACCGAGTAGGCCTGGTTGATGTTGGTGCCGTAGCTGTTCTGCAGGATGACCGAGCCGGTGCATTGCGCGTCGGCGTTGTTCACCACCAGCTGCCCGCCAGCCCAGCCCTCGGGCGCGGTCTCGAAGCCGATGGACACGATGGTGCTGCTCGGGAACAGCTTGCGGTACTGCTGCCAGGCGGTCACGCCGTCGTAGTGCTCGTAGCGCGCGTCGTAGCTCATGATGTTGACGATGTTGAACGCGCTCGCCAGGGCCGGATAGGTGCTGATGAGCAGGCGTTCGCCACCCGCCTTGCCGCCCCAGTAGCTCACGCCCACGCCGGCGCACTGCGGGTCGTTGGCCGTGGCGCCGGTGCAGTCCGAGCCGGAGGACCAGGCGGCCACCGTCAGGATGCGTCCGCCGCCGGCCAGGTCCACCGCCTTGCGCATGGCCTTCACCGCGCCGGCGTAGGCGTCGGTGGTGATGCCGTCGACCTCGTAGTCCACGTCCAGCCCGTCGAAGCCGACGTCCTTCAGCAGGTTGGACAGTGCCGTGATCGTCGGGCCGCTGCCCGCCTGGCCTTCGGCCGACAGCGTGCCCCAGCTGTTGTAGGTGGCGCCGCCCACGGCCAGGATGACCTTCATGTTGCGGGCATGCAGCACGTCGATGGCGGCCTTGATGTCCGAGGGCCGGCCGTTGAAGTTGATGCCGGTGCCCGACCAGTTGTTGGCCGCCATGCCGCCCCACGTGAAGTTGGGCTGCGCGAAGGCGGCGACGACGTGGGTGTAGTTGGCCGGGACGCGCGCGAAGTTGCTGGCCGCGAAGACCTGGTTCATCGTCATGCCAGTGGCATCGAACCAGTTGTCGCTCCAGGTCGGGTAGTAGACGGTGTAGGCGCGGCCGTTCTGCGTGGCCGACTTGGCGGCCGGGTCACTGAGGCCCGGGGCCGGCGCGGGCGACGGGGCCGGGCTCGGGCTGGGCGAAGGCGAGGGGCTCGGCGAGGGCGACGGGCTCGGTGCCGGCCCGCTCGTGCAGGCGCCTTGCGAGGTCCAGGGCTGGCCGCTGCCGGTGGGGCCATTGTTGGTGGCCGGTTCATTGCCCTGGGTCCACCAGTTGGCCTTGTAGTTGGTCGTGCCCTCGCTGGCGATGGCGCCGCCGCCGTAGGCCGTGGCGGCGACCCACACGGGCGCGCAGTTGCCGCTGGGTGCCGGGGCGGGCGAGGGGGCCGGAGTCGGCGTCGGCGCGGGAGCGGGTGTCGGCGCCGGCGTGGGAGCGGGCGACGGTGCCGGGCCGGAAGCGCCGAGGTCCGTCCATAGCGAGGCTGTGGTTGGGTTCCAGCCGGTGGAGGCGTAGTCGGTCTGGTTGACGGTGGCGCGGTAGAGGTGGCCGTTGTAGGTCACCACGGTGCCGGCCGCGTAGTAGACGTCGGGGGCCCAGGCGGGGTAGGTCTGTGCGCTGGCGCCGAGGGCGAAGGCCGTGGCGGTGATGGCGGCGAGGCGCCGCAGTTGGCGCGCGGGGATGCCGGTCGAGAGCTGCTTCATGAAGAAGGTCCTGTGCAAAAGGGCTCGTGAAAAACAAGGGGCCGGGCATTGCCCGTCCCACGGCTGGCCTGCCTCTCCACGCGCAGGCTCTCGAGTTGGCTCTAACTGGTATGCATCCAGTTTGCGACTGCTACCACCTCTTAAATACCACTTTGCAAACCAGAACCCATGTCGTCACCAGTGAAAACCCGGAGCTAGGGTGACAAAACGTTGCCAGGCCGGATTTCTAGGGAGGGCCAGAGCCGGCCTAGGGTTTGTGCGGCTAGGGCTTTCCGGTGCCCCATCGCACAATCTTGAAAGCGCTTTCAAACCATGCCAGACGCCCTTTCCCTTCCCCGCCGCCAGCTGCTGGCGACAGCCCTCGGCAGCGCCGCCGGGCTGGCCCGCGCCAGCGAGCGGCCGCCGCTGACGGTGGCCGCCTTTCCTCTCGTGGACGTCATCGCCAAGGACGTGCTCAAGGGCTGGAACCAGCGCCATCCGGAAATCCGCACCGAGGTCATCAGCCGCCAGTACGACGACCATCACACGGCGATGACGACAGCGCTGTCCACCTCCGGCCACCTGCCCGACGTCATCGCGCTGGAGTCCAGCTACCTGGGCCGCTTCTCGCTGGGCACGGGCCTGGAGGATCTATCCGCCCCGGCCTTTGGTGCCGAGCGCTTCAAGGACCGCTTCGTGCCCTTCGCCTTCGAGACGGCGCGCAACCGCGAAGGCCATGTCGTCGCGATGCCGACCGACATCGGCCCGGGCTCGCTGTTCTACCGCACCGACCTGCTGGCCCAGGCCGGCCTGAAGGAAGCCGACCTGACGCGCTCCTGGGAGGACTACGTCGAGGCCGGCATCCAGCTCAAGGCCAGGACGGGCGCCTACCTGATCGGCGACGTGCGGCTGCTGAAGGACATGATCGTGCGCGCTGGTACGCCGCCCGGCGAGGGCCAGTTCTTCGACGGCCAGGGGCGCGCGCAGATCACGTCGCCGCGCTTCGTGCGTGCCTTCGAGCTGGCGCAGAAGGTGCGACGGCAGGGCCTGGACGCGCGCGTCGAGGTCTGGTTCAACGACTGGGCCGAGATGCTCAAGCGCGGCCGCCTGGCCACCGAGATGTCCGGCGGCTGGATGGCCGGCCAACTAGCCAACTGGGTGGCGCCGGGCACGGCCGGCAAGTGGCGCGTCGCGCAGCTGCCCGAGAACACCTACTGCTCCTACGGCGGCACCTACTACGCCATCCCGCGCCGCTCGGCGCCCGAGCGCAAGCAGCTCGCCTGGCAGCTCATCCAGGAGCTGACGCTGGACCGCCAGCGCCAGCTCGAGGCCTTCCGCTCGCAGGACGCCTTCCCGGCCCTGCTGGCCGCTCAGGACGACCCCTTCTTCGACCAGCCCGTGCCCTTCCTCGGCGGCCAGAAGGCCCGCCAGCTGTGGCGCGACGCGGCCCAGCGCATCCCCGCCGTCAGGATGCACAAGCAGCACAAGTTCGCCGACGAGGTCATCAACGCCGAACTGGACAACGTGCTCGAGTACGGCAAGCCCATTGAGCAGGCGCTGGCCGACGCGCAAGCCCTCCTCGTTCACCGCGCGAACCGATGAGTCTGCGCATCCCTTCCTCCTGGGCGCCCTACCTGCTGGTCAGCCCCTTTCTCGTCCTGTTCGCCGTCTTCGGCCTGTTCCCGCTCGTCTTCTCGCTGTGGCTGGCCTTCCAGTCCTGGGAGCCGACCAGCGGGCTGGAGTCGATGAAGTTCGTCGGGCTGGACAACTTCGTCTTCGCGCTGACCGACGGCTGGTTCTGGAAGTCGCTGCGCAACACGCTGTGGCTGGCCTTCGTGTCGGGCCTGCCCCAGCACCTGGTCGCGCTGCCGCTGGCCGTGTTCCTGCACCAGGCCTTCGGGCGCTGGCGCGGCCTGTTCTCGGGCGCCTATTTCCTGCCCTACATCACGTCCACCGTCGCCATCGCGATGCTGTTCGGCTCGCTGTTCTCCACCGACTACGGCATCGTCAACCAGGCCCTGCACACGCTCTTCGGCACCGAGCACATCAACTGGATGCGCTCACCGCAGATGATCAAGCCGGCCGTCGCCATCGTCGTGTTCTGGCGCTACGTGGGCTTCAACCTCGTGCTGTATCTCGCGGCGCTGCAGACCATCCCGCACGACCTCTACCAGGCCGCCAAGCTCGACGGCGCCAATGTCTGGCAGCAGTTCCTGCGCATCACGCTGCCGGGCCTGCGACCCATGATCCTGTTCGGCGTGACGCTGTCCGTCATCGGCGGCCTGCAACTGTTCGAGGAGCCCTTCATCCTGACCAACGGCAAGGGCGGTGCCGACCAGGCCGCGATGACCGTGGCCATGTACCTTTACCGCCTGGCCTTCGACTTCTCCGACTTCGGCGGCGCGAGCGCGCTGGCCTGGATCATGTTCGGTGTCATCGCGGCACTGACCTGGCTGACCAACAAGGCCTTCGCGGAGCGCGGGGTGAAGGCATGAAGACCCTCCCCAAGTTCGCCGCCTACGCCATCGTCGGCGTCGGCGCGCTGATCATGCTGGCGCCGTTCTACTTCATGTTCGTGTTCGCCACCCAGTCGCGCACCGACATCTTCAACGTGCCGCCGCCGCTGTGGTTCAGTGATCAGCTGCTGAACAACATCGCCGTGCTCGCCACACGTTTGCCGTTCTGGAAGAACGTCGGCTGGAGCCTGTACGTCGGCCTGATGTCCACGGCGCTGACGCTGCTGTTCTGCTCCATGGCCGGCTATGCCTTCGCGATGCTGGAGTTCCGCTTCAAGCGCGCGCTGTTCGCGCTGGTCATGGGGACCCTGATGGTGCCGGCCTTCATGAACATGATCCCGAGCTTCATGGTCATGGATGCGCTGGGCTGGATCGACACGCATCGGGCCCTCTACCTGCCCGGCGCGGCCAGCGCCTTCGGCATCTTCCTGATGCGCCAGTTCGCCGCCAGCACGGTGCCGCGCGAGCTGCTCAACGCCGCGCGCATCGACGGCGCCAGCGAGCTGAGCATCTACTGGCGCATCGCGCTGCCGCTGATGAAGCCGGCGCTGGGCACGCTCGGCCTCATCACCTTCATCAGTTCATGGAACAACTTCATGAACCCGCTGATCGTACTGCGCAGCGCCGACAACTACACGCTGCCGCTGGCCCTGCGCAGCCTGTTCAGCACCACCAGCACCGAGTGGGGTGCGCTGATGGCCGGCTCGGCCATCGCGACCCTGCCGCTGGTGGTCCTCTTCGCCATCTCCTCGCGCCAATTGATCGCGGGCCTCACGGCCGGCGCCGTCAAGTAAACATGTCTCAAGCTCCCTTGCACCGCCAGTTTCCGCCCAACTTCGTCTGGGGCGTAGCCACCAGCAGCTTCCAGATCGAAGGCGCCGCCTTCGCGGACGGCAAGGGCGAATCCATCTGGGACCGCTTCTGCAAGCAGCCCGGCGCCATCGCCGACGCCAGCAACGGCGACGTGGCCTGCGACCACTTCCACCGCCTGGAGGAAGACCTCGACCTGATCGCGTCGCTGGGCGTCAACTGCTACCGCTTCTCCATCGCCTGGCCGCGCGTGCAGGCCAAGGGCTATGGCGAGTTCAACCCCAAGGGCCTGGACTTCTACGAACGCCTGGTGGATGGCCTCAAGGTGCGCGGCATCCAGGCCTTTGCCACGCTGAACCACTGGGACCTGCCGCAAGGCCTGCAGGACCGAGGCGGCTGGGCCGACCGCGACACGGTGCACTGCTTCGTCGACTACGCCCGCCACGTGCAGGCTCGCCTGGGCGACCGGCTCGACGGCATCACCACGCACAACGAGCCCTGGGTGGTCGCCGTGCTGGGCAACGAGCAGGGCAATTTCGCGCCCGGCATCAAGAGCCGCAAGACGGCCATCCAGGTTGCCCACCACCTGCTGCTCAGCCACGGCCTGGCACTCCAGGCGCTGCGCGCGGACGGCGCCCACCGCGCGAACAAATGCCAGCTCGGCATTGTGCTGAATCTGTCGTCCTGCGTGCCGGCCACGGCCATGCCCGAGGACATCGCCGCCGCGACCATGGCCGACGCACGCGGCCGCCGCTGGTATGCCGACCCGCTCTTCAAGGGAAGCTATCCGGCCGAGGTGCTGGCCGAGCTGGGCGCCGACGCGCCGGTCATCGAGGCCGGCGACATGGGATCAATAGCCCAGCCGATGGACTACCTGGGCGTCAACTACTACACCCGCACCGTCGTGTCGGCCAGCGGCGCCGACTGGAACGCCAAGGAGCGCGGCCTGCCCGTGTCCGACATGGACTGGGAGATCTTCCCGCAGGGCCTGACCGACCTGCTCGTGCTGCTGCACCGCGACTACCCCGGCCTGCCGCCCGTCTACGTCACCGAGAACGGCGGCGCCTTCAAGGACGAGACCCTGGTGGGCGGCCGCGTGCAGGACGACGACCGCATCGCCTACCTGCGCGACCACATCGCCGCCGTCGCCAGCGCCATGCAGCAGGGCGTACCCATGGCCGGCTACATGGTCTGGAGCCTGATGGACAACTTCGAATGGGCCAGCGGCTACCTGAAGCGCTTCGGTATCGTCCACGTCGATTACGCGACCCAGAAGCGCACGCCCAAGGCCAGCGCCGACTGGTATCGCGACTTCCTCGCCGGCTGGCGGGGCTGAGGCCACAAGCAACGCAACAACGGAGACAAGACGACATGAACAAGACCACCCCGCCGCCCGGCCCCTGGCGCGGCTTTCTGCCCGCCATCACCGCCGTGCTGACCGCCTGCGGCGGCGGTGGCGGCTCGGCCACGGCCGCGCCCGCCACACCGGCTCCTGCCCCCGCACCTGCGGCCTCGGCGCCCGCGCCGTCCAACAGCTGGGCCCTGGTCTGGAGTGACGAGTTCGACGGCGCCGCCGGCGCCGTACCCAACGCCGCGAACTGGAACTACGACCTCGGCAATGCCGAGAACAGCGGCTGGGGCAACCACGAGCTGGAGTACTACACGTCGAGCGCGCGCAACGCGCAGCTCGACGGCAGCGGCATGCTCGTCATCACCGCCGAGAAGGCCAGCAACCCCGGCCCCTGCTGGAACGGCAGCCCCTGCGGCTACACGTCGGCACGCATCCACACCAGCGGCAAGATCAACTTCACCTACGGCAAGGTCGAAGCGCGCATGAAGCTGCCCGCAGGCGCCGGCATCTGGCCGGCGTTCTGGAGCCTGGGCCAGACGGGAGCCTGGCCGGCGTCCGGCGAGCTGGACATCATGGAATACATCGGCAAGACGCCGAACACCACCTACGGCACGGCCCACGGCACCGGCTATTCCGGCGCCCAAGGTATCGGCAAGCCCTACCAATTCAGCGCGCCGGTGGCCGACGATTTCCACACCTATACGCTGATCAAGCGCCCCAACGAAATCATCTGGCAGGTCGACGGCGTCGAATACCACCGCCTCACACCCGCCTCGCTGCCGGCCGGCGCACCCTGGGTGTTCGAGAAGCCCTTCTTCATCATTCTGAACCTGGCGGTGGGCGGCGACTGGCCCGGCTCGCCGGATGCGACGACCGTGTTCCCGGCGCAGATGAAGGTGGATTGGGTGAGGGTTTACAAGGAAAACTGAGCCCGGCGGCGCCCTTCTGGCCGAACCCCCCTCCTGCCCTTTCCAGGGCAAAGCTGCGTACGATGCTGCCCAGGGCGCAGCCCTAGCCATGGTCGTTCGCGGCTGCCGTGAACGCAGTGGTGGGTGTGCCGGCCGAGAAGGAGAGAACCGTGGCCGCCGTCAGCCAGCCGTTCCGCATGCTTTGCGGGCTTGTGTCCGCGGTCATCCTTGGCACCAGCGCCTGGAGCGCGTCGCCGGCCAACCCGGTGCCGCCGACGTTGCGGTTGGCCAGGCTGGAGGGCGTGCCCGATCAACGGATCGGCGGCGAGATCCTCAAGGTGGCCTACGCGCGCCTGGGCATCCCGGTGCAGTTCGTCGCAGTGCCGCCGCTGCGTTCGCTGCTGGAGTCCAGCGAGGGGCGTCTCGACGGCGAGGTGCAGCGCATCCTGAACGTCGAAACCCAGTACCCCACGCTGATCGCCGTCAAGCCGTGGATCAACTACATCGAACCGGCGGCCTTCGTGAAGCGGCTGGATTTGAAGGTTCAGGGCTGGGCCTCGATCGCACCCTTCCAGGTCGGCATCGTGCGGGGCGTCGGCTCCTCGGAGGCTGGGACGCGAGGCATGAGCCGGGTGACCGCCGTCCCGTCGATGGACGTTCTCATGCGCATGGTGGCTGCGGAGCGCATCGAGGTCGGCGTCAACGACCGCCTGAGCGGCGTGCTCATCCTTCACCAACTGGGACTCGACGCCGAGGTGCATCCCCTCGATCCCCCGCTGCAACGCATTCCGCTGTACCACTTCCTGCATGTGCGCCACGCCGAACTGGTGCCGCGCATCGAGGAGGTATTGCGGGCCATGGCAGCCAGCGGCGAGTTGGAACAGATTCGTTCGAGCGCCGTTCGGGCCATCGTCGAGGAGTACGGCATCAGGCCACCGCCGTAGCGTCTCGGTGGGCGGTCTCGTCCCCGGACCTTGCCGCAAAAAAGCCCACCCCGGCTGGGGTGGGCCAAGAGCGCGCGATGGGATTGCCGCGCGCCTAGGAGCGGCGTCGAATGCTCAGAAGCTGTGGCGAATGCCGGCCACGACTTCGGTCAGGTTGCGGTTGTTCGCATCGGTCAGGCCCACCGGGATGGTGCCGGCCGCGCGGCTGGCATAGCCCACGCCTTCGTTCTTGAAGCGGGTCACCGAGCTGTACAGGGCCGTGCGCTTGGACAGGTCGTACTGGTAGCCCACGCCGAAGGCCTGGGTCTTGCCGTCCGCGAGCGCACCGTCGTTCTTGCTTTCGACGTACTGGCCCTTGAACAGGTGCTGGCCCAGCCGATAGCTGGCGCCCAGCCAGTAGCCCTTGCCGTCCCTGTCGGCGGCGCTGCGATCGTCGACCTGCATCACGCCACCGTTGAAGCGGTAGTTGCCCCAGTCGTAGGCCGCGGCGGCCGAGATGGTGCGCAGGTTCTGGCCCAGCGCATCCGCCTTGTCGTCCACCACGGACAGCATCGCGTCAAGGCCGTGGCCGGTGTAGCGGCCGTAGACATCGGCGATGCGGTTGCCGTCGGTATTGCCGGCCACCTCACCCATGCCCCACAGGGCCCCGGCGCTGAAGCCGCCGTAGTTCACCGACTCCAGCTTCACCGAGTTGTTGACGCGAGCCGGGCCGCCGTTGCCGGTGGCCGAGCCGTTGCCGCCGCGTACCGGCTCATAGCCGCCGAAGCCGCCGATCACGGCCGTGCTGGCACCCGTGCCGACGTTGGAGAACTGGCTGAAGTCGCTGGTCAGCGTGTAGATGCTGCTGTATTGGCGGCCCAGCGAGACCTTGCCGTAAGGCGTGCCCAGGCCGACGAAGGCCTGGCGTCCCCAGAAGGCGTTCTGGCCATAGGTGCCGTCGTCCAGATTGATGCCGGACTCCAGCGTGAAGAAGGCCTTGAGGCCGCCGCCGAGGTCCTCGCTGCCGCGCAGGCCCAGCCGCGAGCCGGACAGGCCGCCCGACTGCACTCGGGTCTGCCTAGAGGCGCCGTCGAGCAACTGCACATTGGCGTCGACGATGCCGTAGAGCGTCAGTTGCGGGCCCGAAGCTTGGGCGACGGCGACAGAACTGGCCGCCAGGGCCAGGGCGGAGAGAGCAAGGGTCTTGTACTTCATGGACTCGTCTTTCGATTTGCTGCCGGGCCACCGATGGGTTGCCCCCGGGTGTGCTGGCGTCCTCCGACGGCCTCGCACAAGCAGGCACATCGGGGGCAGCGGCGGTATCAAAAGATCGAGTCGCTGGAACGGACTGTTCCGGAATTGCTGTCAATGGCCCGTCGCCGGGCTGGCGGGCCTCAGGTCTCGATGCGTTCCCCCGCCGCATCGAACCACATCGTCTTCCCCGCATCGAAGCCGAACCGCACCTTCGCGCCTTCCTGCACGTCCGGCTGGCCCGGCAGCACAGCCGACACGGTGCTGCCCGCGCAGCTCAGCCAGACGACGTGCTGGTTGCCTAACGGCTCCACCAGCTGCACCTCGGCCTCGAAGGCTTCGGCCGCACCCACGCGCACGTTCTCCGGCCGGATGGCCAGCGTCAGCACTTCGCCTTGGGGGCGCGACGCGATCGCGGCGGGCAGCGGCACGCTGAAGGCAGGCGAAGCGAACACGCCGCCTTCGCCGACCTGGCCCTCAATGCGGTTGATGGCCGGCGAGCCGACGAAGCCGGCCACGCGCAGGTTCGTCGGCTTCTCATAGACCTCGGCCGGCGTGCCGATCTGCTGGATGACGCCCTGGTGCATGACGACGATGCGCGTGGCCAGTGTCATCGCCTCGACCTGGTCGTGGGTCACGTAGATCATCGTGTTGCCCAGGCGGCTGTGCAGCAGCTTCAGTTCGCGGCGCAGGTCGGTGCGCAGCTTCGCGTCGAGGTTGGACAGCGGCTCGTCCAGCAGCACCACCTTGGCCTCGCGCACCACCGCTCGGCCGATGGCGACCCGCTGGCGCTGGCCGCCCGACAGCTGGCCGGGCCTGCGCTCCAGCAGCGAGGTGAGCTGCAGCATGTCGGCCGCGGCGGCGACGCGCTTTTCCAGCTCGGCCTTCGGTGTCTTGGCCATCTTCAGCGGGAAGGCCAGGTTCTCCTTCACCGTCATCGTCGGGTACAGCGCGTAGCTCTGGAACACCATGCCCACGCCGCGTTGGCTGGGCTCGGCGTTCGTCATGTCCTGCTCGCCGATGTGGATGCTGCCGCCGCTGACTTGATTCAAGCCGGCGATCGTGTGCAGCAGCGTCGACTTGCCGCAGCCCGACGGGCCCAGCAGCACGAGGAACTCGCCGCTGTTGACGTCGAGGTCCAGGCCTTTGATGACCTCGTGGTTGCCGAAGCGGATGCTGAGATCCTGGATGTGAACGCGGGTCAAGGAAGTCTCCTGTCGGTGCTGTTGTTTGGGTTCAGCAGAATCTTGGCGAGCGTCTGCTGCGTCGTCTGTACGGGGATGTCTCGGTTCCAGTAGTCGCTGACGGCATGTTCGAGCGCCGTCAGCTGCGCGGGCGCCAGCAGCATCTCGGTGTTGCCCACCAGTCGGCCGGCATCGCGCAGCGCGGCGGCGCCGATCTGCGCGCAGGCGTCGAGCGTGCGGGTGTCGAGGTCGATGCGCACCGGCACCGAGCCTTTGCGGGCGCTAAAAGACAGCTGCGTGGCCGGCGCGGTCGCCACGCGCGCCAGCAGCTGCTGCGCGGCGCGGGCGCTGCCGTCCTTGTCCTTGGGAAAGACCAGCACGTCGCCGTCGACGATGTAGGGCGAGCGCGGGCTCAGGCCGGGCGTGCAGCCGTAGTCGCGGCCGGGCAACTGGCCGGCGGCCGTGAACTCGCCCTTGACCCAGTCACCCATGAATTGCAGGCCGGCGCGGCCGCTGACGAGCAGGGCGGTGGTGTCGTTCCAGCTGCGGCCGGGCGAGGCGGGGTCGACGTAGCGGTGCAGCTTCTTGAAGGTCACGAGCACCCGGCGCAACGGCTCCCCTGCCAGGGCCGCGGCGTCGTGGTCGCGCAGCACGGCCAGGTAGAGCTCGCGCCCGCCCTGGTTGGCCAGCAGCGCGGCAAAGAGGTTCAGGTCCTGCCAGGGCTGGCCGCCGTGGGCCAACGGGATCAGGCCGGCGGCCTGCAGCTTGTCCAGCGCCGCGAACAGCTCGTCCACGCTGCGCGGTTCGGCCTTGACACCCGCCTTGGCCAGCGCGGCCCTGGAGCTCCACAACCAGGCCGGCATGTGGATGCTCAGCGGCGCGGCGTAGATGTGGCCGTCCACGCGCACCGCGTCCAGCAGCACGGCGGGCAAGGTCTGGGCCCAGTGGCCTTGCTCGGCAATGTCGTCCAGCGCATTGAGCTGGCCCTGGCGGGCGAGTTCGCGCAAAGGCTGGGAGGGATTGAACTGCGCGGCCATCGGCGGGTTCCCGGCCTTGAGTCGTTCCATGACGACGGCGCGCGCCTGCTCGGAGGCGACGACGGCCAGGTCGCGCCATTGGCCACCCGCGGCGCGGTAGGCGTCGGCCAGCGCATGCATGGCCGCGGTCTCGCCGGGCGAAGTCCACCAATGCACGACATCCGCCTGCGGCCCGGCCTGGGCCGTCGCGGCGAGCAGGGACGCGGCAAGGGCGCAGGCGCGGAGCATGCCGGCATCATTACCGTCAATTAAGAAACTTAATATCGTATTAACCATGAGGCTGGCCACCGCTAAAGTCGGCGGCCATGAACCTGCTGCTCGCCGAAGACGACCCCCTGCTGGCCGATGCGCTGCAGCAGCAGTTGCTTAACGCATCGTTCAAGGTCGAATGGGCCGAGAACGGCGCCGTGGCCGAGTACCTGCTGCGCAAGCAGGATTTCGACGTCGCCATCCTCGATCTCGGTCTGCCGATGGTCGATGGGCTGACCGTGCTCAAGCGTGTGCGCGAGGCCGGCCGCACGCTGCCCATCCTCGTGCTGACGGCGCTGGACGCGCTGGAGCACCGCGTCGCCGGCCTGCAGGCCGGTGCCGACGACTACCTGACCAAGCCCTTCGACTTCCCCGAGCTGGAAGCTCGCCTGCACGCCCTGCTGCGCCGCGGCCGCCCGGCTTCGCAGACGCAGCAGCTGCGCCGCCTGATGCTGGACCGCGCCGCGCGGCGCGCCAGCGTCGGCGGCGAGCCGCTGGAGCTGAGCCCGCGCGAATGGACGCTGCTGGACCTGCTGCTCACCGAGCGAGACCGCGTCGTCACCAAGGCGCAGATCGTCGAGGCCTGGGGTACCGACGAGGGCGGCTCCATCGAGGTCTACATCCACCGCCTGCGCAAGAAGCTGGAAGGCTCCGGCCTGGCCGTGCGCACCGTGCGCGGCCTGGGCTATCTGC
>JAEKLF010000326.1 GCA_019509985.1 Burkholderiales bacterium | reverse complement strand
GAGACACGGCCAGGGCCAGGCCCAGGACCGGAGTAGGTTTGCGCGTCATATGTCTCCTGTATTTTCGTGAAGCACCGTCAACTGCGGCACGGGGCCAGTGTCGGCATTCCGGCCGCGGCCGCGTGGTACTTCCACTGCGAATGCCGATACTTTCTTGCGGCCGACTTTGAGGGTTTTCCTGTAGATCATCGATACGCACCGTGGTTGATGCGGTGCAGCGACCGATGCATTCGGCATCAAAGTATCGGGCGCTGCGCGGCCGCGTGAATTCGTTCGCGGGTGCGGCGCGGGGGAAAACCCAGGCGCGAGGCTGCAAGACGGTATCGGCATCAGGCCGTCGAGTAGCAGCGCCGACGGGCGCGTGTTCCTACGCTGGCGGCACCTCGTCGCGGCGGCATCGGATCGCCGCGCAGGCCCACCGACAACCCAAGGAGACACCCCATGCCCTATCCCACCTCGACTCGCATCGCCACCCTCGCCGCCGCATGCGGCACGCTGATGTCCGCCGGCGCCGCCCACGCCGTCGACTGGACCGGCTACATGCGCGGCGGCCCCGCGGCCACGACGGTTTCCGGCGAATCGCGCCAGTGCTACGGCCTGAACAGCCCCGGCCTGAAGTACCGCCTGGGCAACGAGTGCGACTTCTACGGCGAGTTCCAGCTGGCCCAGGCCATGAAGGCCGACGGCGTGGACTTCAACGCCGTGCTGATGACCAACTTCTACAGCCCGCAGAGCGAGACCAACCACGACTACGGCATCGAGCAGGCCTACGTCGAGATGAAGGGCGTGGACATCGCCCCGGGCGCGCTGTTCTGGATGGGCAAGCGCCGCGATCGTGACGACGTGCACATCGTCGACACGTTCTTCACCAACATGTCGGGCGTGGGCGCGGGCGTCGAGAACATCGACGCGGGCTTCGGCAAGTTCGGGTTCGCCGGCTACAAGACCGACGCCAACGGCGGCGCCAACGGCATCGCCCGCCTGCACGCGCAGCTGTACGACATCAAGGCCAACCCGGACGGCAAGCTGCGCTTCGTGGCCACGTTCTCCAAGGCCGACAGCCAGGGCGGGGTCAAGGGCAAGGACGGCTTCGGCCTGACCGCCGAGCACGTGCAGGACAAGTTCTTCGGCGGCGGCAACCACATCTGGGTGCAGTACGCGCAGGGCTCGACCAACATCAACCAGGGCTTCGGCAACGCGACGGCCGACACCAACACCAAGACCTGGCGCGTCGTGGAAAGCCCGTCGTGGCAGATCGGCGCGTTCGGCGGCCAGGCCATCGCGCTGTACCAGCACGACGAGGCCAGCGGCGGCGTGAAGTGGAACTCCTACACGCTGGGCGGCCGCGGCTCGCTGGGCATCACCAAGAACCTGAAGTTCCTGACCGAAATCGGCTTCTCGGGCCGCAAGCCCAACAACGGCTCGCAGGAGAACCTGACCAAGGTCACGATCGGCCCGGCGCTGTCGACCGGCCCGGACTTCTGGAAGCGCCCGGAACTGCGCCTGTACGTGACGTACGCGGACTTCAACAAGGCCGCCG
>JAEKLF010000244.1 GCA_019509985.1 Burkholderiales bacterium | reverse complement strand
CCGCCGTCGAGCGCGGCTACTACATCTCCTTCTCCGGCATCGTCAGCTTCAAGAACGCGCAGGACCTGCGCGACCTGCTCAAGCTGCTGCCTCTGGACCGCGTGCTGATCGAGACCGACAGCCCGTATCTGGCGCCGGTGCCGTTCCGCGGCAAGACCAACTCGCCGGCCTATGTGCCGCACGTGGCCAAGGCGGTGGCCGATGCGGTCGGCCTGCCCGTGCCCGAGTTGGCTGCCATCACGACGGCGAACACGCGGCGGCTGTTCGGCCTGCCGGCGGTGGCGGCATGAAGGCCTGGCTGGCTGCATTCGCACTGGCCGTTGCCGGCTCGGCCGGCGCCGCGCCCATCGACGACCTGGTCATGGCCGCCGAGTTGAACGATCCGCGCGAAGTACTCAGCCTGCTGCTCAAGGGCGTGGACCCCAACCAGCCGGATGCGCGCGGCCGCAAGGCCATCTTCATCGCGCTGCGCGAGAACTCACTGCGCGCGCTGGACAGCTTGCTGGCGTCGCCACAGACCGAGGTCGACACGCCCAATGCGCAGGGCGAGACGCCGCTGATGATCGCGGCCATCCGCGGTTCGCTGCCGGCGGCCAAGGCCCTGGTCAAGCGCGGCGCGGCCATCAACCGCGAGGGCTGGACGCCGCTGCACTACGCCTGCAGCGGGCCGGATAACGGCGTCGCCGCCTGGCTCATCGAGCAGGGTGCCGAGCTGAACGCACGCTCGGACAACGGCACGACGCCGCTGATGATGGCGGCCCGCTACGGCAATGGCGACCTCGTGCCGCTGCTGCTCAAGGCCGGCGCCGAGCCGCGCGCGGCCAACGAGCAGGAGCTGACCGCCGCCGATTTTGCGGCCCGCGGCGGCCGCGACGTGATGGCCAGGGACCTGCGCCGCGTCATCCAGGAACGGCAGCGCGCCGCCGACGCCGCCCGCAACGCCAACTAGTTCTCGCCCAAGCAGGCGTGTAGGGAAAAGTCTTACAGCCGCTAGGGCGCTGAGCCGACTGTTGCGGCGCGGCCCGGCTGCCTACAGTGGAGTCATCGTCAAACACGAGGCCCACCATGCTGTCCACCACCCCGAATCTGGCTGACCCCTTCGCGATGCTGATCGCTCCCGAGCAGGTGATGAACGCCATCGAGCGCTCGGACCGCCTGAGCCGCCTGCAAAGCCGCGTCTACCGCCCGCTGGACCGCCCCTGGATCCCGGTCAAGGCCACGGCCGATTTCGACAGCGAGATCGATGCCGAACCCGAAGTGCCGGACCTGTCCGACGACGCCGAATAAGCAAAAAGCCCGCTTGCAGCGGGCTTTTTGTTGGCGAGGCCGGAGCGCTTAGACGCGCTTGCGGTACTCGTGCGTACGGGTGTCGATTTCGATCTTGTCGCCCTGGGCCACGAAGATGGGCACGGGGATTTCAAACCCGGTCGAGATCTTGGCCGGCTTGAGCACCTTGCCCGACGTGTCGCCCTTGACGGCCGGCTCGGTCCAGGTGACTTCGCGCACCAGCGAGGTCGGCAGTTCGACCGAGATGGCCTTGCCGTCGTAGAACACCACTTCGCAGGGCATCGCGTCTTCCAGGTACTGGATGGCGTCGCCCATGTTCTCGGCCTCGACCTCGAACTGGTTGTACTCGGCGTCCATGAACACGTACATCGGGTCAGCGAAGTAGGTGTAGGTGCAGTCCTTCTTGTCCAGAATGATCTGGTCCATCTTGTCGTCGGCCTTGAAGACGACTTCGGTGCCCGAGCTGTTCAGCAGGCTCTTGAGCTTCATGCGCACGGTGGCGGCATTGCGGCCACCGCGGCTGTATTCGGTCTTCAGCACGACCATCGGGTCCTTGCCGTGCATGATGACGTTGCCGGCGCGAATTTCTTGAGCGATCTTCATGGGTGTTGCGTGGGGTGTTGAGGCTGACAGGAGCCAGCAAAAGCGCACCAGACTTCCCAGAACAATGTCCCCGGCGTGGCGCGGCAAAGCCCGTCATTCTAGCGGGAAACCCCCAGGAAACCCAGAAGCTGGCTGACCAGATCGGGCTGCTGCGCCAAATGAGCACGCCAGTTCAGGGCCTGTGGCGGGTCGGGAACGAGCAGCGCGGGCAGGGGTGCCAGGCCATTCCAGCCGCGCCAGAACGCGGCCCAGCGCGCCGGCAGTTGAGCCGTCGCGATGAAGGCTTCCAGCTTGGCCGCGTGAGCGCCGTCGTCCTGCGGGTAGATCTGCCAGACGAAGGGCTTGCCGGCCCAGTGGGCGCGCACGAAGGAATCCTCGCCGCGCACGAAGTTCAGGTCGCAGGCCCACAGCAGGCGGTCGTAGTCGTCCTGGGACTGATAGGGCAGGGCCATCGTGCGCAGCCCGGGTTGATCGGCGACCTGCGCCTGCAGCGGCCCCGGGCAGGCGAGCAGCAGCGTGGGCTGCGTGGCCAGCTCGTCGAGCAAGGCCGGCAGCCTGGCGTTGGCATAGGCAAACAGGCTGACGACGCGCTCATCGGGCCGCGGCGCCCAGCCTTGCCGAGCCAGCCAGTCGCGGCCATCAAAGGTCAGGATGCGTTCCAGCAGCCCGGGTTCGCGCAGCAGGCCACCGGTGCGCGGCGTGAAGCCGGGGTAGAAGAAATGTTTGGTCAGCCCGACGCCGGGGCCGCTGAACTGCGGCGACGCCAGGCCGTGGCTGCGCTCGACATAGCCCTCGGCGCTGAGGTATTCCAGGTTGATCCAGCGTGGCTGCGGCTGCCGTGCTGCCATGCGGGCGATGAAAGCGGGCGGCGGTTCACAGCCGAAGGCCTCGATGACGACGTCGCCTGGCCGCACATCGGCACCGCCGCCCGGCCAGGCGTGCACGTCGATACCGGCTGGTCGGTCGGGCGCCATCCAGGCCAGCGCGGAGGGATCATCCACCCACAGCCGCACGCGCTGGCCGCGCGCCACCAGGTCACGCGCCAGGCGCCAGCACACGCCCAGGTCGCCATGGTTGTCGATGACACGGCAAAAGAGGTCCCAAAGCACCGGTGCACTCATGGGCCGATTATTCAAGGGCAAACGTCCCGGGCCAAAATCCGCCGCCATGTCGAGCACGACCCCTACCCCCACCGATCTCGGTGAACAACAGCAAACTGAATGGGCGACCGAGCGCGCCGCCATCGAGGCGGCCGAACAGGCGCGCACCGTCGAGGTCGAGGCCGCCGCGCGCGAGGCCCGCGAACGGCTGGTGTCCGAGGTCAACGCGCTGCCGCCGCTGCCGGGCGTCTATCGCTATTTCGATGCCAAGGGCGAGGTGCTCTACGTCGGCAAGGCCAAGGACCTGAAGCGCCGCGTCAGCAGCTATTTCCAGAAGAACCACGGCGGCACACGCATCGGCATGATGGTCGCGCGCATCGCGCGGCTGGAAACGACGGTGGTGCGCACCGAGGCCGAGGCGCTGCTGCTCGAGAACAACCTCATCAAGACGTTGAACCCGCGCTTCAACATCCTGTTCCGCGACGACAAGAGCTATCCCTACCTGAAGATCACGGCCCACGCCTACCCGCGCATGGCCTATTACCGCGGCGCGGTGGACAAGCGGCACCAGTATTTCGGCCCCTTTCCGAGCGCCTGGGCGGTGAAGGAGTCGATCCAGCTGATGCAGAAGGTGTTCAAGCTGCGCACCTGTGAAGACAGCGTCTTCAACAACCGCAGCCGGCCCTGCCTGCTGCACCAGATCAAACGCTGCTCCGGCCCTTGCGTGCCGGCCGGGCAGACGGGCGAGTACGCACGCAACGTGGCGAGCGCCGAGCGCTTCCTGCGCGGCGAGACCGACGAGGTGATGGCCTCGTTGCAGGAGCAGATGGGCGCCTACGCCGAGCGCTTCGAATACGAGCTTGCGGCCGAGGTGCGCAACCAGATCCAGGCGCTGTCCAAGGTGCTGCAGCAGCAGGTCATCGAGGAGAGCAGCGCGACCGGCGGCGAGCGCGACGTCGACGTCCTGGCCGTCAAGGTGCAGGGCGGGCGTGCCTGCGTGAACCTGGCCATGGTGCGCGGCGGGCGCCACCTGGGCGATCGCGCCTTCTTTCCCAAGCATGTCGACGATGCGACCGCACTGCGTCTCGAAGACGACGAGGCCTTGTCTCCCGAGCGCCAGGTGCTGGAGGCCTTCATGGCCCAGCACTACCTCGCCTCGCCCGTGCCCGGCCTCATCGTCGTCAGCGAGGCGGTGGACGCCAGCTTGCCCGAGGCCCTGGGCCTGCAGGCCGGCAGCCGCGTCACCGTGCAGGCCCAGCCGCGCGGCCAGCGGCGCATCTGGCAGGAGATGTGCGTCAAGGGCGCCGAGCTGGCGCTGGCGCGCCTGCTGGCCGAGGAAGGCTCGCAGCAGGCCCGCACGCGGGCGCTGGTGGACGCGCTGGATCTGGCGCCGCCCGAGATCGACAAGTTCCGCGTCGAATGCTTCGACATCAGCCACACCGCCGGCGAGGCGACGATGGCCAGCTGCGTCGTGTTCGAGGGGCACCAGATGCAGAGCAGCCAGTACCGGCGCTACACCATCGAAGGCATCACCGGTGGCGACGACTACGCCGCGATGCGCCAGGTGCTGACGCGCCGCTACAGCAAGATGGCCGAGGCCGCGCAGCTCGGAACCGGGCGGCTGCCGGATCTCGTGCTGGTCGATGGCGGGCGCGGCCAGGTCAGCATGGCGCGCGAAGTCTTCGAGGAGCTGGGGCTGGACCTGGGCCTGATCGCCGGCGTCGAAAAGGGCGAGGGGCGCAAGGTCGGCCTGGAGGAGCTGGTGTTTGCCGATGGTCGCGAGAAGGTCTACCTGGGCCGCGACTCGGCCGCGCTGATGCTGATCGCGCAGATCCGCGACGAGGCGCATCGCTTCGCGATCACCGGCATGCGCGCCAAGCGCGCTGCCACCCGCACGGGCGGCTCGCGGCTGGAGGACGTGCCAGGCGTCGGGCCCAAGAAGCGCTCGCAGCTGCTGCAGCGCTTTGGCGGCGTGCGCGGTGTGGCCGGCGCGAGCGTGGACGAGCTGACGAGCGTGAAGGGCATCTCGCGCGAGCTGGCGGAGGAGATCTACCGCGCGCTGCACTGAAGTGCAGAACGCGCGCGCTTGCCGAGGAGATCTACCGCGCGTTGCATTGACACCGAGCTGGCGCAAGATAGCGCCGCAATGACCCGATTGATTGAGGAGGAGACCGCTATGCCCATCGTTGACCGTTTCAAGCGCGCCGCACAGTGGCTGATCGCGCCCGTGCTGGC